>LVCQ01000190.1 GCA_001644975.1 Piscirickettsiaceae bacterium NZ-RLO1
GTTTTTCAATATTTAACAGCTTTTGACTCTAATCAGAAAGAGCACCTTCAGCAAGTGCTTGAGAATTTCGATGAGTTTTGTCCAAACTACAAACGTTTAAAAGTAATAGGGTTAGACCCGGCCCTATATGTTCAGCAAGTGTTAGCTAATCCTGGGTCGATTGGCTTTATTGAAAAAATAAAGTCCAATTTTTTCAGCTTGCCTACCTTGGATTTAACAGTTCAGAGTATGTAGAAAAAGCATTTACTAATATCACGCAGTTTGACCAAGATGCTGTTTGTTTAAGTAAGCTGCGTGAAGTTTATAGTATGATCACTCAACAGCTTAAGGCCGGTCAGCTTAAAGTGCATGGGCTAGGAGGGGGGAGCGTTATTACCTTTGAGGGTGAGAAAGTCAAGGTTCCTAGAGGAATTAGCAAGATATGGCATGAAATTACTGGTGGCGAAGGCAATTTTAAGTGGGTGGATGGTGTTAATGCTGCTATGAATAAGGTGAAAGCTGAAGCGAGTAGTAGAAGTGGTTATCGAGGTTTGACCGCTGTCGGACTATTTTTTGGTTCATATCGAGATGCGCAAACGAAAGATTTATACAGCAAGATTAGTCAGACGTTTTAACTATATTAACCTTCTGTGAAGAAATTAGCTGTTAGCTTAATTTTACTGGCTTGACTATTATATAGAGGGATGGTTTTATTAAGAATTTTATTTCCATTTTAAATTTTTTAATAAAATTAATTTTTTATTGAATATATTATATTTAATATAATTATTGCACATTAATTTAGAATAAATTTTTTAATTTTTTAAGTTAAATGTACTGATCTAGATATAAAATAAACCCAGTCAGTACCAAACACTTTTCAGAGACTTTAAAATAAAATATTTTTGTTTATCAAAGGTTGATTTAAGTTGCTAACTTATTAGTTTTGAAACTAAAAGCGAACTTTAGCCATAGCAAACACGCAATAACAACCATAAAACAACTAAATAAGTCATAGTTTAATGATGTGATTACCTTAGATAAAGACGCATGTTGTGTATTTGAGACAGTCTCGCCTAACGTTAAAAAGAACCAATAAACACAAGTGAAAAACTCTATAGCAACAAAAGGTGTATACCATTTATCATGGATTTTTATAAACAATAAAATGCCAGTAACTAAACCACAAAAGCTAGTAAAAATATTGATAAAGGCTATTAAATTTCCATTAGGAATAGCAGAAAAAATGGTAAGACCAACCAAGTAATACAAGCAGTCAATTACAATGAATAACCCTATAAGCCGAGTAAATGTTTCCTTGGTATTTAGTTTCATCAGAAAGCTCCATAAAATAAACGAAGAGATAGTTAGAAAGGCCATCCTTTGGTCATAAGTCAAGTCAGTGTTCAATCGTCCCTAATCTTTGTGCAACAAATTTTTTCATTACTAATGAAGATAACTTTCGCTGCACATTGAGCACTTAGGGTTACAGTATGCCACAATTTAAATGCAAATGGACATTACAAATCGGAAAATCTAGCAAAATAGCGAGTTCATTGACTAGGTCTATAGGCAGTAGCTAGGCAAAGCTATGTTTATATTTACCTGTTGCTTTCTTTATGTTTGGAAAAGTCCATGTTGTTGCAATAACTGATTAAAATTTTCTAAATTAAAATATACGCTGCACCCATAATCAATGCGTATTATGCTTTAAAACCTTGGCTAATTTGGCTATATAGTGCTTTAGTACGAGTATCCCGATATGAACCAAAAAATAGACTCACTGCAGTTAGCCCGCGATAACTCTTTCTTTGCTCCGCTTGCGTTTTTGACCGACTTATCGCAGCGTGAACATCATTTGGCCATTTAAAGTTGCCTTCGCTATCGGTCATTTCTCTCCATATATGGTAAACTCCTTGGGGGACAATTTTGATTTCTCCTTTGAATTTGATCGGGTTTCCTCCAGCTAACCCATGTGCTTTAAGTTGGTTGCTTTCCATTTCTTTCGCAATGCTCTCATAAGCTGAACGCAGTGCAATGAGGCCATCAAAATCTTGTTCAAAACAGTGAGGGTCAGTTAGAATTCTTTGGGCATTTTCTCGGCAGGCAAGTCCAAGGTAGCCAAGTGTTGACCAGGTATTCTGATATTTTTCAAATGGACCATCAAGAAGTTGTTGAATAAAAGTAGTCTGATTTAGCCCAAGCGAGCTTAAAAGATGATAAGTCTCGTTAAATTGTTTTGGTTTGTCAAATACTTTGTCGATATGTTCTTGCTGATTTAGCCCAAGGCTTTCTAAGTATTGATACCCTTGATAAAAATATTCTGGGTTATTAAATACCTGTAAAAAATTTTCTCTTTGGTATAAATTATATCGAGAGATAATCAGCCTACAGGTGACATCAAGAGCGGATAAATCTTTTGTTTTTATAGTATCATCATCTGTACCTAAATCTAAATCCAGTGTGTGCTTTATTTTGCCATCCTCGGTATCTACTAGTGTATATAGCAGCCCATTTTTTGATATAATTTTATCATTTAAAATATATTTATAGTGATCTCTACTTTTTTTAGTTTCTTGTGTATATGTTTTAAATTTCTTAGGTAAGTATAAAGTTCTTAATAAGGCAAAAACATCTAATGCTTCTTTGCTAGCACTCGCATAATCGATAGATAAATAACTGTTTGTACCTTTTCTATAAGTTAATTTTCATGTCAAGCGCTCTGAGAAACCATAATCAATTAAATGAATTCGACCTTCATGATCAATGCAAATATTGCTAGGTTTTAAGTCTAGATGAGCATAACAGTTGCTAGTACGTGAATGTGTGCCTATGTGCAGATGATGAACCGCTTGCGATACTTTAATCGCTAAATCTAGCTGTTCCTCTTCTGTGAGTCTATTTTGACTTAAGTATTGGTCAAGGGGGAGGCCTAAAAAGCGATAAATTTGATAATATTTACTATTATCTTTAAACATTTTTTTCGCTGCATCAAGGTCACAGGCAATCTCGCTTTCTTTTAAGCCTTTGTCTATTTCTAAAGACTCTTTAATTGCCCATACTTGACCATCTTCTGTCTGAGCAAATGTTACTAGGTTACGGCGTGTTTTTCCTAAAAGATAACCATTTGACTTGACAAAAATTTCTTCATTATTCCCAAGCAAATAACGATGAGTTAAATAAATATTCTCATTTGTTTTGGGGTCTTTAAAACTGATTTTGTGTTGGCCATGTTTAGGATTTAATTGCGTTCCTGGTGCTCGTCCTGCTAAATATTTTTTAGCAATGCGCCATTCCGCTGCTTGTTGCTCTGCAGCTGTTCTATTTTCTTGGGGTTTCCATATAATTTTTGGCATATCTTTAACCCTGAAGTTAAAATATCAATATATTTTATTTTTTTTATAGAAAACAAATAATTTATAAAATTTTAATTTTTATAGGTTGAAATATATATAATATAGTTATTCAATTATTTTTTAAATTATTAGTTTAGTTATTACTATAATTTTACCATTGATATGAAATAAAGTAACTAAAATTTATTTTTAATTAATATAAGTCGTAATGAAAAACGCCCTCCGTCATCTGAAGTGCAACACTCAGTAGATAGTTCATATT
>LVCQ01000191.1 GCA_001644975.1 Piscirickettsiaceae bacterium NZ-RLO1
GCAACAGTGCCAAAGCGAGCCTATCACTGGCTCCTTCAAACACCAAGTTAAATTACGTCTTTATAAAAATAAAGCAACATGTTAAAAAATCTTAAATTTAAAATTACATTTTGTGTACTGATATTAACAATGGCTGTTATTCTGTAACAAATCACACAACAACTAAGTAAAGTTAATATTTACAAAAAGACCAATATACAGCAACAACAAAAAATCTTTATAAACTAATCTACCATTTAATCAAATATTAACGCAATAATCTAAGTATTGAAAAATTATCTATCAACCTTATGGCGATACCCTATATAGACAGTATTACCCTCCACTCAAAACAAAGACATTTAAATAAAAATTTAAAATTTAAAATTTAATTTATATCTATTATTTATTAGTAAATTTTTAAAAAATAATAACTTAATTTTAAAAATTAATATTTTTTTATTTTTTAAACATTCTGCTTATTTCAACGAATGATTGCAAACTACCAGAGCTTAAGATATTGATAACAAGATTTATATCTATGAATTGTAAAAACCACCATTATAACCTCATATTAATAAAACAGTGTTGTTGACAGAGCTATATGCAAATGCGAGAATTATCGCGATTTCAAAAATTAAGAAATATCTTAACTAAATCATAGGAAAATATAGGGAGGAGAAGCAGGCTAAGTATTACTTTATAAAAAAACATATAAAACTGGGTATATTACGACATAACTCGATCCTTTTTCTAGATATTTTATTAATTATACACTAGCAGATTAAGTATTCAGATATGAATAAATCTGCACTATTCATTAATAAAAAACAATCATAGTAAAAGAAAATCAAAAAATATTGATACTATATAATTAAATTTATTTATAAATATTAAGCCTTATAAATTGCAATTTATCTTATATAAGCATGAGATTGCCCTAAATGGTTTAATAAAATATAAAGTTTTAGAGGTTAATTAATGAAGTTTAAAGTTAAAAAACTTTCTGGCCTTATTCTAGGGTCACTTTCTCTTATTTCTGTCTGTGCCCATGCAGAAAATTTATATATATTAAATCAGTCGGGTCAAACCATCGCTTTTAACGGCAAACAAATTGCTGATGGTGCTTCGTCAACAGTAGCCATGAATTATACTCCTGGCCAAACTAACCAGGTCACTGCAATTGGCCAGTTTAAAATTGGCAACCAACTAAGCTCAACCATTTATATGCAAGATCCTGCTGCTAGCACGATGAAGACGACGGATTTCAACGTAAAATATTACAGTCCAGGAAATGCTCATGGTTCAGGTCGAGTCAAAGGAATTCGATCAACATCAGTCTCAAACAACCCTCAGGCTGTTTCTATTGATGAACAAATGGCCATGCAGTCAGATATTCATATTGATACCAATATTGTGCCATCATCGAATGTATCAACACCACTTGCTAAATATCCAACACTCGGCATACGCTGGAATATGACCAGTGGTTTGTATAACTCACTACAGGATAAAAAAGGCACGTTAACGACGTCATGGACCTATGGTTATCATTATAAATCAAGTATTAGCTTTACCGGTAATAACAGCGGTGCCGTGTATGACACCGCAGGCTCTTTACAAGGTGAAACCTGGGATCCTAACCCATATGGCAGTGCGCCAGTAAAATATCAATGGTGGATAGTAAATAAAGCATCACCATTTACGCCTAGAAGTTACACAGGCAACTTACCTAGTTCAGCAAAAGATGGTGATTATGTCCTCGTTGTAAAATCAGCCAATGAAAATAAATCAACAATCAAAGCCGCTTTTGTATTTGGTGATAGCTTGAGTGATACTCATAGCGCCTTTAATCAATCCAATGGCCTATTTCCTCGTGGAGCCTATTATAACGGTAGATTCTCTAACGGTCCAAACTGGGTTGATGATTTTGAAGAGCTAACAGGCATCCCAACGTATAACTATGCCTTTGGTGGTGCAGAAGTAATGCCAGTCAGTCGCAACTATGGTAATTTCCACTCATTTAATAATGGCAAAGGTGATCATTACAGCACAGTCGCTTATGGTACTTATCAGGCAGGTAGTGACCATGCACCTAATATCCCTAATTTATCAGACGAGCTGACTCAAGCAATTCCTTTAATGCAAGCAGATGCAGCTGCACAAAAACAGATTGCCTTAGTGGTCTTGATGGGAGGCAATGACTATAAGCACTTAGTCAATGCCTACGGTAATAACCCAAGTGAACAACAAGTAGAGCAATATGCACAGCAAGTTGCCACAACCATCGTCCAAAACGTTTCTAATACAATGAGCTTAATTTCTGGGTTTGGTCCAACGCCATTATTGGTATATACCGAACTTGGCGATATGTCGATTTCACCAGTGTTTGCTAACCGCCCAAGTGCGAAGCAATTTGCAAATTACTTAAATGCCGATGTAGAAGCAGCATTAGCTAAAAGTAGTATTAATTATGTTATTAATAAATCACAATCTGTCAGTGGCTATATTGCGGCTAACCCAACTCAGTATAAGATTGTCAGTACAGCAAAAACTGACCCTAAAACTGATGCAATTTGGGGGAATTTAAGTGATAGCGGTAACTTCAACTCTATCAATACATCAGGCTTTATGACACAAGATATGTCTCATAATGAGCTGCTGACTCCACTAAAAGCCTATATTAAATTGCAAACAGCACTCAACTATAACAGTGATAAAGTAGGTCAGACTCTATTCTCAGGGTATCTCCATCCTTCAGCAAAAGCACATGCATTGATGGCTTATCAGTTTATCTACAATCTTGCACAAAGTGGCTACCTTGATCTTGGCCAATATACAGACCCAACCATGGGACTGATTGCAAGATCAAAGGGGATTACTAATCCATTTATAGATACAACTGCGTTTAATACACTGATCAGCAACTCTGCTAAATATGCTGAAGCTAGACCGGATTGGGCGCAAAATTACCTGTCCAGTTCAGCACCACACGCAATGCAAGACCCACGTCATTTGCAAGAAGGCAAGGTGGAGCTCTTAGGAAAAACATACTATGTTTCTCTTGATGCTGACGGCATGTTATCATTGTTTACAAAATCACAGCAGCGTGATGGCAAGATACTCATCAATCCAATTACTTTACCTAAAACAGTGACGGATGTGACGTATACGAGTTTTTCAACTACCAAAAATTTGAAGAAAGATAACTTTACCATCGCATTATATAATGCTAACTCAGGGAAAAAGGTTAACTTTACAATTACTACACCAAAAAGAAAATAAGCTCATCTGATTGTTTATATCAATTAGCTGTTTAGTTTTATTTCAATAAATAAAAACCACGGTTTATCCGTGGTTTTCTATAGCATTAAGCCAAGCGAAGAATAAACTTAAAAATTTTAAACCCCTAAGTCCTAGAAAAACATAAAATAAAAACAACTTATAAGCATAATCGCTCCATGTAAACACCTCGACAATATTTTAAGAGCGAATTCACTTCACCTCACTGCCTCTGTTCCAGTAAGTCTAGCGATACCATTTCCAGATAAAATATTCAATTATTTCTATATCTTTAATAAAAATATTAACACGTAAGCGTCGCTACC
>LVCQ01000192.1 GCA_001644975.1 Piscirickettsiaceae bacterium NZ-RLO1
CGCTTACGTTTAAAAAATAAAAAATTAAAAAAAATATAAGGGGTTTGTTTGCTGAGGTGAAGGTAAAATCTATGAAGGGTGGGTGATTCTTAAATAGTTTCATATATGACTTTGTGAGTGTAAATTTAAATCGCTTTCGTTCTTTTGATAGTGGTGATACAACTAATAAAAGTATCAAAGGCAAATAATGGCCTTAGAGTAAAGTTACATAACTAAACAGCAGGTTGGGCATGAATTTTCTGTTTTTGGGGTTATAGGTATACCTTGGCTCTGATCAATAAGAGATAAACTATCTGTATAAAAAAGCAAGGTTGGAGGCAGTGAGCTTGCCTCACTGTCAATAAGAGAGCTTTGGTTCTCTCTTGTGCTTGCTTTGGCAGCTTTCTTTTTTTCGCCTCCAGGCATATAACTACTCCTTCAGTTAAACTAAATTTTATTAATTAAAATAGCTTAATAATTGTATGTTAAAATATAGTAAATTAAATGGATTGAATTTGGATAATATCTTAGTTTAACTGTTATAAAAATGTAAAGAACGTGGGTTGAAACGCTTGAGGACTAGACATGAAAAACTTTATAAATATTTTGATTCTCTGTTGAGAGGGAAAATGACCTCTTAAATTTGTTAATGTAAAATTGCTCTGGCACAATTTGATTAGACCAAAACTAATAAATTAAGCACGAAAAATTTGTTCCTTGCTTTTATCATGTAGGTATTTGTGCAAAGCACTATAGTAAGGGAGAGTTACTGCCTAGATTAGGTTTTGGAAATCCTTTATGATTTACAAAGGCGTCATAATTTTAAATGAAACTCGGAGAGGGTTCCTTGAAGGAAAAAATGATTTTTATTGAGCATGCGACTGATCAATCAATTCCAACACCTTGGCAATTGTTTTCTAGGTTGATTTATCGATATTGGTTTTTAAAGTACCCTTGGCAAATGAGTAAGTTTTTAGGTCGACAATCTAAGCGCTTATGGTTGTGGTTTTGGCTATCTTCTTGTAACCGAAGTTCTGGCTTAAAAAAAGTTGACAATAGCATTAAAAACATGCTTGAGAGGTATGGTTTAACACTCGGCTTTTTTAAAGCCGTGATTGCTAACCCACGCGCAACAGGGGCTGTGTTACCGAGCTCACGATTTTTAGTTCGTGAGATGGTGGCTCATATGGTACAGATGCCAGAACGATATGTTGTAGAATTGGGTGCAGGGACTGGAGTGATAACTCAAAAATTATTATCTTCAGGCGTAAGCCCTGGGCAGCTTATTGCAATTGAATATGATAAAAATCTAGCCAAGAAGCTTGCTGCGCGCTTCCCTGATATTCTGGTTATTTGTGGTAATGCGGTAGAATTAGAGCGCTTATTGGGAGAGAAGAGTGGGTGTGTTAGTACAGTTATTTCAGGCTTGCCTCTGCGCTCTTTGCCGAATCAAGCTGTAGTGCATATTCTACAGCAAATTCCAAGTGTACTGGTATCAGGGGGTAGCTATATTCAGTTCACTTATGATTTTAAAAAGAAAGAGGAATATTATCCAGAGGATATAGAGTTATCACTTTCTAAAAAAATTTGGCTTAATATTCCGCCTGCGAAAGTGGATGTTTTTACTAAGTAATTACTTAATTTGTATGTGCTGTTTTACAATGGGGCTTTTCGTTGGAAGCTGATAAATACTTATCAGCTTACCTTGATTCTGAGATTTTTGAGCTTTTACAGGATAGAAAAATTAGTTGCAGCTTGAGGGTATCCAGCTGTGCCAAAGTGTTTTATTTTTATTCAACCAATCTTGAGCTGCTTCATCATAGCTCATTTTGTCGGCATCAACAGCTGCTGCGATATTTGCAATCATTGTATTGGTAAAGTTAATATTTTTTAAAAGCTCAAATGCGCAAGGCTGCTCTTTTTGAAACTGGCTGCGAGCGATTTTTTTCAACCAGCCATCTTTTGGGTTACCGCAGTCCCATGGGAATTTGGAGTTTAGCCCCCATTTAGGATTGTTTTCGCACTCTGCAGAATAATGAGGAAACTCAATGAATTTTCCTTTGTATTTAGATTCTATCCAATTGGGGGTCCAGTTAAATAAAACAATCGGACGCTTTTGTTTCGTAGCTTTTTCTAGTTCGACCCATAAAGCATCACCATTTTTAACTTGGATCACTTTAAAGTTCATGTTCAAAGCGCGGATTCTGGCACGGTCTGGTTTTTCCCATGGACCGCCTAGGTACATTCCTTTAGGTGCTGTTTTGGAAGTGGCGAATATTTTATAGCACTTCCTAAGTGCTTTCCAATCAGGAAGCCCTGGACATTGCTTTTCTACATATTCTGGATACCACCAATCTTCTCTGGTTTTAGCTGCATGGTTGCCCGCATCAACGATATCACCAGATTTAATCAGCTGATTATATTTATCAGCCATGGTGCCTTGCCAAACTTCGATTTGTATATCGGCTAGATTGCTTTTTAACTTATACCATTGGCGATTTGACGTTGATTGGATAAAAGTGACTTGGTAGTCCATAGATGCAAGAATATGTGCGGTAATTTTGGACAAAACAATTTGGCTAGTCCAATCATTGACGATAATTCTGACAGGCTCTTTTGCTTTTGCTGCGATTGATGTTTGTAAGAAACTACTACCAAACACTAGCAAAGCAGGGAAGACTAAAGTGTTTTTTATGGTGTTTTTCATGATTAAAATATCAACTAAAAATTATTTTATAAAACAAATATATTAAGTAAAAGTATAGACTAAATTTATAAAATATTATTTATATTGAAGAATTTGAAAGTTTCAGCCGGGTTAATGGATCATTTTTTAGTGAAGCAAAATTTGAGAGATTTGACCTGAAGAACAGAAACCATTCTTAATTATTGGCAAAAAGTATCAAATATGGTGCATTTTATCGTTTTTGGACGGATTAATCCTATGCAGGCTGAATTAAAGTCGGACCTGCTTCATCTTCGCAAGCTTTTCATGATGTTGACGCAACTGCCATAAAGGGGTTGAGTTTGTGAATCCAGAGAGTCTCATTTCATTGCCACAAAGTATGAAAATGAGAGGATCTACTGCGTAATTGGCTTTCATCAGGCTGGAATAGGTAACAGACTGAGCAGCTTCAATGGTCTGATCTAATAAATCATAGACTTTTGGTAACAAGATTTTTCTGACTCGATTCGCTAGAAAGCCGTAATACCGTATCATTTTGAAAAACTTTTCTGGTATATGCTGTGTCAATCGCTCAATAAACTTCTCAACTGAACACTCATAATTTTTGTGCTTTCGCTGCGAGCCAAGGAGTGCAAAGCACGAGGTGAGTAGGCCGAGGTAGGTGAGGATTTTTAGCAGAGCGGAGTTGCGGAAGACCGTAAGGTCTGTAGCAAGCGTAACGAGTGTCTAAAAATCTTTACGAGCCGTAGCGCCATTTGAGAGCAGGGTATGGAGTGGCCGATTCAAGGCACGTAATGCCCTGTGACGAGGGCAGCCGAGGGTTTATAGTCGTCGCGTTTTGCTCGGCGATTTTGCATCATTGGATGTGCAAAATACCTACCGAGGTAGCGACGCTTACG
>LVCQ01000193.1 GCA_001644975.1 Piscirickettsiaceae bacterium NZ-RLO1
TTAAACTAAAAAAATATAAGCAATTTAAATTAAGCTACATCAGTAACATAAGATTCAAACATATCATCGACTTGAACTTTCACATAGCGTCCAGGGGCAGGTTCAATCGCTGTTAAACCTCCTGTGCTCGGATCACGCGCAGGCACCTTCTTACCTGAATATTTCTCGACCCAATTGACCCAGTGCGGCCACCAGGACCCTTCATTTTGTGCTGCTGTTTCTAACCAGGCCTCTGATGAATCTGGCAATTCATCATTGCTCCAATAACCATATTTATTTTTTAGCGGTGGATTCACAACACCTGCAATATGCCCAGAGCCTCCCAAAACAAATTTCACCTCGCCCCCCAAGAGCTGAGCACCAGCATAAGTCGACTTCCATGGTGCAATATGATCTTGCTCTGCTGATAAGAAATAACTTGGGACATTCACAGCAGCTAAATCGATCGGCACATCATTAAATTCTAAACCACCTGGAACAATCAACGTATTATTTAAGTACATATTACGCAAATAATAACTATGTAGTTTTGCGGGTAAATTCGTCGAATCTGAGTTCCAATACAACAAATCAAATGGAAAAGGCTCTTTACCACACAGATAATTATTAACAAAATACGACCAAATCAGGTCATTCTCACGCAACATATTAAAAGTTAACGCCATATTGCGTCCACTCAGATAGCCCTTTTCATTCATTAATTGCTCAAGTTCAGTGACCTGTTCCTCATCAATGAATACACCAATTTCACCCGGCTCAGTAAAATCTAATAAAGTTGTAAAGAATGTCGCACTCGCAATACGGTCATCATTTTTCTTGGCCATATATGCCAAGCTTGCCGCTAATAACGTTCCACCAATGCAATAGCCAATGGCATTAACCTCTTTAATACCAATCGCTTGCTCTATGGCACACAATGCAGAAAAAATGCCTTCTTGCATATAATCAGCAAAACCTTCAGTCTGTTGGCTACCATCAGGATTCACCCAAGAGACCAAAAAAACTGTTAACCCCTGATCCAGCAGGTATTTCACAAATGAATTTTTTTCCTGTAAATCTAAAATATAATACTTATTAATCCATGGCGGAATAATTAACACTGGCTTCTCATAGACGTTTTTCGTTGTTGGTGTGTACTGAATCAACTGCATTGTCTCATTTTCATACACCACTTGCCCTGCAGTCGTTGCAATATTTTTACCGACCTCAAAGGCTTCTAAATCTGTCATGCGGATATTTAAAACGCCCTTGCCACGTTTAAAATCATCGATGAGGTTTTGCATGCCTTTAATTAAATTTTCACCCTTACTTTCTACAATCATTCGCAATACTTCAGGGTTAGTTGCGGCAAAATTACTCGGAGATAAAGCAGCCACAAATTGTCGAGTATAAAACGCGGCTTGCTGTGAACGCTTGTCATCTAAATGCTCAAGATTATTAATCGTTTCAGTAATATGCTCTGCAGTTAACAAATACGCTTGTTTAATAAAGTCAAACAACGGCATATTTTCCCAATCTTCATGTTTAAAACGGCGATCCCCTTTATTCGGTGTAATCATTGGCAATACAGGCTTGCCTTCCATAAAGCCAAGTACGGTGCGCTGCCACAAAGTCATATAGTTATTCCATAACTGCACTTGTGACTCAACAAAACCAATTGGATTATTCATCCATGCCAACATCGTATCTTGAACAATCTGCTGAATTTGCTTGACACTACCCATCCCTACATTACCAGATGGCTGACATTCTATAAGCTGAGCAAATGCCTTTTGACTTTGTATAAGCATCTCTTCTGTCATCGTCGAGAACTGTTGCCACTCCTGAGATTGACCTTTATCGGCGGTTGCGTCCGTCATTATCCTACCTCTATAAAATTGCCAAAATGTATTCTATGCCGCTCCATTATACGCAGAGTTTTACTCCGATACACCAACCAATGATCATTGACCTCTTTTTTACGATGATCAATAATAAAATACAATCACCGTAACCCAGCAACCAAATAAATTAAATATAGATAAATTATGACTTTAGAAGCTGAACTTAGAATCGACGTTATTAATGGCTATGAAGCCCTAACCCACGCACTCTCCGCTTTACAAGTCTCAATTGATAATGACCAACACCTACCATCCTGGGTTGAAGATCACTCAGCTACACCACGTCAAACCAGTTACCAAGCCATCAGTCAACTTGAATACCTCTCTGATCAACCCCCGAAAGAAACCTTGCTTTATACAGGACTCATTGGTGCTTCAGCTCACACCTTAGACTGTGCTAAGCATGTAAATCAGACAAAAGAGCAGTTCAAACAAGCAATGCTAGCTTTAAAAGCAGCTAAAGTTGCCGTTCATGACCCCATGCTCCTCTCTCACTTTGAAAAGCATTTACAAGAACGTTCAGCTAATACACGGATCAGCCTGCAAAAAATGGGGCTTGCTCGTCTGCATTTAAAACAATGTTATCGAAAAATTCCAATCCTCAATGAGCGCCCACAAAAAATTAGCTGGACATGGGCACATACACGAGCAATAAAACGCCTAAGCGCGGCAGATTGCATTGCTTTATTACAAAAAAAAGGCAAAGACCCCGGAATTCTTCAACAACTAGAAAAAGCTAAACAATTGCATGCAGATACTCCGCTGGCTATTATTCAAGAACTTGCCCCGCACTTACGTGCCAATGTTGTTTTCGCCAAAGGCCAAAATAAAAATCGTATCATGCTAAAAGCCCCGTTACCGGTGTTTTACCCGCACCGAGTCGGCGATGCCTTTCCACAAATTAAAGCGGCCGGCAGTAAACAACCAAAAAACCCATTACGGGCGCAGCGCACTGATGTTAAAATTGATCCGGAGCCCTTTTTGCCAGCAATTCGTGCTCATCGCTATTTACGTTGAGGCTTCTTCAGTTTGATCAAGCTCTGTTAACAACTGACGTGCCTCATCTTGCTGCGTGCTATCCCCTTGTTTTAATACATCACGCAATACTTTTCTTGCGCTGTCTACATCTTCTGCCAATATATAAGCACGCGCTGCATCCAATTGTGCGCTGATTTCATTATCCCCTGCTAGAATATCAACATCAGCCCCCACGCCTTCTTCTTCACTATCTTCCTCAAGACGAATATCATCAAGTGCAACCTCGGTCTCACTGTCCCCCATGGTCAATGTCGCCTCATCGCCTTCCTCCAAAGAAACTGATTGCACATCTTGATGTTCGCCACCACCACGGACAGAAACATTTAAATTCACGGTTCCCTCTTTTTCGCTTTCCTCTGTTATCTCCGCACTTTCACCTTCTGGCGTTTCAGCTTCTGGCGTTTCAGCTTCTGAGGTTTCACCTTCTGGGGTTTCAGCTTCTGGGGTTTCAGCTTCT
>LVCQ01000194.1 GCA_001644975.1 Piscirickettsiaceae bacterium NZ-RLO1
ATCAAGAATAGGCCCGCTGCGCAGGCGACTTGGGTAAGGCCTTGCTAAATCCAATGTCTCCTGTATGATCAACCACTTGTTTTATAGTGAATTAGTATCCCTTTGAGCTCCTTCCATTCCATCAAACACCTCTTTCAAACTGGCCGTGCCTGGTGGCGATATTACTCTGCTAACAAAGTACACTGTTCAGGCTTATATTCTGTTTTAGCAGAATATTTCCAAAGAGGTTTCCAAAAATCGCGTCTAACTATTCTTGCTGCTTTAGTGTCATTAATAATATGGCCATAATTTTGAAGGCCTGATGGATAAAAGTTCTGAGACCCTACATAAAACATCTGCCTATCTACCATCATAAATTTATAGTGATCTGTTATCTTTGAACCATCTCCCCATACGGTATCATGATTATTGAATCTAATTTCTGAAATGTGCAACTTATTACATAACTTCTTATTAATTCTATTTTCAGTAAGATTTGGGTACATGGCTATCGTTTCATTTTTAATTTTATTCCATAACTCTTCAGGACTGGCTGAAGACAAATATCCTAATTCTAGTAAAGAACCATCATTGTAAGGTGAAGTTACAATATATACATTACCTTTATTCACAATGAGTTTAGCCAAAGCACTAATAAAATTAGTGTGTGCTTGATCAGTAGTATCATAAGGCCAAATATTAAAGTTTGCCTTAAGACTTTGCTGTGCTAAGTAAATGCTTTTCTTTGCTCTACTCAATAAGTCATATAAAGCATAGTCTGAATTATTATTATTTTTTGCTGAATCCTCCGTATATAAACCATACCCAGTGCGCCCAATTGAAAGTATCTCTACACTTCCAGAAGGACTATCTTTAGCGTGTAAATGATGTTTTGGCAAATCAGACTTAACAATTCTGTATTGATTCTCTTTTCTTGCAGAATATTCAATAACATTTAAAAAACTATAAATGTTATTTTTAACAAAATCCCATAGTAAATTAGTAAAACCAAGTGCCTTATTCGCCACTGGCCCTTGTATTTCGATCATTAAGTCAAAGACTGGGTTTTTCATCAAGTAGTCTGTGCTATACATATTTAAGCCACCACTGATGATTTTTTTACCATCAATATTAATGATTTTTGAATGATTCCAAGATAAAGACATTTGAACATCAGGGTCACAAGTACCTGAACAACTACGCATACCAGCAACATAGATATCTAAATTAGACTCTGGAATGTTTTTTATATCCCTAATTAAGTCATCTAAAAAGTACCAAGTTACATAATTATTAGCAAAAAACTTCCTTTGAATTTGTTCATTTGACGATTGCTTACTGGGGAAGGGCTGATATACTCCAGCCAGCATACGAACGGTGATTTTTTTCCCTGTCTTAGCTAGGACAGTTAAAGCATTACGAAGAGTGGACCTAAATTTTAAATCAGGCCAACTTTCCAATGTTGTAATATCAACAAAGTGTTCAGCATGAACAATTACATTGTAGATACGGTCTAATTTTTGATCAGCATAGCCATTGCACATTTTAATATGTTTTTTATTTTCACTATTATCAAATGTAGCCAAATGAGAGCAAGAACTATTAGTCATACATTGAGATTGTGTATGGCAATGAGGTAGGCCAAAGTCAAGATCTAAACTCGGATTAAATTCAAATCCAGGATAGTCTGTTACTCTTTTTCCCCAAATCTCTTTGCCAGGAAATTGGATGAGAAAATCATCATTTAATAAATTATTTTCTGTAAGACTGTATGTAACTCCTTCTTGTTTTTTTTCTATATCTGTTTGATTAATAATATCATGGTAAATTTCTTTCAAAGGAGAAGCATGTATTAGTTGTAAGCAAAAAATAAAGTTCGAAGCAATAAGCAAGCTTTTAATTTTCATTAATATTCCTAAAATATAGTTAATACTTATTAAAATCGTAAGCGTCGCTACCTCGGTAGGTATTTTGTACATCCAATGATGCAAAATCGCCGAGCAAAACGCGACCTCGGCTGCCCTCGTCACAGGGCATTACGTGCCTTCAATCGGCCACTCCATACCCCGATCTCAAATGACGCTATGGCTCGTAAAGATTTTAGACACTCGTTACGCTTGCTACAGACCTACCGCCTTTCGCAACTTCGCTCTGCTAAAAATCCTCACCTATCTCGGCCTACTCACCCCGTGCCTTGCACTCCTTGGCTCGCAGCGAATTAGTTCCTTAATAAGGAAGGAATATAAACTTAAATTAAGTATTTTAAAATATTAAAAAAATAATCAAATTAATATTTAGATTCAGGTGCGCCCTCCGTCATCTGAAGTGCAACACTCAGTAGAGAGTTCATATCCATACAGATAAACTCTCTAGTTTGCCTTTTTGACTTATGAGGGTAGAGATGATTTATCGGCACTTAAATGAAAAAGATCGTTTTTATATCGAACAACGGTTATCAGAGGGAGACTCGCTCAGATCAATTGCTAGAGCACTTGGCTTTTCTCCTAGCACGATTAGCCGTGAGATTAAACGACACACCCCAATCGATTTTAAAGGTCTTTATTGTCACCGGCTTACTTCTCGCTGCGCACAAGAAAAACGAGCTAACGCTAAGCAAGGACAAGCTTTTCAACAAATTTCAGAAGAGGCAAAAATGTTGATTCATCAGCGGTTAAAGACTCATACATCCCCCGATGTTATCAGTCAAGAACTTATACGTGAGCATAATATTCAGGTGAGTGAGAGCACGATTTACCGTTATATTTATGATGATAGAGAGCAGGGCGGAGAGCTTTACAAAAACCTGCCTCATTCAGGAAAACCTTATAAGAAGAAGGTGAGTCGTGGTGATCAAACAAAAATACCTAATCGCGTTGGTATTGAACAACGGCCTGCTATTGCTGATGAAAAGACAGAGTTTGGTCATTTTGAAATTGATACGGTTGTGGGTCGTGACCACCAATCTTATTTATTAACACTGGTCGATAAGGCGAATAAAATGTGTTGTATAAGGAAAATGCCTAACAAACAAGCCAAGACTGTTATCAATACGCCCTCCGTCATCTGAAGTGCAACACTCAGTAGAGTATAGTGCCACTGTTAGTCAAGACAAATCTTTTAACTGATTAATTCCTTTTATGCTGCCTCCAAAAATAACTGAGGTTGTAAATTACAGTAAACATCCATCGGTTTTTTGTAGTCAAGGGTTTGATGGAACCTTTTGTTATTATAAAACTCAATATACTCCGTCACTCCTGCTTTTAATTCCTTAACGTTCGCGTATTCAGATAAGTAAATATTTTCATATTTAGCACTTCGCCAGAAGCGTTCGATAGCAATATTGTCTGTTGCTCGACCTTTGCCATCCATAGAAATTTTGGCACTGTTGC
>LVCQ01000195.1 GCA_001644975.1 Piscirickettsiaceae bacterium NZ-RLO1
TCTTGATTGATAATTGGGAATAATTTTTAGTTTATTTAATTAACGAGTCTTGGTAATTTTTGAAAACCGGTGTTGAGATATAATGTTGATTTGTTTTATTTAAGATAAGACTTTTTGGGGTTATATGATCAAGTGAATAAGTGCATACGGTGGATGCCTTGGCAGTTAGAGGCGATGAAAGACGTAAGAGCCTGCGAAAAGCTTCGGGGAGGTGGCAAATAACCTTTGATCCGGAGATGTCTGAATGGGGAAACCCACTGACCATAAGGTCGGTATCACATTCTGAATACATAGGGGTGTGAGGCGAACCTGGGGAACTGAAACATCTAAGTACCCAGAGGAAAAGAAATCAACCGAGATTCTGTGAGTAGCGGCGAGCGAAAGCGGATTAGCCCAAAAGTTTATTATGTTGTAGTGGAACACTCTGGGAAGTGTGGCGATAGAGGGTGATAGCCCCGTACACGAAACGGCATAGTGGATGAAACAAGAGTAGGTCGGGACACGTGTTATCCTGATTGAAGATGGGGGGACCATCCTCCAAGGCTAAATACTCCTAACTGACCGATAGTGAACTAGTACCGTGAGGGAAAGGCGAAAAGAACCCCGTTTAGGGGAGTGAAATAGAACCTAAAACCGTATGCATACAAGCAGTGGGAGCATCCTTTGTGGTGTGACTGCGTACCTTTTGTATAATGGGTCAGCGAGTTATTTTTAGTGGCGAGGTTAAGCGAATAGCGGAGCCGTAGGGAAACCGAGTCTGAATAGGGCGCCAGTCGCTAGGAATAGACCCGAAACCGAGTGATCTATCCATGGGCAGGTTGAAGGTTGAGTAACATCAACTGGAGGACCGAACCCACTGTCGTTGAAAAGCCAGGGGATGACCTGTGGATAGGAGTGAAAGGCTAATCAAACTCGGAGATAGCTGGTTCTTCGCGAAAGCTATTGAGGTAGCGCCTCGTAATAGACTTCTGGGGGTAGAGCACTGTTTCGGCTAGGGGCCCATCCCGGGTTACCAACCCGATGCAAACTCCGAATACCAGAAAGTTGTTTTACGGGAGACACACGGCGGGTGATAAGGTCCGTCGTGGAGAGGGAAACAGCCCAGACCGCCAGTTAAGGTCCCTAAATATTACTAAGTGGTAAACGATGTGGGAAGGCTTAGACAGCTAGGAGGTTGGCTTAGAAGCAGCCATCCTTTAAAGAAAGCGTAATAGCTCACTAGTCGAGTCGGCCTGCGCGGAAGATTTAACGGGGCTAAGTAATATACCGAAACTGCGGGTTCATAATTTATTATGAGCGGTAGCGAAGCGTTCTGTAGGCCAGTGAAGGTGACCTGAGAGGGTTGCTGGAGGTATCAGAAGTGAGAATGCTGACATGAGTAACGATAAAGGGGGTGAGAATCCCCCTCGCCGGAAGTCCAAGGTTTTCTACGCAACGTTCGTCGACGTAGAGTGAGTCGGCCCCTAAGGCGAGGCAGAAATGCGTAGTCGATGGGAATCAGGTTAATATTCCTGAACTTCTTGCAATTGCGATGTGGAGACGGAGAAGGCTAGGCCAGCGCAGTGATGGTTATCTGCGTTTAAGGTGGTAGGCAGAGTACTTAGGCAAATCCGGGTACTTAATGCTGAGAGCTGATGACGAAGCCACTTTTAGTGGTGAAGTGGTTGATGCCCTGCTTCCAGGAAAATCCTCTAAGCTTCAGATTGTAAGAAACCGTACCCGAAACCGACACAGGTGGACAGGTAGAGAATACCAAGGCGCGTGAGAGAACTCAGGTGAAGGAACTAGGCAAAATGGTACCGTAACTTCGGGAGAAGGTACGCCCTGGCTGGTGATGGACTTTACGTCCTAAGCTGGTTGGGGCCGCAGAGACCAGTTGGCTGCGACTGTTTATTAAAAACATAGCACTGTGCGAACTCGAAAGAGGATGTATACGGTGTGACGCCTGCCCGGTGCCGGAAGGTTAATTGATGGGGTTAGCGTAAGCGAAGCTCTTGATCGAAGCCCCGGTAAACGGCGGCCGTAACTATAACGGTCCTAAGGTAGCGAAATTCCTTGTCGGGTAAGTTCCGACCTGCACGAATGGCGTAACGATGGCCAAGCTGTCTCCACCTGAGACTCAGTGAAATTGAAATCGCTGTGAAGATGCAGTGTATCCGCGGCTAGACGGAAAGACCCCGTGAACCTTTACTACAGCTTTGCGCTGGACTTTGAGACTATCTGTGTAGGATAGGTGGGAGGCTATGAAATGTGAACGCTAGTTTGCATGGAGCCGTCCTTGAAATACCACCCTGGTATTCTTGAGGTTCTAACCTAGGCCCGTTAACCGGGTTGGGGACAGCGTATGGTGGGTAGTTTGACTGGGGCGGTCTCCTCCGAAAGAGTAACGGAGGAGTACGAAGGTGTGCTAAGCATGGTCGGACATCATGCGGTTAGTATAAAGGCAAAAGCACGCTTGACTGCGAGACGGACATGTCGAGCAGGTACGAAAGTAGGTCTTAGTGATCCGGTGGTTCTGTATGGAAGGGCCATCGCTCAACGGATAAAAGGTACTCCGGGGATAACAGGCTGATACCACCCAAGAGTTCATATCGACGGTGGTGTTTGGCACCTCGATGTCGGCTCATCTCATCCTGGGGCTGTAGCAGGTCCCAAGGGTATGGCTGTTCGCCATTTAAAGAGGTACGCGAGCTGGGTTTAGAACGTCGTGAGACAGTTCGGTCCCTATCTGCCGTGGACGTTGGAGATTTGAGAGGGGTTGCTCCTAGTACGAGAGGACCGGAGTGAACGAACCTCTGGTGTTCCGGTTGTGTCGCCAGACGCATTGCCGGGTAGCTATGTTCGGAATAGATAACCGCTGAAAGCATCTAAGCGGGAAGCTAGCCTCAAGATGAGATCTCCCTGAGGGCTTGACCCTCCTAAAGGCTCGTCTAAGACTAAGACGTTGATAGGTTGGATGTGGAAGTGCAGTAATGTATGAAGCTAACCAATACTAATTCGCCGTGAGGCTTGGTCATATAACCCCAAAGGGTTTTAAATCTCAATATCGGTTTTTAAAAGATAACCAGACCCGTTAATTAAAAAACAAATTAAAGAATCTAGAGATACTTTTTACCAGAATTGTTAATTAACTAACATGTTGATATAATCAGCGTGATTAAATAGTTTAAATGCTTTTAAAGAATAATTAAAAGCAGACAGCAAAACAGATTTTACCAGTTTTGTTTGGTGACCATAGCAAGGTGGTCCCACCTGATCCCATCCCGAACTCAGTAGTGAAACACCTTAGCGCCGATGATAGTGTGGTTTTTGCCATGTGAAAGTAGGACATCACCAAACACCTTATT
>LVCQ01000196.1 GCA_001644975.1 Piscirickettsiaceae bacterium NZ-RLO1
GGTAGCGACGCTTACGATATTATGAGGTCATTGAAAGTATTTTTATGTCAATTGAGTGTAGTCAGCTCGAAAATATTTTTTTGTTTGGAGTTAAGAATAAATTAATTGTTAATAGAGTAAATATATATAATATGTCTGAATTTATTGAAGAAAAGTTTAATTTAGTACAGCCATATGAGTTGATATCACTATCACTTGCGTTAAGCTATAAAAAATTATGAGAAATATTAATTTTTTAGAAAAAGAAAATATTTTTAAAAAATATAGATTGATTAATAGCATGAAAACTTCTTTATTATTATGTGTTTTTCTTGTAAGTGTGATCTTATATTTGTCGATAGTTTGGAGAACTAGGTCCAATAAAGTCGCAAGGCAAGAAAGTGATCATCAATATCAGGAAGTATTAGCAAATATTCAGTTGAAACTGCAAGGGATTCAATTAAAACTTAATCAGCTGCATAAAATTAATAATCAAAAGTATCACACTCTTTATACGGTGTATAAAATCTATCAAATTACACCAAGAGGTGTTTATTTTAAAAATATATCTTATCATGATGGAGTGATTGATTTACAGGGAGTCTCTAGACAAAAGGTATTGATCAGAAAGTTAATTAATGATATCGAATCTTCTGCTGATTTGGCCATTCGCTGCGAGCCAAGGAGTGCAAAGCACGGGGTGAGTAGGCCGAGGTAGGTGAGGATTTTTAGCAGAGCGGAGTTGCGGAAGAGCGTAAGGTCTGTAGCAAGCGTAACGAGTGTCTAAAAATCTTTACGAGCCGTAGCGCCATTTGAGAGCAGGGTATGTAGTGGCCGATTCAAGGCACGTAATGCCCTGTGACGAGGGCAGCCGAGGGTTTATAGTCGTCGCGTTTTGCTCGGCGATTTTGCATCATTGGATGTGCAAAATACCTACCGAGGTAGCGACGCTTACGGATTCTGTTAATATTTTGGGTGATGGTGGCGAGGTAGCTGTATCAGAAAAAGCTAGATTTTCTTTAGTGGCTCATTTTTTATGATTAAAAATAAAGTGTTATTTAATAAAACTGGTATTTTTCATATTATTATATTTGGAATGACTGTTTTAGTATTAATTATATTATTAGTTAATATTTTTGAGTATGGTGATAATGAAAAAATAAATGTTATAAAAGCAATTAAAGCTGAAAAAAAAGAAAAAATTTTACAAAAAATTAATTTAGAAAGAGAGAGTTACAAAGACAAATTAAAAAAAATAACAAGCTATAATATTAAAAGTACGAGTAAAAGTGTTGAGGAATTTTTAGATCTGCTTTACCATGCTGATGGTATGACAAAATCGCAGGTGAGTAAAGTAAGAGAAAAACCAAGTGGAAGGTTTGGTAAAGCCTCTGTAAGCTTGTCTGTTATTACTGGCTACCTAACGTTTATTCGTTTTCTTATTATCCTACAGCATTCTAATCTGCTATTTTCTATTAAATCATATACTCTGTCTTTATTTTCTCAGGGAATATCGCCTAGTTTAAAAATAACTATTGTGTTTTCTTTTTATGGGGTAAATCAATCATGATTGAAAATATCAAAGAGTGCTATTTTTTTATATTTTTTGTCATTTCAACTTTTTTATTAAGTTTAACTGGTTTTTTTAATGCTTTTAGTAAAAGTGTGCCCTTGAATACGATCAGTAGAGATATTTTCTATGAAAGCGATATGGTTATGGTCAATTTAAATAACGATAAAAATAAACAAATATTAAATGAAAATGGTATTAGCCATTTCTTATTGATAGGGTTAATGTCTTTTAATGGTAAATCTATTGCAGTCGTCAAAGATAAGCGCTCTTCTAAATATTATCAGTTGGTTGTTGGAGATAAATTTTATGGAGCTAAAGTTATCAAAGTTAGAAAAAATAAATTAAGTATGAAGTTTAATAATAAAATTATAGAAATTAATAAGAAACATAACTAGCATGGTAATAAATATAAATAAAATTTTATGCTTTCTTTGTTTTTTTATGGTTTTTATTTATGGAATAAATGGATGTTTTGCGGGTGATCAGCTTGAGATAAACGCAGTGAGACAGAGTAGTAAAATTATCAATTTAAATTTTGATAATATTGATTTGGCTAAATTATTGCAGCTTATTGCTGAATTTGCTAAATTGAATTTGGTTATTAAGGATGATGTGCAGGGGACGATGAGTTTGCACTTAAAAAAAGTGACATGGCAACAGGCATTGAATGTGATTTTGATGGCTGAAGACCTAACAGAGAGCAGGAAGGGCAATATATTAATTATTAAGAAAAAAGACTTGAGCTTAAAAAAGGTGAATAATAAATTAGATAATAGAAAAATGGAATCGTTATTTGTTAATATTCACTATGGTCGTGCTGAAAAAATAGCTATGATCTTAAAAGAAGGTTCTGGTAAGATTGTTTCAACACAAGGGGCTGTGAGCTTTGATAAAAGAACGAATATTTTATTGATTTATGATTATGTTGATAGAATTAAAGTCATTAAAAAAATGATAAAAGCGCTTGACCGGCCAGTGCGACAAGTGATGATAGAAGCAAGAATTGTTATTGCTAATCGCAGTTTTGAAAAAGATTTAGGCGTAAAGTTTGGTGTTTCTGGCGGAGGCAGCACAGTTGCAACCGCGGGCTCGATTAGTGGAACAAATACGATTCGCCAGGGAGAAAGTCCAGGTATTGCAGAGCGTCTTAATGTGAGTTTGCCCTTTATGGCTGATTCGGCAGCGACTGGACTGGGCCGCTTTGCCTTAGCTGTTGCTAAATTGCCAGGGAGCTTATTGCTTGATCTTGAGTTGCAAGCCCTAGAAAGTGAGGGCGAGGCAGAAGTGATTTCGACACCTAAATTATTAACCGCTCATGATCAAGAGGCCTTTATTGAACAAGGTGAAGAGATTCCTTATTTAGAAAGTACCTCAAGCGGTGCAGCAAGCGTAAGTTTTAAAAAAGCGGTGCTGGGATTAACAGTGACGCCACATATTACTCCAGACCAGCATATTATTTTGACTATTCGTTTAAGCAAGGATTCGCGCAGTGCCCTTAGTGCTGGAGATGGTGGAAGTAGCGCAAATGTGTTACCTCCTGCCATTGATACACGTGTGATTAAGACACAAGCTTTGGTCAAAGATGGTGAAACTATTGTACTTGGTGGTATTTATGAGCAAGAAAAGCAGCGTGTTGTCCGGCGGGTGCCTTTTTTGGCAGACTTGCCTGGCATTGGCTGGTTATTTCAAAGCCGAAGTCAAAGCACCTTAAACAAAGAGTTGTTGATTTTTGTGACACCAAAGATTATGTCCGCTTATTAAGTCGCCCTCCG
>LVCQ01000197.1 GCA_001644975.1 Piscirickettsiaceae bacterium NZ-RLO1
ATCGCTGCGAGCCAAGGAGTGCAAAGCACGAGGTGAGTAGGCCGAGGTAGGTGAGGATTTTTAGCAGAGCGGAGTTGCGGAAGACCGTAAGGTCTGTAGCAAGCGTAACGAGTGTCTAAAAATCTTTACGAGCCGTAGCGCCATTTGAGAGCAGGGTATGTAGTGGCCGATTCAAGGCACGTAATGCCCTGTGACGAGGGCAGCCGAGGGTTTATAGTCGTCGCGTTTTGCTCGGCGATTTTGCATCATTGGATGTGTAAAATACCTACCGAGGTAGCGACGCTTACGTTAAAGGGTTGATTCTTCTTAAATCGTTTACGTTTTACCACAGCAATTCACTCTTAACTTCCGTTGATTGCTACACCCTACTCAAATCTAAATTTTTTGCAACAGTGCCCCACGCTCTGCCATCAGTTCTTCGATATCACGATAACTGAGGGTATAAGCAACATACCAACGGTATATTGCCATCATAATCAGATCTTTCTTAGAATAATGACGACTGCTAAAGTTGGTCATGGTTCACCTTAAACAAAGCCAATATCATACTACCAGCTCAAGTTGCGGCAGAACCGACAAATTCTAAAGGAGGAGCTTCATCATCAGAGTCGTCTGCATGATGGCCAAACATCAATGTAGCTCCTTGGCTATTAACATCAGCCTGCGCCAATTGCCTGGATCGCTCGGTGACAATCGATTCTAATTGCTCAATATACTGGGCACCATATGTAGTATCAGAGCAATTATTATCTGCATAAACAACGGTAAAACCTTGTTTATATGCTGACTCAATATGAGAAAAACAATTATCAACAAAAATTACATTTGATTTAAGGGTTCTATTACTTTCCGCTATCCATTGAAGTGAGGGAAGTTTGCTTTGCATTCGGTTATAAAACTCAAAACGATCACCTAAATTGATACCATATTCACGATTATAAAATTCTTTGATTGCTTCTTTTTCCATTCCCCCCGCTGTTATAAAGCCAATAGCATCTCCATTGGAGACAATTCCTTGCATAATCGCAGTGATTTTTTCTTTATGTAAAACATAACATCCTGGAGGTGTATTATAAGGGTCATAACTTGAAAGCGTTCTCATAACTAATGGGTTTAGTCGTATTAAAGTAGATCCGTGACATAGCAAAGTTTCATCTATATCAAATATAAAAATATTTTTTGGCATGATTTATCTTCTTAAAATATATAATAATAACGTATATTTTTATCTCAAAAACACAAACTTTTCAATAATTATAAAATGAGTTATGATTGAGTCTTTTCCAAATGATAAAAATCCCGTAAATGGCTAATTTGTTTAAGACGTTTAATTGAATGATGCGCTACGAATTGATGCATCAGCAAGCGCAGCCAGTTTGAAAGAGATGCTTGATGGAATGGAAGGAACTCAAGGGGATATCAACTTACCATAGAACAAGCGATTAACCACACAGGAGGTCTTGAATTTAGCAAGGCTTTACCCAAGTCGCCCGCAAAGCGGGCCTATTCTTGTCGCAAGCGTCTCTACTTTGGGCCACATTCCTTGCTTTTCGTATCCATTGATTGGGATGGAGAGCTGCTTTGTAAGGACTTAATATAAAAAAAGTCAGGTTCATCTTGCGTATTTCGAAGAAGGCTTGGTAATAATGCTCTTTGAGTAAAGAGAAAGCTCTTATTTTGACCTTGCTGACCTTGCTGACCTTGCTGACCTTGCTGACCTTGCTGACCTTGCTGACCTTGCTGACCTTGCTGACCTTGCTGACCTTGCTGACCTTGCTGACCTTGCTGACCTTGCTGACCTTGCTGACCTTGCTGACCTTGCTGACCTTGCTGACTTTGCTGATCTTGCCAGCGCTTAACACTATCTGGTGAATGTAGAATACCTTCACTATTTCTGGCAACATCTGCTAAAGTTGTTCCCAATTTTGTTCCTAATTGTTCTTTTGGTCCAGATTTAAGAACCCAAGAGCTACCTTCAAATTGAATTAAATGTTGTTGGACCAACCCTTCGGGACTAATATGACCAAAAGTTATACTATCAGTATGACTTTTAGATTTTCTGGCGATACAACCTCCATTCTGCTGGAGAAAAGATTTAGTTTCAGAAGATGAAATATTTTCACATATTGTATCTTTTTCTAAGCTCAATGTATCAAGAGCTATTTCAATACTGCTTTTGTTTATCGACTTTTCTAAAGCTTCTTTAAAATAGCCATAATTATCAAGTGCTTTTTCAATATAGCCTTGATTAAGGCCAAGTTTTATTGCATCTTTAAAACATGAAGGGTCACACACAACCTTATCGAAACATTCTTTATTTAAATCCAGCTTTTCTAGTTTATCCCAAGAATATAATTCTTTAAATTCATTGATCTCAATTCTAATTTTTTCTCTTATATCTTCTCCTAGAATTAATTTTATATAATTAATTCTAGATATAACCTTATCCTTATCCTTACTTTCGCCTTCACTGTTTTTATCCTTCGATATATTCTCAATCTGCGATAAGATTATAGCGTAACATTGATTGAATTGTACGTCAGGAGAAGTTATAGATTTTTCATCAAAGTAATGCTCCATAAAAAGTTCAATTAATGGCTTACTAAGCATGCTCTTTAATAAAGTAAAACCTTGATATAGATTTGATATGTATTCTTTATATTTTTCTTTATCCTTAGGGTTAAATTCATCATAAAGCTCTCTAATTTTAGATGCTAAGTGAGCTGTATCTACTTTAAGAAAATTTGGCATTTTAAACCCCATACTTTAATCTTAATGAAATTTATAAACTGTAAGCGTTGCTGTCTTGATATACTTCCTCCATATTTTCACTCTAGTGATCACACTAGTAGATGGTACAATTGCTACTTCCTAGCAAAGCAAATAAATGAATCATAGCCATCAGCAAAGCTTGCTGGAATCACTGTAAAACAACCCAATCACCATTTGCTAAAATTCTTTGAATAATGTCTGTTACTTTATCTTTTTGTAGAGTGTCCCTGACACCAAATTTATTTTGACTTAAGGATTGTAGGAAGAGTGTATTATTTGAATAGTATTTATGAGCGATAAGATTGCATCGGTACTAAGTAAGGTTTCATCTATATCAAGGGGAATTATCATTTTTAGCATTACTCTAACCTCTAACTTTTGGGGTATTAGCCGAGAAGTAAGAAACTTATAAAGTTATGATCGCATTAATAGATAAAATTTACAGCTCTAAAAAAAATAAATAATTTAGATTAAAATATAAATTTTTTTACAATTTATCTTGTCTAGGGGCTTATCTCGCACTTGTTCTGGCACTGTTGC
>LVCQ01000198.1 GCA_001644975.1 Piscirickettsiaceae bacterium NZ-RLO1
ATTATGTCAATTTATAAGGTTTTAGCTATATATTTTCATTGCTCTGAAAATTAACCTGACTATAGGTAAGACTATTCAGTAGTTAGGAGAAGTTGGCAATGAAATTGGATGAGATTAAAAAATTATTGAGAGAAGGTGATATAGAAAGTATTACCCCTGAGGTATTAAATCAGCTAGGAGAAAGATACTTAGAGAAACTTGGAAAAAAGAAAGGGACATGGAGTTTCGTCGTAGGACATACTGGTTTTCATCATCATCAGGATTTAGCCCGAGAGTTAGCTGAGTTTAAACCAGAGAAACTTCAAGGATCAGGTCAGGTTTATGATCGCCGAGATCAAGCTTTGCAGTGTATTGATAAGTTATTTGATGTGATGCGCAAACTCAACTCTGTTGAGTCGAGTTGGTTAGCACGGAGTATGATTGCCCTTTTAAATACAGCGCTTGGAACTAATGTAAGAACTCAAAATTGGTTGTCTACAGTGTCTTTGGGAACTTTCAGAGTTTCACCTGGAGAAGTAGTTGAAAATTTTCAAAAAGAGCTCCTTCAGTGTGTCCCAGCGAGAAGGATGACTTACCGAGTTAAACAAGATCGAGGTGCAAGTCAAGACCAAAGAGTAGAGTTACTATTAAATTTACTAAGAAGTACATGTATACCAAAGCATGAGGATGGGACTCCGCGGGTGGGTGGAAATGATGTTTACTTTAATGGTGAGAAGTTTCAAATGCCTAAAGGGATATATAATGCTTTGAATTTTTTTAATTTATTAAAAGGAGGGACCCTGACCTTAGATGGTAATATGATGTCGTGTCAAGAGTTGAAGGGTGGGCTGACGTCTTTAATACAAGATTACTCTAAAAAAAATCAGGCATTCAAAGTGAAGTTTTATAAATCGAGAAGTCGAGAGACAAGCTTGATGTATGATAATTTTGAGAAGGGCGATACTGAGAAATATTTCCAGGCTGAGCCCGTGTGCTCTGGGCCAGAGGTTTAAGTGCAATTGCCCGCTATATAGCGGGCTAATTTTGGCTTAAAGACAGTTGCTATCATTATAAGTAAATGAGTAATCAGTATTCCATACGGTTCCCCAGAAATTCACCGTTGTTTGTAAAGGCAATTGCATAATGTTGTCTTTATTTAGGCCCGTTTCACCAGGCTTTGAGACAATAAAGTATTGTTTGGCACCGTTGTCATCACCATTTGCGACAGGATATATAGTGATTTTATCACCAACTTGCGCTTTTAAACTCGTAGACTGAAAGACGGGAGTACGAGAATATTCATGAGTACGTTCATTGAGGATACCTCCTGCAAACCAAGCTCCTGCAGGCAGGTAAAGACATACAGTTCCCGCAGGGTAAGGGCGGTACACGCTGTTGGTAAATTGAATATCACCGTCTTTAGTATTAAAGAAGTCTCTTGTGCCAATTTTACTGGCGTGTAGCCAGTTTGATCCGCTTCTACTTGGAATATTATAGTCTAAGTCTTTGATTGTAGGTTCTGCTAAGAGTGTATACAGCCCTTGGTTTAATTTGGGATCAAAATGTTCTGGTTGAGAGGCTTGGACTGCACCTTGATATGTTTTGCCATCTAAATTTTCTAGGACAAAACTTTGAGTAATATCATTTGAGTTGCTGTTGATCATTGAGGTTGGATAAGCGGCATAGCGATCTGCAATATTCACACTGTAGTTAAATTGCTCTAGTTCACTAATGGCTGTTTGAATGTTATCTGGGGTAAAGCTTGAGAGAACTTGTGCAGCTTGCGCACAAGTTGCATTTTCATTACCAGGTTGATAACAATTATATTGAGGAGTGTCGTGTGCATTATTAAAATAACTTTCTAAATTATTTTTATAATTATTGACTGTATTTAACTCTTCTTGGGCAGGGTTAGTTAGACTGTTATAAAAATTATTTAAAATATAAAATGGAATTTTATAGTCTTTTAATGCCAAAAGTTGAGTATAAGCCTGCTTAATTGTTTGGCGTGCGGCTAGAGTATTTTTATTGAACTTACCCTCAGGATAAGCAGGTATATTTGAATCAATGGCATGATAAGGTGTGGTAGAGAAATTACCGAAAGTAAATAAGGTGCTGTAATTCTCTGGATCAACTTGTTTGGAGAGATTTTTGCTGTAGCTAATTGCAGAATTTACAATTTTCATGCCTTGATTAATATCGCTGAAATTAAAGGCGGCAAAACCCGAGCCCTCACCCGTACTTTTGCTAAAAATTTCAGTAAGCTTTGAGGGGTCACCACCTAATTGCAGAGCACGAATATTAATAGTACCTTTTAAGTGTTTTTGTTTGATGCTGCCTTGAAGCTTGAGCATAACCGCTGCAATACCTTCTTTGCCTGCAGAAATCAGGTCTGAAAAGCTTTGTTTGGATTGCTGAGATTCAAAATGGATTTGCAACATTACATAGAGACTTGCTCCCGCACGAAACTGATTAATAAAACTATTGCCATAGGTTGATAAAAAAGTTTCTGGAGATTGATGGTAGAGTTGAGTTGCATCGGCTGTCAGTGCAAAGTGTGTGCCTGGTTTTGGCGTGATGCCATAGGTGTAGGCCCAATTTGCATTATAAATCAGTGATAAAGTTTGATCATTTTGTACATAAGCACTGGCAAAGTTGGCGATATCTTTAACATTGACTGTTTTTATTGGTACCTCGACAGAGGTATAAATACCTAATTCTTTTTTAAATTGATTTAAGTCATCTTCAAAGAAAAACTCAATAGAACCTGTCGGGTGTGAGGGAGGCATTCGTACAAAGTTATTGATTGCGATCCCAGATGTTGCCGTATTATCATATGATGCATAACCTTGTGCTTGTGCAATGTTACCATACATATTTCTGATACTTTGCAAGTCGACTTGTTGATTGGCAACTGAGGTTACTGCGATACTCACACCAAATAAGCTAGATGCGACTAAGGCATTGAGTCGTTTTATTTTCATTTATAGTTTTCCTTAAAATTTATATATTTTATGATCTTGTAAATAAATATTGATTTTCTAAAATTTATGAAAAAAGCTTTATCTTTGTTAGTTAAGCGATTGTAATAATTTAATTGACTTTAAACCGGTTAAAAGTTAACTTACATCAAATTTTGATAACTTTAAAACAAAACAGTGTTTTGTTAAGAAAAATTAACGATATATTCGATTCTAATGTATTGATTGTGTTAAGTCAATAATGTATTTTATAATTAATTCTTATAATATTTGGTTTATTGATATGATTAAAACTAGATGTAATTTTAAATATTGAAGAATTTGAAAGTTTCAGCCGGGTTAAAAT
>LVCQ01000199.1 GCA_001644975.1 Piscirickettsiaceae bacterium NZ-RLO1
ATTATGTCAATTTATAAGGTTTTAGCTATAATAAATTTTAAGAAGAACTTACTTACTAATTAACAATAATTATATAACTTATTTGGAGTGCATATACCTAAACCTAAACCTAATCTGAAACTTGATTTAAGTAATATAGATCAACAACCGCAGCAGGGAGCTTCTGCAGGGCCAGCCGATGATCGGCATGATCTCAGTTATATAGATTTACCTTTATTTGGTAAGTCGAAACTATATTTAGGTCCTGAATATCAACTCAAAAATGCCCTTAGTAATAAAGGTGTTAAGCATGTAATTAATGTTGGAAACATTCCCTACACAGAACCAGACACAGATAAATTTAAGTTTCCTGGTTTAGAAAGTGCAGAAGAACGAACAGTTGATGGAATTCAGTTTTTATTCTGCCCTGCTAAAGATTCAACTGATCAAGATTTAAGACAATATTTTTTAAAAATTAATCAGTTTCTCCGTGAGGCTATAGAAACAGGCCAACCGATATTTATCCACTGCCAACAGGGAATGAGTCGCTCGGCCTCCGCTCTTTCTGCCTTCATTCTTGCAGAATCCAAGTGCTCCTTAGAAGAGGCCATCGGTTTAATCCGAGGGCATCGAGGCTGTATTGACCCTAACCTAGGCTTTATTACACAATTATTAGCTTTTCAACAATCTCTCACCCCAGGACCTTCTGCACAGTCAGAAAGTTCTATGCTATTTGCAGGTAGAAGTGCAGCCAATAGTGAAACAGCTGAAGAAGCCGCACAACCGCCTCAGTTATAAAACGATAAGTGACTTAGATTTTGAAATAATTAGCAATTAACAGATCATTCAGCTGCAATAAAACAATGATATTTTGATTGCAGCTTGCATTTATTTTGGCATTGAAATATTTTAACTATAGATATAACACCTATGAACCACGCGTTTTCGTCGAGCGAGATTTTCGCTTTGCTGGAGATTTTTTTATCGCCACTTGCTTTTTAACTGTGGTTTTTTTCACTGCTGATTTTCGCGCAGTTTTTAATTTTAATACAGCTTTAGGAAAATACTTTTTAAATTCTTTCTCAAACTGTTTTTTCTCTTTTTTCAAACTGTCGATTTCTTCTGCTTTACCCACCATGCTATCGGTAACTTCATCCACCCAACGTGCATATTTATCAGCTAGCCAGGTCCATATCTTTTGAATCTTACGTGATTTTTTCATCAACTCAGCCGCTTCTTTATCCAGTTTTTTAAGCTCATCCTCAGCTTCGCTAAGCTCATCACACAAGGCTTTATAGCGTAATTTTTTAACTTTAGTGATATCTCCAGCATTTTCATGACCAGCTTTATCTTTAGGAAATTTATAACCATTACTATATTCTGACTTTGTGCCAGATTTAATTTCTACATAAACATACCAATCACGTTTAGCGTCTAGTTGTCCACATGGGCCGGCAAGCTTGGCCTGCGCATAAGAAAACACATTCACAGCAGGTGCTAAGCGGTCAATTAAGGCATAGGTTTTACAGTCAGTAATATAAATATAGCGCCGGCCTCTTGCTTTGGTCTTGATTGACCCTAATAATTTAACCAGCGGCCCACCAACTTTTTTGCGTCGCCCCATGCCCAAAGTGATGCTTGTCATTACTTTTCTCCTTGTAATAAAAAAACGTGCACCTGACATGCTAACATGTCGGATATAAAAAAAGCACCCAGAAGGGTGCTTTTTTGTACTTAGCTAAATTAGCTAATCAGCCAAATTACATGTGCTCAACAATCACATTACCAAACTCAGAGCAGCTAACTTTTGTTGCACCTGACATTAAGCGCTCAAAATCATACGTCACTCGTTTAGAAGCAATCGCACCTTCCATACCTTTAACAACTAAATCAGCCGCCTCAGTCCAACCTAAATGGCGCAACATCATTTCAGCAGAAAGAATCAAAGAGCCTGGATTGACTTTATCTTGGCCAGCATACTTAGGCGCTGTGCCATGAGTCGCCTCAAACACAGCAACTTTATCATTTGAATTCGCACCTGGCGCAATACCAATACCACCAACCTGAGCTGCTAGAGCATCAGAAACATAGTCACCATTAAGATTTAAAGTCGCAACAACATCATATTCTGCCGGGCGCAATAAAATTTGTTGTAAAAATGCATCAGCAATCGAATCTTTAATAATAATTTCTTTGCCAGTTTTCGGGTTTTTAAATGAGCACCAAGGGCCGCCATCAATTTCTTTAGCGCCAAACTTTGTTTTCGCAACTTCATAGCCCCAATCTTTAAATGCACCTTCGGTAAACTTCATAATGTTACCTTTATGCACTAAAGTAACCGAATCACGATCATTATCAATCGCATATTGAATCGCACACTCAACCAAGCGCGAGGTACCATCTTTAGAGACCGGCTTAACACCAATACCTGATGTTTCAGGGAAACGAATTTTTGTTACACCCATATCATTCATGAAAAAGTCAATGACTTTTTTTGCCTCTGGTGTACCTGATTGCCACTCAATGCCCGCATAAATATCTTCTGAATTCTCACGGAAAATCACCATATCGGTTTTTTCAGGCTCTTTTAATGGGCTTGGCGTACCTTGGTAATAACGCACCGGACGCAAACAAACATACAAATCTAACTCTTGGCGAATTGCCACATTTAAAGAACGAAAACCACCACCGACGGGAGTCGTCAACGGGCCCTTGATAGAAACTGCATAATCTTTTAAAGCATCTAATGTTTCTTGAGGTAACCAATCACCATTATATTTATCATTTGCTTTCTCGCCTGCATATACTTCCATCCAAGCAATTTGACGATCTTTACCATAGGCTTTATCAACCGCAGTATCCACCACTTTTTTCATCACCGGCGTCACGTCAACACCAATACCATCCCCTTCAATAAAAGGGATAACAGGCTTATTTGGAACATTCAATGCACCATTCGCATCAAAAGTAATTTTCTCTCCCCCAGCAGGAACTTGAATATTAGACATACGTGTTTCCTCAATTTGGCTTATTATAAATTCAACTTGCTATTATACACATCAGTGCAAGCAACCCACAAATATCTTACATGAACGCATAGACTATATGATAAAAATCACCTGTAATAAGGGTTAAATATTAAGTATTACTACAGCTGACCGTATAAAAACTTACAACACTTGAACAAGTGCCACCACATTAACATTATTCATCAGCCCATGCACATAAAGCACTAGCTATAAAGCAAAACTATAAAAATTTATTTAAAAGTCACCTTCAAACTATTATTTATAGCTAAAACCTTATAAATTGACATAAT
>LVCQ01000200.1 GCA_001644975.1 Piscirickettsiaceae bacterium NZ-RLO1
ATTATACTAAAGGGTGTTTTAAGTGTAACTGCGCAGACTAGCAGTAAAAAATTAATTCATATAATTAATCAGAAAATACAATCTACAATTGATAGAATATCAGGAAAAAAATCTAATTTTTTTATAAAACTGCTATCAGAAATAAAAGTGAGCAAGAACTAAAGAGCCTTCAAAAAGTTTTAGAGGCTCTAACTACAGAACCTGAAGAAAAATTAACTAAAGAGTTTGTCCAGCGCATACAAGAAAAAATTAGTCAGATTTATGAGGAAAAAATAACTTATAAAGATAAGAGGCTGGTTTGTTGTTTGTTTGGTGAGTTAAAGCAGGACTTAAGTGCTCTACATTGCTCTATCGATAGCTTAAATGTTGGATTTTCAGTTGCTAATGTCAGTGATAAATCCAAAATGCAGGAGTGTGAATCTATGCAATTTCCCATGTTATTTCATCAGCAGCATGAACAGAATCTGCAGCCCGTTGATAAGGGTCGGAGCTGCTATGTAATGCATGAAAGCTCAGTTTAAATATATATAACTAATAAATATAAGGTTTATTTATATCGATAATTAATTGTTTTTTAATTTTAAAATAAATTTATTTTTTTAGAGTTTAAACTTATATTTAATGATATTTTAAGAAAATTTTATTATAAGGTAGTTAAATTATGCCTATGACTCGCGAAGACTGGTTTAAAAAATCAAGTTGTCCTGTTAATGAAAGTAATGATGAAAAAGTTACTTTATACTTAGACTTAGATGAAAATATTTTTTCTTATCATAAAAAAAACAAAAGAATGGATAAAGAAGTTGATGCTGGATGTTTTAACGTTTTAAATGTTAAAAAAATGATTTTCCATAGAAATTCTGGTGTTTTCTTTGTCGATGAAAGAGCATTTTTAGAGGTAAAGAAATTCTTAGATAATGGTCATGATCTTCAAGTGGTCACTGCCGGGGCCTATCCACCCGAGACGATTTCAAAAGCTTTTAATGAGTTAGGTATAGCCATTAAGTTACAACAAGGTGCAAATTATTTTAACCGTTTTGATTTTGGTGCTGATAAATCTAAAGCGCTGAATAAGCAAGAGTTTATTGATAAGTACCTTGATAGTGAGACCGCTATGCTGATTGATGATCAGTCTGGTAATTGTCCTCATGGAAATGTGCTTTTTACTTTAACTTCGCCATCTCACGCATTTCCAACATTAGTGGCTATTGATAAACAGCTTGTTTTAAACTTGCAAAAAGTTGGTATTAGTTATGATGAGATATGGCAAGACTGTAAGGATAATCTCGAGCTTCAAGCATTAGCAGCGACTACTGTAAGTTCTGCTGAAGATTGGCAAAAAGCCAAGCAGTTCATTGCTGTTAAGAAGGCTCTTGAGAACTTTAATCCTGCGCATTCAAGTCAAACACCTTTTAACTTAATCGAACTAAGTAAACGTGATGGAGTGCATGATTTAAGAGGGTTATGCTCTGCGGTGTTAGCATCAGCGCAGCATAGTAGTCTATTGGTTGGCGAGCTTGCTCGATTGCTAAATCTTCCTGGTTATAACTTATTAAAGTTAGAAGTTTGCTCAACTGACAGAATGATTTTTATGAGTGATATAGATGATTATGCCTGTGTACCGGAGCCGCAAGAGGTTAGTAGCTGTGCTGAAGGTGATTTAGGAGCTGTTAGTGGAGAGTTATCTATGTTAATGCTAGAGGCGCATACAAAAACATCAGAAGCTGAGCAATCAGGTTCGATGTCTTTAACGCACTGAAAAAAGCACTGCAAGCTATAATAAGCAGTCGCTTGATGTTAAGTTGTGATGAAATAAAAAAATATAGTAAAAGCTTTGGTTAAGCCAAGTTAAAGGTGAATACATTAGCAGCATATGGGCATTTATGTTTAAATAAAGGACGATTTTAAATATTCAGTATGAATATAGGGAAAATAAATGCTCGAGATTTTATTGGTTGTTTTTATTGTTTTAAACCTTGTTTTTATAGGGCTAAGTCTATGGTTGATGCGTCAGCGTAAAGGTCAATTAAAGCAGCTTGATCAGCTTAATCATCAACGTTTAGAGTGGACATCAGAGCAGGCAAAATTGCTTGAAAGAGCACATAATCATGAAGTTCAATATACGGCTTTAAAAGCAGAGCAAGCGAGAGATCATCAGGAATTAACTCGGTTACATCAGCAAAATGCTGAGCTTAAAACGGCTTTGAGTGAAAGAGAAAAAAATTAATAGAGCAAGAAGAGTTTGTTCAACATGCAAAAAAACAGCTGGTTATTGAGTTTCAGAATGCTGCCAACGCGCTTTTTCAAGAGAAAACTCAGTTATTATCCGCCCATAATGAAAAAGAGCTGTCTCAACTTTTACAGCCTTTTCGTGAGCAAGTAAAGCAGTTTTCTGAGCAGGTGAGTAAAACCTATGATCAGGAATCTAAAGACCGCGTGGCATTACACCAGGAAATTACTCATTTAAAGGGCTTAAACCAAAAAATTGCGCAAGATGCCGTTGACTTGACTCAGGCTTTAAAAGGTCAGTCTAAAGTACAGGGGGATTGGGGAGAGCTGATTTTGGAGCGTGTGCTTGAGCTCTCTGGGTTAGAAAAAGGGCGTGAATATGAGACGCAACAAAGTTTTTCTACAGGGGGGCAGCATGTTCGCCCCGATGTTATTATCCGTTTGCCTGGGCAACGTGATGTGATCGTAGATGCTAAAGTCTCTTTAAGTGCTTATGAGCGTTATTGCCATGTTGATGATGCAAAAGCACAAAAAGATGCTTTAAAGCAGCATGTTATGTCATTGCGTCAGCATGTTAAAGGCTTGGGAAGTAAAGATTATCAGGCATTAGCTCAAGTCAATTCATTGGATTTTGTCCTGTTGTTTGTTCCAATCGAAGCGGCGTTTTCGTGTGCAATGCATGAGGAGCCTAGCTTGTTAAATGAGGCCTTGGCTTTAAATATTATTTTAGTTACACCAACAACACTGCTGGCAACGTTAAGAACGATTCAAAATCTATGGCGTTTAGAGCATCAAGCGCAAAATACGAAAGAAATAGCAGATAAGGCTGGTCGTTTATACGACCGTTTTGTTGGTTTTATTGCTGATTTAGATAAAATAGGTCGAGGTTTAGAAAGCACACAAAAAGCCTATGAAAGCGCTTATAGTAAGCTTTCTACTGGGCGAGGGAATTTGGTCAGGCAATCAGAGGCATTAAAGAAGATGGGGGCCAATACCAGTAAGGCAATACCTGACCATTTGCTTAGCCATCATGAATTAGTGGAAGAGGTTTAGCCCTATAAAATCGCCC
>LVCQ01000201.1 GCA_001644975.1 Piscirickettsiaceae bacterium NZ-RLO1
CAAGACCTCTTTCAGCTGCTATTTCTTTGAGATCACGGTAAGATAAGGCATAGCGGCCATACCAACGCACCAGCCAAAGAATGATCTCACCGGAATAATGCTTCCATTTAAAGGGTTGATTCTTCTTAAATCGTTTACGTTTTACCACAGCAATTCACTCTTAACTTCCGTTGATTGCTACACCCTACTCAAATCTAAATTTTTTGCAACAGTGCCCAAAATCAGCTCATTGATAAATTATTTGGATTAGCTTCTTAATTCTAAGCAGAGAGCACAAGAAAATAACCTTTCTGAAGCTCACTATAATTTTTCGCAACAGTGCCCTTCAGATGACGGAGGGCGGGTTTTTGCACAGATCAGGTGTATATTCTACTCTAGATGAATACTTCCAAAGGGGGCCCCAAAAACTCTTTCTAATAATGTTAGACGCTTTTTTATCATTAATTATATGACCATAGTTTTGTAATCCTGATGGGTAAAAGTTTTGAGATCCCACATAAAACATCCCTTTGTCTACCATCATGAATTTATAATGACCTGTTATTTTTTCATTATCAATCCATGATTCATCAGAGTCATTGAATCTAATTGTAGAAATATGCAATTTATTACATAGTTTTAAATTAATAGCGCTTTCTTTTAAGCTTGGATACATTGCTCTTGCTTCACTTTTTATTTTATTCCATATTTCTTCATTGGTGGCTAAAGATAAATAACCTGACTCTATTGAGATTGAATTACTATAAGGAGATTGAACAATATACACATGACCTTTTTCTATCAAAAGTTTAGCTAGTGCACTAATAAGATTAGTATGTTGTTCATTTGTAGTATCATAAGGCCAAGTATTAAAGTGTGCTTTAAGGCTCTGTTGTGCTATATAAATCCTTTTTTTTGCTGAAATTAATAACCGATACAAAGCATAGTCTGAATTATTATTTTTTTTAGCTGAATCATCCTTATATAAACCATAACCAGTGCGACCGATTGCAAGAATTTCTGTATTTCCAGAAGTAGTATGAGGTGCAGCATATAAATCGTGTCCTAGCAAATCATTACTAACAATAGCATAATTATTATTTTTTGTTGCAGAATACTCAATAACATTGAAAGGGTAGTAAAGATAAAGTTTAATATTATTCCTTACAAATCTCCACAGTAAGTTTGTAAACCTAATTGCTTGAGTTGCTACAGGGCCTTCTAACTCGATCATGAGATCAAAAACTGGGTGTTTCCCTAAATAATAGCTGTCGTACATGTTTACTCCACCACTAATGATATATTTACCATCAACATCAATTATTTTTGAATGGTTCCAAGATAACGACATTAGAAAGTCTTGACCACATTTACCAGAACAACTTCGCATAGAAGAAACATAGAAATTTAAATTAGATTCTGGGATATTTTTTATATCGCGGATTAAATCATTTAAAAAATACCAAGTTGGATAGCCACCAAGGAAAGATTTATTTTTATGTTGTTCATTTGAAAGCCCTTTACTAGGCATAGTTTGATATGAGCCAGATAAAATACGAATCGTGATATGTTTTCCTGTTCTTGCTAGAAAAGTAAGTGCATTGCGAAGAGTTGATCTAAATCTTAAATCAGGCATCGGCTCTAATGTTGTTATATCAACAAATTTTTCAGCACGTATAATTATATTATAAAAGCGATCTAAATTTTTTTCAGCATATCCGTTGCACATTTTAACTTTACTATGATTTTCTTGATTATTAAATGATGATAAATTTGAACAAGTGCTATTAATTGTACATTGAGAATCGGTCTCACAATGAGGCAAACCAAAATTATTATCTAGGCTGGCATTAAATTCAAATCCAGGGTATTCTTCTGCTTTTTTACCCCAAACATCTTTACCAGGAAACTGAATTAGGAAGTCTTTTTTTAGTAAATTTTTTTCGGTTAAACTATAGGTAATGCCGTCTTGACTACGACTTGGGTCAGTTTCGAAGATAATATCTTCATATATTTCTCTCAAAGGAGAAGTATATATTAATTTCACATAAAAAATAATAAATAAAGCAATAATAAAAAATTTAATTTTCATAATTATTAAGCCTGTAACTCACAAATTATAGTGATGATGCTTACGTTTCTAAGTAATTTTCGTAAGCGTCGCTACCTCGGTAGGTATTTTGCACATCCAATGATGCAAAACGCGACGACTATAAACCCTCACCTACCTCGGACTACTCACCCCGTGCTTTGCACTCTTTGGCTCGCAGCGTATAAATAAAATTAATAGACGATCAAGAAAAGCAATTTTCTTATTATTTCAGACATTTCATAAGTGCTCTTATAATATTTAGTTAATAAAAAATTTCAATCACTTTTCAGTCAACCTTATATCATGTTTGTCTTCAATAAATATATCATTAATATTGTTTTTTATAAAAAATTTACAAATAAGAGGCGCCCTCCGTCATCTGAAGTGCAACACTACTCTATACTAAGCCGCCATCAAATACTCTAAAAAAACATGATTAGGTGAGCGATAATTCAAACTCGCTCTTCTTCTGGTGTTCAATGTATGCTCTATTTTTGCTATTTCTTTGTCACTAATTTCATTAAAATCCGTCCCTTTAGTTAGAAAACGCCTTATCAAACCATTTGTGTGTTCATTTAGACCTCTATCACAAGAACGATAAGGTCTAGCAAAGTAAAAGTTTGCTTCAGTGATCTTTGAAATGGCCTCATGACCCGCAAACTCTGTTCCGTTGTCAGAAGTGATGGTTTTAAAATCAAAGAAAGTTGAACTAACCACATTCATGAATGTATTGATAACAGTCTTGGGGCACTGTTGCGAAAAATTATAGTGAGCTTCAGAAAGGTTATTTTCTTGTGCTCTCTGCTTAGAATTAAGAAGCTAATCCAAATAATTTATCAATGAGCTGATTTTGGGCACAGATATTCTGTTTTTTAATATAACGTAATTGACCTTTTTGAACCATGCGCATCGCTTCCATTATGTCAATGGTAGGCCGTGCTGTAGAAAGTGATTGGTACCATTGGCGGAAACGGGATTTGCGCTTTACCGCTTTGTGATCATTTTCAATGCAGTTGTTTAAATACTTCACTCGCCTGAGTTTACACTGACTAGAAAAGAGACCTTCATCTTTGGCTTTTTGGTGAGCGGGTGGAAATGAAGCGTGCTTGTCGACATTCACAACACGCGGTGATTTCACATAAGGTTGGGCGATTGCCTTTTTGAAAAAGCGCATCGCCGCTTTGGCATTTTG
>LVCQ01000202.1 GCA_001644975.1 Piscirickettsiaceae bacterium NZ-RLO1
CGGAGGGCGAACAACTTAAAACAGCGACGTCTTAATAACAACTCTCAGCAGCAATCAGCTGCTGGGCTGGTTTTTATTACGGTAAGAGGATACGCCTTTAAAAGTATAAATTTGTAAAAATTTGTTTAGATTACAATCAAATATACCTTTGTGATATTTATTTATAAAAAGGTATAGTGAGTTTGAAGCATGTTAAATAATCAATCAGACCACCTAGATTTTATTTATAAAAAAATAACAAATACACAGCGTCGAGGCATTGGAAATTGCACACAAGCCTCAAATAGAGTCAGACATCTTTTAAATACGGGGCAAGACTTAGAAGGATCTTTTTGGCAAAGGCTGCCAGGCTTTTCTGACAAAGAGTTTATTGTTAAATACGAGGGAGATGGAGCACAATTTATTTCACTATTGTCTGAGTATCTGCAGGAAGGTCAGCATGTTCAAGTTTGTGCAGACATGAAAGGCTATATACATGAAGCTGTTTCATCAGATCATGTATTTAATGCCATAAAACTAGAAGGTCAAATTAAGATAATTGATAACTATCAAGGATGGTCAACATCTCCTTGGCTCAACCAAGCATGGAATGACCCTACAATATTTTTAAAATATTTTAAAAATTTCTATACCAGCATGCCTGAAAATAGTTATTTTACATGGAAAAAATCAGAAATAAATATAGAAAGTAAAGCATCATCAACACTAATGTATGACTTTGCCGAAAAATCAATTTCACAATGTGATAAATCTCTATCGCCTGAACTAAATTAAAAAATACAACCATCATGGACTAAATATAGCTCTGCAAACCGTAGAGCGACAGGAGTTTAATTACCTTATGAAAATTAAAATCTTAGTGCCTCGAGCTGGGATAAATATTTCTTATAATATCGGCGATATTGTTGATTTACCCGATAAAACTGCAAAAGCCATGATTAAGCACGGTGATGCGGCGGCGGTTGATGTTAAAACGTTCAAGAAAAAATCAAAATGATCGATTTAACACGTTTAAAAAGCCATTTACGCATCGACGATAATAACGAAGATGATTATTTAGAGTTTATTCTTGCCGCTGCCCTGCAAGCTGCTGAGGATTATCTAGAACGTGCCATTGTAAATAATACGGATGATTTAGAAGCGATTGAAAACAGTGTGTTAATTAATAAATCGATAGAAATCGCCATCTTAATGTCTGCCGGTCACTTTTACGAAAACCGGGAATCCACCAGTACTTTAACGGTGAAAGGGGTGCCGATGAGTACCCACTTTTTACTTAATCCGCATCGGCATTTAAGCGCATGAGAGCGGGCTTGTTACGCCATCGCGTCACCTTACAAAATAATTTAATCGGTGCCAATAATTATGGTGAAGCGGTGGAGTATTGGCAAGATATTACTACCGTCTGGGCGCGAGTCAGCCCGAGTGCAGGCCGGGAACTATTTAGCGCCCAACAGTTTTATCATGAGATCAGTCAAACGGTGACCCTGCGCTATCGGTCTGATGTCACCCCGTCGTTACGTCTTGTTTTTGATGGCCGTTATTTGGAGATTTTAAGTGTGATTAATCCAGATGAGCGTAATCGTGAACTCATTCTAGCCTGTCGGGAGTGGGTGCATGCCTAAAATGAGTTTCTCGGTTGAAGGGTTGCGTGATTTAGAAAAACAATTAAAACAGTTAGCACCAAAAAAGATTAGAAACCTAAACCGTCGTGCCCTGCGTAAAGCCGCTGAACCGGTTGAGCAGCAAAGAAAAAGTGTTTTTTTAGGCTTGAAGATGCTTTAAAGTTTATTGCTTCCAGAAGAAGCATATCGCGTAATGCTTGGCTAGGAAGGTTTTCACTTTGAAAAAAGCCTAATATCCTCGCAGTATCAATTCTATGCTGTGTCTTCTTTTCAAATAGACTGTTAAATCTTTCTAAGAGTAAGATTTTCTCTTGGCTGTCATTACAGCGACTTAGGCTTTCTTTTAAATCTTGAAATACTTTTTCAATCTCGTTACCTACGTCACCTAAGAAAAACATCTCAATGCCTTTAAACCCTGATGGGTTGCCTGTTTTATCTTTGATTGAATTTCTGTAAAGAACACTCTCTTCAGAATCTGCACAGGCTTCTGCAAGGAATATTAAATATTGTTTTTTAATTTCATCTGGTGTTGGCATTCGCATTATATCTTACCTATAAATTAATATATTTTTATCATAATTTTGTTTAAATCGTTTTAGTGTCGCTTCTGTATCATCAATCAGAGCGACAACAATTACAGCAACAGGGTTTGATTTAGCGCCTGCTGGTGACTTATGTGACGGCGTTCTACAAAACAAACCCGAGCAAGGCGCAGTATGTTGTGAGTTAATAAGTGGAAAAGTGATGGATGTCAGCACGGACATCCGGAAGTCGCGAGCTATGCGAGCCTATTCTAATACGAACACCTACTAATTTTTTTAAATAAAATATTAATCAGTAGGTGTTAAATATTTATTTAAAAAATGAACTCTTATTGCTAACTACTCTAAAATCATAATAATGGCCGTACATTCCTCCACCATTATCTCCCTGTCTATGAGCTAAATATGCAGGATCTTCTGCTTTTGCACTTTTATCTATTTTTTCACATATTTTATCAATAGTGTTCATTTGATCTTGACTAACATCATAATATTTATCTTTACCTCCAACGTTATTTATGTAAATAACATTTACAAAGCGAGTTGGGTGATATGCACATGTGAAGCCTTCAGGTGCTTTTCCATCAGGACATCTCGCTGAATAATAAGATGTTTGATCAAAAGGACCTCCTCCTCCTTCAGGATAGACTTTATGCGTTGCTCCTCCACAAATAATCCAAGGACTCCAGGCAACTGCCCAGCCACTTGATATGACACTTAGTACAACCACTCCAATAGTTTTTTTCATATTTTTCATAAATTTACCTAAAATATTAATGCTTTCTAAATTATAAAAGTTAAAGTTATATTGATATTAAATATAATGCAAATAAATTGTTTTTATAAATATGATAATTTTATGGAATATCTTAAGCATCGCGGTATTTTTCACATCCAATGATGTAAAATGGTTCTGTCGCAATTTGAAATTTTCACAGAGAGGCACTTTTCTTCAGGCATAGTTAGGCTGCGAGCAAGTAAAATTGCTGGTAAGTTGCTTTATCTTGATGGCAGTGCATCTGTTTTTTCTTCAACATGCGGTAGAGCTCAACACCTGAGATGGCA
>LVCQ01000203.1 GCA_001644975.1 Piscirickettsiaceae bacterium NZ-RLO1
TTTTAAAAAAGATGACCTCCCAAATTCAAAAAGCAAAATAGAGCATATAAATATTTTATCTATCCATCACAATAAAGGCGTTAATGCCCTCGCAGAAAATCAAAGTGTCAATTTTGGCCCAAATTTAACTGTTGTTTATGGCAATAATGCTGCGGGTAAATCCGGTTACACAAGAATCTTTAAAAGTGCATGCCGAGCTAGAGGTACTGAAGACATACTAGGTAACGTAACCTCCGATCAATCACCTCCTACAGTTGCAGTCAAGATCAAATACACAGTTGGTGATTCTACAGATGAACAAGTATGGAATGGCAAAGGTAACAATAATTTTATTTCCCGGGTTAGCGTTTTTGACACGCAGTCCGCAACGGTTTATTTAACAAAAAAAACTGATGTTGCTTTTAGACCTTTTGGATTGGATTTATTTGATAGCCTAGTCAAAGTTTGCTCTAAAGTAAGGCAACGTTTAGAGACTGAACTGAGAGAATTAAATGCGCAACCTATGGATAACATTGAGTTGCCTCATGGCACAAAGGCTGAGGAGTTAGTAAAAAACATCTCGCCTTTAACTGATCTTGGTGAAATTATTTCGCTTAGCACTATTTCACAAGAAGACATTGAAAAACAAGAAGCATTAACAAAATCTTTAAATGACTTAAATGCAGCAGACTCAACAAAAATTATAAATGAGTTAAAACTGAAAAAACAAAGGATAAGCCTTCTTGTTGATCACTTAAAAAATATAGATTCAACCCTGTCACATGAAAATTTAAAATTACTCTTTGAAGAACAACGTGACGTTCGTAAAAAAAAGGAGGCTGTTGAAAAATTAAAAAAAACCAGCTTTTTGAATTTAAACCTAAACGGATTAGGAAGTGATCTTTGGAGAAATTTATGGGAATCTGCAAAACAATTTTCTGAAAATCATGCTTATCATGAGAATGAATTTCCAGTAACTGATGATAATGCTTTATGCGTATTGTGTCTGCAAAACTTAAATACAGATGCTATAGATAGGCTTAAACAATTTAATTATTTTATAATTTCATCAACTGAAAAAGAGTTTAAAGATTCTAGAAATAAATATTCAAAACATTATAAAGATTTTGAAAATATAAATTTTTATAGCGATATAATAGATGATGTAAAAATTGAAAACCAAGAATTAGCTAATGAAATAAAACTTAACTTTAGTAGTGCAAACGAAATTCATTCTTGCATTATCAATGACCTTAAAGCTAAAAACGGTCCCTCAATAGAGTTATCAGGTTATAATTCTATTACATCAAAAGTAAGTGAATTAGTAAATCAACTAAACAATCGTATAAACAACCTGCAACAAAACAACACTCTTGATAAAAAGTCAGAAATAGAATCACAACTAAGGGAACTTAATTCAAGATTTAAATTAAATGAATTTAAAGATAAAGTTATTAACGAAGTTAATCGTAAGAAGAAATTTGCTGCTTATACCCTTTGCTTAAATGATACAAAAACTAATAACATTACTAAGAAAAGTACAGAAGTCACCCGATTAGTTGTAACTGATAAGTTAAAAGTCAGCTTTGATCAGGAGTTACGCGAACTTAAATTCAACCATGTAGAAGTTGAATTAAAAGAAGTAGGCGGTGATCGTGGCAATCTATATCATAAGCTAACTCTCAGAAGAGCACCTAATATTGAATTACCTAAAGTTGTAAGTGAGGGTGAACAACGCTGTTTGTCCATAGCTGCATTTTTTGCTGAGTTAAGTACTGCTGATGACCCTTCCGCGATCCTATTTGATGATCCAGTGTCTTCACTAGATTATAAATGGCGTGATGCTGTGGCACAACGTCTTGTCAAAGAAGCAAAAGTTCGACAAGTTATGATATTTACTCATGATGTTGTATTTCTTTTACTACTAAAAGAGTATGCTAAAAAGTATGATGTAAATTTAAAAAATCAGTACATAAAGCAAATAAAATCTGTCGGTGCAGGCATTTGTAACGATAATTTGCCATGGATAGCCATGCCTGTAACAAAACGTATCAAGCAATTAAACAATAGCCTAGTGTCTGCAAAAAAAAATTTTAAAAATGCTGAACAAGATAACTATAATAAAGAAGCTATGCTTATATACGGCCAACTAAGAGAGTGTTGGGAACGCGGAATTGAAGAAATTTTATTAGGTGGTATTGTGGAGCGTTATAGGAATAGCGTCCAAACTCAGCAAATTTTATTAGTTTCCGATATTACTGTAGAGGATTGCAAAGATATTGAAAACGGAATGACTAAATGCTCTAAGTGGCTTCCAGGTCATGATCTGGCAGCAGGTGCACCTCAAGATATGCCAGATCCAGATGGTTTACAAGCTGATGTGGACAGCTTTAATAACTGGGTAGAAAGAATTAAGAAGCGCCGAAAAAAATGAAATGGGTATGTAAGGTTTTTTTTGGAGTGTATCGATATGTAGGGTGTGTAAAGAGCCCTACACGCATCTAAGCCTTCATTATTGGCCCTGGATATTGCACAACTAATTCATCTGCCGTCAATAAAGTAAAGCCTTCTGATATAGCCTGAGCAATTAGGATACGATCAAATGGGTCTTTATGAATAGAAGGCAATCCACTGACTCCAACTGCATGTTCACTAGTAATAACCAGCTCACTATATCCGTTATCTAATAAACCACGACGCAATAAATGAGGCTCTACTTTAAAGTCTTTTCTACCCAGGCTATTTTTTATAGCGATCTCCCAAAGACTGGCCGCACTAAAAAATAGTTCATTACCTCTTTCGCTGAGCAACAACCTTACTTCAGAAGATAGTTTAGGGGAATCACTTGCGGCCCATAATAATACATGAGTATCTAAAATATATTTCACTCTTCGTCACCAAATAACTTTTCAATTTCATCGCAGCCCATTGTATCAAAATCATCTGGTACTTCGATCTGACCAGTAAGGAACCCCACCCGCTTAACGTCTGTTTCGTCTGGTGCGCTTAAAGGCACAACTTTTACTAAAGGCTTTCCTGCTTTTGCAATAATAAAGGGTTCACCACTAGATGCTTTTTCAATTAAACGAGATAAGTGAGTCTTGGCTTCATGAATATTAACAGTCTGCATAACAGGCTCCAGTTAAACTTAGTCATATAAACTTAGCTTAGTACAATTGATCATTGATTGCAATGCAAGATTTAACTTGTTATATATGATACAAAGCGCCC
>LVCQ01000204.1 GCA_001644975.1 Piscirickettsiaceae bacterium NZ-RLO1
TAAAACAAGAATTTTTTCAATCTACATCCGAAATGTTCCTACTCTAATGCGTAAGCGTCTCTACCTCAGCCTACTCACCCGTGCTTTGTACTCCTTGGTTCGCAGCGAGTGCTGGGGATTTATATTGTAGCTAAATATGAACACTAAAGTTAACTCTTTATTAAGTTGGCACTAAGCCAAATCTAGAATCAAAAGCTTGACGAGATTCTGAAGAATCATTACGGTGTTCATATAACTGCTCAGCTAACATCGAATTAAATAACAGTGACGATCTTAAAATCTGATTTTTACAAAAATCCCGATAAGCTAAAGATGTTTCAATTTTTTCCTGAACTTCTATATATGGAGCCTCTAACCACACTCCACTATCTACCATCTCTTTGAATTCCAGGTCATCTTTGTTTTGATATAAAGAGCCGAACTCTTCAAACATAAGCATAGAAACTCTATTTTTAACATGACTAAAAATATTTTGATCTATATGATTAGCTTCGAGACCATCATCAGTCATATCATCCAAAAGGTTAATAAAACCTCCTAACGCTTTAGTCGTTTCTAACTGAATATTATTCACATATCGAGTAACTTCATGTCCAATAACTCGTTGTAATTTCAAGCTAGCAAGCTCTTTAGTTATATATACCACTGTACAACTTGGATGTATGCCCTGTAATTTTTCAATAACTTTATTAAAAGATCCAGCAGCACAGATAGGTTTATCTCTACCACCCAAATCTATTCCAGTAGGAGAAAGGTTATAACCTCTTTGTATTTCATAACAAGCTTCAACAAAAAGAGCCTTAGCATCCTCCAAACAACCTTGCCTTTTATTTTCATCATGAATAGCAGTCCATGCTAAAGCTAATATTTGTTTAGTAGAGACTCCTGAGACAGGATCAATAAAAGAATAATTTTCTGCAGTTAAACGCCTAAAGCCTACTTTAGCTGCTTTAGATTTAACATCATCACCCAAAGTATTGAGATACTCTTTAGCCTGAGAAACCATGAAATCAAGTCCATGGCCTTTTAGATTCTCACCATAAAGTGCTGTTAATTGCAATGCTGATTGTGATATTGACCTATGAACACTGGCAGTATGCGTGCTCTGCGCTCTATTTAAATAGTCAGCTTCCTGTTCTTCCGGACCCTCTTGCGCTCCGAAAACATCATCAAAATTTAAATCACCATTAAGCAACCTTTCTACAGTTTCATTATCTCCGAAAACTTCTAGTGCTATATTATCAAAATTCAAAGCTAAACCGATATCAAGAATACCACCATCGATTAGCGCCACAATTGCTGGAGAACTCAATATTCTTTGCTGATGAAGAGTAAGGTTAATCGCTTCCTCAACAGCTAATCTATCCCTCATGATTAAGCCATAAATGGAATCTGATTCTAAAATTAATCGATGATCTTGGGTTAAATTTAAAATAGTAGTAACAGTAGCTCTATCTGTTGAAATTAGTCCAAAAAAATCTCTTGACTCTAGAATTAACTTCTGATCTAGATCAAGCAGTAACGCTTCGTCAATATTAATCTTATCCGTAAAAATTAAATGTCGAATTTGTTCTGAACTTAAAATACGTTGCCGATCAGAATCTAGAGGAAAAACATTATCAATATTAAGTCTTTCACTTTCAACCCCATGAATTATGAACTGAAGAATGTCTTCTGATGCATTGAAATATTTTATCTGACCTTAAAATACCTAATAATGACGAGTCTGATTCTAATTGTTGAGCCCTTTCAGAAGTTAAGTATCCTTTATCAATATATAACTGCAAAGTCATAGATTTACCTTTAATTAAATTTAAAAAAATAATAATTTACTATATGCCAATGACATTTATTCTTGTGCAGAAGATAAAGCATCAAAACTACTGTCTGTTTTGTTTAAAGTATCTAAAGAACGTGAAAAAAATGGTAACGTTACTTGAGATCGCAATGTAAACTCGCATACCTCCTTTAATAGAAAATTTTTTATCTCTGAATCTTTCTTACAAAAATATTTTTCAGCGATTAGACCATATCTATCTTTAACTAAAGGATCTGCTCCCATATGAATCAACTGATCATATAGTATTTTATCCCTTTTCATAGCTGCTAAATGTAAGGGGGTTTTACCATCTCTCATAGCTGAATTCATATAAATAATGAATTGATCTGGTTGCATTCTATCTTTAGCAGTTAGTATAAGATGGCATACCACATCGTTCATTTTATTCTCTAATCCATCAGGAGAAAATAGTCTTAAAGCCTTATCAGTTAGGTCTCCTTCATGAGAACGTCCTTTCATGATCGCAAAGTGCAGTGCATTTTTATTGTATACATCATTTACAGATAAATCTGACCCACTATATGAAATAATCTTTATTGCACTATCACATGCATTATTAGCAATTGCCCATAACAGAGCATTATTTTTATATAAACCTTCTGTTTTATTAATAGATAGCCCGTAGGTTTCTAGTGCTTCAGGTACTAGTTGAATAAGATTTCGTTTGGCTAGACTAATTAGAAAACTGGCATCAGATATACATTTGACATATTTTCTAAAATTCTCTCCACGATTAAATAAAAAATCTAATCTTATCAAGGCACGTTGAGTTTGAGAATAAATATAATCCCATTTTTTAGCATCACCTTGGTTATGAAAGTCAGAGAATTTGTCATTTAACAAAGTAATAAAACTGTGTTCAGTTGTAGATAAGCTTGCACTATCAAGTAATGCTTGTACCTCATTCATAGTGCTACTGCGTAAATTCAAAAATCTTTTTCTATGCCCTTTATGAAGGTCATAATAATTAAGGATTTCCTGAACTCTATGTCTTAGCTCTATACTTATCATTATTTATAACTTTCTAATATTAAAATTAATTAGAGCACTTAACTATTATATTTTAAAAATAATATTATTTTCATAATTATTCAACATTTTTTTATATTCTATAAGAATTTTACTTCATAATTACACGCTATATTATTACATTTACCATTCTTTATTTCCAGCTTAACTGGTCTTTTTTCTAAAGTATTTAAGCACCCCCGCACATAACTCACCCCTTTACCCAGATAACTGTCATAAGTCGGTGCTGATATGTGATAAATAGCTTGCTTTTTAGCGGCTGAGCCTGATATTCCGTAATGAATCACAAGTATACGCGCCATGGTTTGATCACTCTTGCAATCACTCTGGAA
>LVCQ01000205.1 GCA_001644975.1 Piscirickettsiaceae bacterium NZ-RLO1
CGGAGGGCGTTATAAATAACATCGCCATTTAGTGAATTATCAAAATTTGCAGGCAATAAAAAAGGCGATCTCAAATCGCCTTTTAAACTTGGTGCCGAAGGCCGGACTCGAACCGGCACGACCGTTAGGTCACCACCCCCTCAAGATGGCGTGTCTACCAATTTCACCACTTCGGCAAAAATCTCATTGCGCTACAAGCGCGTAGCGCCATTTTACTGTTATTTTAGTAAGATGCAAGTGCTAATTATTTTTTAACTCCGCTTTTATCAGTCATTTGAGTTTGACTTGATGCAGATGTCGGTGTTGTCGCTTCTTGCAATGCCGCCGCTGGCGCCGCCGTTGTTTTTACCGCAGCAGACGCTGGAGATAATTGCCCTTGCTGCGCCGCCATCCGCCCAAGTACCAAGCAAATTACAAAGAAAACCAAAGCACACATTGCCGTTGCCTTTACCAAAAACGAAGCGGCCCCAGCACTGCCAAATACCGTCTGTGAAGCACCAGTACCAAAAGAAGCCCCTGCCGTCGCTCCTTTGCCTTGCTGCATCAAAATCAATACAATCATCACAACCGCTGTAACAATTAACAAAATCAATAGTATTTGTTCCACATTTTACCTCAAATTAACCATTAGCCACCTGACAGATTGTGACGAACTCATCGACCTGCAAAGAAGCACCACCAACTAATCCACCATCAACATCAGGTTGTTGTAGAATTTCAACAGCATTACTTGCCTTCACACTGCCACCATATAAAATCTGCATGTTTTGAGCAAGCGCTGCATCATAGTTACTCAATACGCCGCGCAAAAAGCTATGTGCACCTTGCACATCGGCAGGCTCCGCTGCAACACCGGTACCAATCGCCCACACCGGCTCATACGCGATGACACTCCTGGCAAAAGCATTCACACCTGCGTAGTCAATCACAGTCTGTACTTGCGCGCTTACTATCTCTTGCATGTTACCCGCTTGGCGCTGTTCTAGTGTCTCACCAACACATAACACTGGAATCAAACCTTGTGCCTGAACAGCAACAAATTTCTTTGCAACAATTTCATTGTTTTCTGCATGATAACTGCGACGCTCTGAGTGCCCAACCAACACATACTGACAACCTAAATCGTGCAGCATCGCCGGCGCGACTTCCCCAGTATACGCACCAGCCTCATGCAAGCTGACATCTTGCGCACCAAGGCTCACTTTAGATCCAGACTTTTTTAATAACGTCTTCATTGTCTCTAAATAAACAAAGGCAGGACAAACTGCAACATCCACCTTAGACAAGCTCTTAACACCTTCAGAAACACCGCACAATAATGCTGTCAATTCACGACGACAACCATTCATCTTCCAGTTTCCCATCACTAGCTTCTGACGCATCTTCGCCCTCCTTAAATAAATCTTTTCAATAAAGCAGCTTGTTCTTAACTAGGCCAGCGCCCGCGCGCAAGTAACGAAATATAGCACATATTGCAACACGGCAGCAAAACACAAAGTAGCACTAAAAAAATAATTTTTTATTTTAAACATTCATTTTAATAATCAAACAATGCTCACAGCCTAGCAGCCAAAGCACTCGCTTTTGAATTGAATAAACGACTACCTGCTATATAATAAAATCCTCAACATAGGCCATTAAAATATAACACCTTAAAAAAAACACACCGAAAGGGCTACTCATAGTGAAAAAATTTATTTATAGCACCATAACTATTATTGCTATCGCCAGCACAGTTTACGCCGTTGCTGATTATCAAGCCCAAAAAATGGTAAAAAAAGAGCTCGATCAATGGATTCAGTCGCAAACCGAGGAAAATAATAATAGCCAAATTTCAGCCATTAACTATGGCCAAATCGATACTAACGGTTTCTTCTTCTTCACTCACCATGCCAGCATTCACGACATTCGCCTTCAATTTAAAAACTTCACTAGCAAAACACAAACGCTGTCTTTGCAGTTTCCAGAGTTAACTATCGGCACACTCGCATTTACTGCAACAGAGCATGCACTGACACAAATAAAATTCTCAAATATCACTTTAAGCAGCAAAGATTCAAAAGTTACAGGTTATTTAAAACAACTTGAGTCCTCACTCAACGGTCAGCCTGTCGGTTTTGCCAGCTATAACTATGATCAAAACAGCCAAATAGAAACATTAAGTATCAACATTAAAGCTGGGGCTCAATCTCAGCCGATATTTACTCTTAGCGAACACGGACAGCAAGTCCCAACAGCCTACACTTTACCCAAAAATTGGGCGCGCTCTTTCAAACACAATCATACAAACCTAACGCAAACATTCAAACAAATACAACAAGAAATTGTCAATAACACGGGACTTTATAACATCGAGTTCCACCTTGACATTCCTAAGCTGAACCTTCCCATCACAGCCCAAAATTACCTAAAGCAACTTGGCTATCATAAAACTCAGCCACTCACCTTAAAAATGACCGGCAAGACCATTAACGCTCAGCCTAGTAAAATAACAACCACACAGGTTCATGGCTTTGCTCAACTACCGAAAGCTGCCACAACACACTTTAACTACTCATTAACCACTCACAGTGAAAAAATTGCTAAAGAAATAAATAAATTGCTCGATCAGTCCCCACAAAACACCGGCAATAAGCAGCAGCAACAAGCACTGGCAACCCATCTACTCGCTATCGAAGGACGCAATATCTTCTTAAACAATTTAGAACTTAGCTATCAAGACCACTCACTAATATCACGAATCTACCAAGAAAATGCGACACATATGAAAACAGCAACAGGATTACCCGCGACAACTCAAGATGTTGCTACCTTATATGCAGCACTCATTCAAAGCGCACAATTAAACCCAGCGTTTGTACCCTATCAAACAACACTGGCACAATTTTTCCAAGACCCACAAGAGCTCAAGCTCGCGATTGAACCAGAAAAGCCATTATCATTATTTCAAATTTTCTTTTTTGCCACTCACAAACAAGAAGCTGAGCTCATACACGCATTAAATGCAAAACTCACCCATCACGCCTAACCAAAATTAAAGATATAATCACTCAGTTTCAGGCAGCAAATAAGGTAAGTACTTTCACGACTATATGGCCTTTAGCTGCCTATACTATAATTGGGCTCATGCCTACATTTTCACTCATTATTAAAATATAGCTAAATCCTAAATGTATGG
>LVCQ01000206.1 GCA_001644975.1 Piscirickettsiaceae bacterium NZ-RLO1
TTCCCACAGCAATTCACTCTTAACTTCTGTTGATTGCTACACCCTACTCAAATCTAAATTTTTTGCAACAGTGCCTCGCAGTGTTCGCAACAGTGCCCTTACGAGATCCAGATATAACCCGATTATATTTAATATTGTTTTTTTTTAAAAACATGATTGAATTGCATATATAAATATATTGAGCCTGCAAAATGAATATTAATTATAATTTTTCAAGGTCAAAGTCTTATAATGAAAGAGTTAGATTCTTAATTCTTCATTATACTGCTGGAAATTTTGAAATATCTTTAAAAGAACTAACTACAAACGTAAGCTCTCACTACCTTATACCTTTAAATAAAAATGATGACCCTAGCTACCCTTTAAATGAAGTTCAGATTATCAATATTGTTGATGAAAAAAATAGGGCTTGGCATGCTGGAGTCAGTGCTTTTCAAGATAGGGTAAATTTAAATGATTCATCTATAGGAATTGAAATTGTTAATTTAACTAAAACTATAGAAAATTTTCTTCCTTACCCTGATTATCAAATCAATTTAATTATAGAGCTTTGTCAAAACATCTTAGCAAGACATCAGGATATTATTCCGCAACGAGTACTCGGCCACTCAGATATTGCTTTTGATAGAAAATCTGACCCAGGCGCCCTTTTTCCTTGGAAAAAGCTTTATGATTCAGGTATTGGAGCCTGGTTTGATGATGATACAGTTGTTCAATACAAACAAGCCCTTCAAAAAGGACTGGTAACACTAGATACTGCATATGAAAAAATACAGGAATATGGATATTGCGTAGATAGGCATAACACTTATTGCAAAAAAATTAATAAAAATAAATTAGTACGTGCGTTTCAAATGCACTTTAGAGCATCTAAATATGACGGTATTCTAGACGAAGAAACTGCTTCTATCATGCTAGCTCTTTGGACAAAATATACAGCTAATGGTCGCTTTGTTTTTGATGTGGAATATGGGTTGTAAATTTTATGAAAAAGGCAATTATTTTATCTATTGATGGTGGTGGTATAAGAGGAATAATTCCAGCAAGATTTTTATCTTGCCTAGAAAATGAAATAAATAAAAAAGTAATTGATATTTTTAATGTTTATGCGGGGACTAGTACTGGATCGATTATTGTTTCTTCATTTACTATTTTAGAAAAAACAGCACAACAAATTAATCATGATCTTATGTCTGAAAACTTAATAAATGGACTATTTAAAAAAGAACATTTATTTGATTGGATATCAGATATTTATGGAAGTAAATACTGTGGAGATTCAAAAACAAAAACATTGACTAGATTTTTTGGAAATAAAATTTTCAACGAAGCTAAGTATCCAACATTAATAACCTCTTATAACCTAACAAGATCTTCATCAGTAGTATTTAAAAGTACAGGGAGTAGTGATGGTAGACCACCTCTATTTGCACATCAAGTAGTTGATTGCTCAACGGCTGCTCCGACCTATTTTCCTCCGATTGAAATGAATAATAACTATTATATAGACGGAGGGGTTTCGTCTAATAATCCAGCGTTGTGCGCACTTTCATATTCTCTTTCTCTTGGTTATCCAATAGATAATATCTTTATATTATCTATTGGAACGGGAAAGAGTCCTATTGAAATGCATGGTAACCCTGATAAATGGGGAGCTGTTCAATGGGTTAAAAATGGTTTAATTGATGATTTATTTGATGGAGAAACGGAAATTGTTGATTACAATTTAAAGTCTATTTTTAACAGATTTTCTTCTTTAAATAAATCAGAAAGTAATTATTTAAGAATTAATATTGATTTGGAAAAAAATATTGAACTTGATAATACAATTAATAGCAACTTAACTTTATTAAATAAATTAGGAGAAAGGGCTTTTAATATGCACAAGAAAAAAACCATTAATTTTATTGAGAATTCTTTAGCTTAAAATAAAATTTTTAATATATAGTTGTTATTTATTAATTAATTTTTTTAAATTAAAGATGATTAAATATTCTCGGACATAATTAATATTAAAAGGTCTTTTGAAGATGAATATATTTGTAAAGCAAGCGACTTTTCTTCAACCTCCTTGTTTTTTCTTGGTTTCAAATCTGGCTGGTAAAAAAATCACAGGAATTATTGGATATATATTTTTTTCGGTTGGTGTTTCTTACCAAATAAATAATTCAAATGAAATAAATTTTGATTTAATACAACCAAATGAAGATATAATATTGGCATTTGATGGTCCATCTGTTCCAAAAGCACTAACTTCTTTTGCTAGTCCATTAACATTTTTAAATGAGGCAATAGTTCATGACTATTTATATTCTGATCAATCATATGACTCGATCCAAGGAAAAAATAGATGTAATTTTGAAAAAGATTCAAAAATTATTTGGAATGATAGAATCAGGAAAAAGTATGCAGATGATATATTTAATATGTTACTATCAACAAACTCAGTAATTTCATCTATACAGAAAAAGATAATTTTTTATTCTGTAAGAAATTTTGGAAAATCTTCATTTAGAAACAAAATGGAACTTCAACGAAATAAAGAAGTTATCAAATTCTACGAAACTTTAAATTACTATGTACCAAAACCACCTTCTGATATTTATAAAAGATATCAGTCGTTTTGATAAAAACTATTTTATAAAGTAAAGATATGAAAAATAAAGTTTTTAATTTTTTAATTTTGATTTCATTGTTTTTAACCAGTTGCAGCCATAAACAATGTAAAGAATCTATAAGTAAATTAAATAACCTAAAAATAAATAAAAAAGAAAATATCAGCTCAATACAGAGAGAAATAAATAGCAAAGAAATATCTAGATTAAGTCTATATATAAAAAACAGATGTAATCAAGAGTAGGGTTTCTGTCGTAATTTGGCACTGTTGCGAAAAATTATAGTGAGCTTCAGAAAGGTTATTTTCTTGTGCTCTCTGCTTAGAATTAAGCAGCCAATCCAAATAATTTATCAATGAGCTGATTTTGGGCACAGATATTCTGTTTTTTAAAATCCGATAACTATTCAGAAGGGTGGAAGGCATATTATTTTTTAAAGCATGCTATGAATATTCTTCAATATAAAGATTTAGCTTGTGCGGATGTTAAGATTCCTACGCCCTCCGTCATCTGAAGTGCAACACTCAGTAGAGAGTTCATATTCATACACATAAACTGGCA
>LVCQ01000207.1 GCA_001644975.1 Piscirickettsiaceae bacterium NZ-RLO1
CGGAGGGCGAACACAATTGCCTGTATTGATCGCCATAAAAATCGCCCGATGCGCATTCCTCAAGAAATCACCGAAAAACTAAACCATAAACAGTAAATTGCTTACAATTTTAGACCAAACCACTTGCCTTTTTTGCTGAACATGTCAAAATTTGTTTACTAAAATTTACATTTAGTTGGAGAATAAGAACCGTTATGCTATTTCGTAAGAAAATGATCCTTAAATCTATTATCATTTCCGCAACTCTACTTAACTCCCTTTCATCAATACCTAACTTTGCTAAATCATCTAACCCCGAATCTGGTGATTTTGATCATTATGTCTTTGCTCAAACCTGGTTACCACAATTTTGTGAAAGCAAAACTGATAATAGCAGCTGCAAAAACAAAACCTCAACCAGCCTGGAATTAACAATTCATGGCTTATGGCCAAATTATGCAGCAAGTGGCTCTTGGCCCGCATCATGTGTTAATAGCCCTGGCTGTGATGATCCTACATCCAGTTGTGGCGTAGATTATAACAAGCTTAAACCCATCCAAGATTCTCTTGATCAATATATGCCAGGAGGAGAAGATTTCTTATGGAATCATGAGTGGCAAAAGCATGGAACCTGTAGTGGTTTAGATCAAGAGCCTTATTTCACTGCTGCTCTAAATTTAGAAACCAAATTGCCTACGCTTCAGGATGTTTCTAGTCCAACAAGTTTAGAAAAGCTTCAACAAGTATTCAATAATAAAGCGACATTCTATTGTTCTAAAGATAAAGAAACCGGCAAAGTTTATTTAAAAGAGGTGCACACTTACTGGAGTTACTCTGCAAATGACCAGGATAAATATATACCAGATCAGCAACTGAGCATTCCTAGTGGTGAGAACTCAAATACCTGTGTTGCACAAGATGGTATTATTCTACGTTCTTTTTCATCAAATTGGTCGTAATTGAATTAGGATTATAAATAACCACGGGATTATCCGTGGTATCCCATCTGCCCTCATATAAAGAATAATTTGACTCATCACATAATAACGAAGCCATTGATAACTTAGCCACAGCAATTTACTGTTGATTTCTACACGATATCCAAATCTAAATCTTTCACAACAGTACCTGACGAAGAGCGCTTCTTTGCTCTTATAGGGTCAATAATAATCATTATTAGAAATAATGATATAGAAAATAACAACGTTGTACTTAGTACTGTACCCACGATATGTGAAGCTGTAGATTGGGCAAAAGCAATCCCAAAGATAACGATAAGCAGTGAAATAACTAAAGTTTTTGTTGATAAGGAGAGCTCTGAAAATAATTGAGTACCTAGCCATCTTTCTCTATGGCTTTGAGTACAAAAAAACTGTGCAGATGCATGTACACTGCAAATTAAAAGAACACTGGTAGGAAGCATAAGTTCCCACAGCCAATTAACAGGACTCTGTGGTGTCGGCGGCCATTGAGCAGGGACACCAAATTCAATAATCATTAACAGTCCTAGTAAACCTGTTGTGAGCCAGTACATCGGGATGCGAAAAATACCGAGAAATAAGCAGAAAGCGGCAAGAGTTTCAAAAATAAACTGTATGGGAGCAAGTATTGGTGACATCGATGCAGATAAAGCCAAAAAGGATTTAACAATCTGGGGGGCATTGGATGTCTTTTGATAAGTTTCAACAAGATTCTTATAGCCTTCACTAGTAAACCAGTGCAATGAAATATCGGCATTGACCTGATACACTAACATTAATCCAATTATACTACCCATAATTACCAAATAACGATTATTAACAGAATCCATCACTTCTGTTTGAAGTGCAGGACGCAATCTATCTAAGTACAAGGAAATAAAAATAGCTAAGCTGCTAAAAATAGAGAAAAGCAAGCTAACAGCTAGTCTATGCTCTCCACCATTTTTAGATAAGTAATTAAAATAATAAAAAATCACAAAAATAATTAACACAGCTAAAATCATTACCAATTTCTTGTGGCTAGGTAGAATTTTATAGCCTAGTTGCTGATTGCTTTTTTTGAAATGGTTTTTAATATCCCACTGAGCAATACTTACAACCAATGCAAAGAGAGATGGAAAAAGAAATTCGAAAATCCAGTTACTTGATCGGCCTAAGTTAGAAATCCAAAAACTTGTAAAAATCATTGCCATGACAAATGCATAAATTGGGCTGGAGGAAAAAAAAGTCCAACAGTGGTGAAAAGCATTAATAAAAAAATCACAGTTAAACTAACTACAGCATAATGAGATAGCAACCTCAAAAATTGATTCCAAACTTCAGGAGCTTTGTTGTTTTGTATTATTTGTTGAAGGTTGGATGAGAACCCTACTACAGTGAAATGCCCTAAATAAAGTTGCTGTAAAATTAACTGTAACATTGTTGCAGCTAACAGCAATGCGATTACACTTATCCAATTAACATTATTAATATATTGTTTCATAATTACTATGGTTACTACCTTTTTTAAGATTCTAAATGACAAACATATGCAACTCACTAGCCATTACAACAATTGGAGTTACTCATGCATGGAAAGTGGTATGGTACACATATTAGCAGAGTAACATCGCTACCAGTTTGAAAGAGGCGTTTGATGGAATGAAAGGAACTCAAGGGGATATCAACTCACTATAAAATAAGTGGTTAATCATACAGAAGGCCTTAGATTTAGCAAGGTTTTACCCAAATCATTCGCTTTGCGAACCTAAATAGTCGTGTTTAATTTTTTTATTTATTTTAGATAATGGTATAATTTTTTTGCTTACAAGCCTCCTGAGCTATGCTTATAACCCTAACCAAATAATAACGACCCTTAATTGGATAGAAGAAGCCGGTAATAGCCAGCCGCCCTCCGTCATCTGAAGTGCAACACTCACGTAAGCGTCGCTACCTCGGTAGGTATTTTGCACCTCCAATGATGCAAAATCGCCGAGCAAAACGCGACGACTATAAACCCTCGGCTGCCCTCGTCACAGGGCATTACGTGCCTTGAATCGGCCACTACATACCCTGCTCTCAAATGGCGCTACGGCTCGTAAAGATTTTTAGACACTCGTTACGCTTGCTACAGACCTTACGGTCTTCCGCAACTCCGCTCTGCTAAAAAATCCTCACCTACCTCGGCCTACTCACCTCGTGCTTTGCACTCCTTGGCTCGCAGC
>LVCQ01000208.1 GCA_001644975.1 Piscirickettsiaceae bacterium NZ-RLO1
GCAACAGTGCCCACAAAGCGGTAAAGCGCAAATCCCGTTTCCGCCAATGGTACCAATCACTTTCTACAGCACGGCCTACCATTGACATAATGGAAGCGATGCGCATGGTTCAAAAAGGTCAATTACGTTATATTAAAAAACAGAATATCTGTGCCCAAAATCAGCTCATTGATAAATTATTTGGATTAGCTGCTTAATTCTAAGCAGAGAGCACAAGAAAATAACCTTTCTGAAGTTCACTATAATTTTTCGCAACAGTGCCCTTAATTCTAAGCAGAGAGCACAAGAAAATAAACTTTCTGAAGCTCACTATAATTTTTCGCAACAGTGCCATATTTTAGCGGCAATGGTTGAAAGCGTGTTTACATCAGATCAAATTGCGACAGAACCAAGATTTCTGTCTTGACTACTAGTGGAACTATAGTATATATCTTAAATTTGATGTATATCTTAAACCATATAGGGTAGATCATGCAGTCAGAAAAAGAATCAGCCTTAATAATTGAAAGATCCTTTATTAATTTTATTCAAAAATGTAAAAAATCATCTGATGATGCAAGAGTATTGTCTGAAACTTTAGGCAAAAAAATAATAGAAGAAGAAATGCTGAATGGTAAGATTTTTAGTGGAGGTGTTTTTGTTCAAATAAGAGGTTTAAGTGGAAATCCTTTATTTGGACACTCATCTTTTCATTTTTTCGAATCTAAAAATGATATATCTATGCATACTTATTGCTTAAATCGAAACTTTCCAGATAAAGTGCCAAAAAACAGTAGTCGAGCACAATACATATTTAAAACAAAAACACCTAGTGGCAAAGATATATCAACATTATCTTTTATTCATAAAACTGCTATTTCGAAGGGGATAGATAAATTAAAGTATATGTGTAAAGAGGGTTCTCTTTACTGGTTAAACATAACCCAATGTGATTTTGAAATGGTAATTAAAGCTGAAGAGTCTTTTTTTAAGTCAATGCCATATTCATATGGATTACATTATAATTGCAATACATTCGTTTGTAATGTTCTTCATAGAGTTTTTAAACAAAAAATAATTTCTAATATGACTTCAGCTACATTACTTTTTGATAAACATAGGCAGACAAATAATTCCGGCTGTGAGCCATCAGATTCTTGCGCAAATATTTGTCAGATTTAGTCAAATATCGTAATTTTTAATAATATTTTGTCCTAAGGATTTTTATTGTGAGACTTAAAATTACTATTTATCATGATGAAATTTGGTATGCTAAAAATTCAGAATCAGACTCTATTTTTCATGTTATGCCAAGTATTATAACTTCCAATATAGGTGATGTAATACCAGTATTTGAACTTACTGCAGGGCAAATTAATTTCCCTAATCATGATATCTTGTTTGAGATAATACATAAGGGTGGCAATGTCGATTTAGTAACCCCTGAACCATTGATAGGAAGAAGGCTTATGCTTTTTTTATCAAAATTGAGGGGCGATTCAGGAAAAAGTATATATTGCTGCATAGATTTTATTAATGAGTTAATGTTTGGTCGAGGGAATGTCCCTCTTAATACATCACCACAATCAAACTGGACTAATCTCTCAATGACTGAGAACGATGATAAAAAAGTTATAATTAGACAAAATTCTAATGATGTTACAACATATAATAAAGATAATATTGTTTTTTTTGTCGATGATGATAATATGTTTCGTCATGCAGCTTTGAAAATTAAACATGATATCTATTTATCACTATTTGGTAATTCAGGAGGTTTAATGTTTTCAAATCGTCAAGAGATGTTGAAAGCATTTGGTTCAACAAAATCATTTATTGCAAAAAAAAACCAAGAAGAAGATAAAGGGCATATTGATATTTCCTATTTACCGGCAAAAATTATTAAATTAATCAATAGTTATTTGGACGGAGAATCAAAATTATCATTTCAACAAACTAGTCCATTCATTTTTTTAAAATTGAACGAAGGAAAAAATTGCCTTATGTCAAATACTGAGAGCCATGAAGTGCAAAGTACGAGGTGAGTAGGTGTTCGTAAACGTCGCGGTTCTGTCCCAATTTGATCTGGTGGTATGTGCCGGCCAAGTCATATTGGACACTTGTGGAGCGTTATAGGAATAGCGTCCAAACTCAGCTAATTTTATTAGTTTCCGATATTACTGTAGAGGATTGCAAAGATATTGAAAACGGAATGACTAAATGCTCTAAGTGGCTTCCAGGTCATGATCTGGCAGCAGGTGCACCTCAAGATATGCCAGATCCAGATGGTTTACAAGCTGATGTGGACAGCTTTAATAACTGGGTAGAAAGAATTAAGAAGCGCCGAAAAAAATGAAATGGGTATGTAAGGTTTTTTTTGAAGTGTATCGATATGTAGGGTGTGTAAAGAGCCCTACACGCATCTAAGCCTTCATTATTGGCCCTGGATATTGCACAACTAATTCATCTGCCGTCAATAAAGTAAAGCCTTCTGATATAGCCTGGGCAATTAGGATACGATCAAATGGGTCTTTATGAATAGAAGGCAATCCACTGACTCCAACTGCATGTTCACTAGTAATAACCAGCTCACTATATCCGTTATCTAATAAACCACGACGCAATAAATGAGGCTCTACTTTAAAGTCTTTTCTACCCAGGCTATTTTTTATAGCGATCTCCCAAAGACTGGCCGCACTAAAAAATAGTTCATTACCTCTTTCGCTGAGCAACAACCTTACTTCAGAAGATAGTTTAGGGGAATCACTTGCGGCCCATAATAATACATGAGTATCTAAAATATATTTCACTCTTCGTCACCAAATAACTTTTCAATTTCATCGCAGCCCATTGTATCAAAATCATCTGGTACTTCGATCTGACCAGTAAGGAACCCCACCCGCTTAACGTCTGTTTCGTCTGGTGCGCTTAAAGGCACAACTTTTACTAAAGGCTTTCCTGCTTTTGCAATAATAAAGGGTTCACCACTAGATGCTTTTTCAATTAAACGAGATAAGTGAGTCTTGGCTTCATGAATATTAACAGTCTGCATAACAGGCTCCAGTTGAACTTAGTCATATAAACTTAGTTTAGTACAATTGATCATTGATTGCAATGCAAGATTTAACTTGTTATATATCGCCC
>LVCQ01000209.1 GCA_001644975.1 Piscirickettsiaceae bacterium NZ-RLO1
TGCCTCATTGGATGTGCAAAATACCTACCGAGGTAGCGACGCTTACGTAAAGGGTTGATTCTTCTTAAATCGTTTACGTTTTACCACAGCAATTCACTCTTAACTTCCGTTGATTGCTACACCCTACTCAAATCTAAATTTTTTGCAACAGTGCCGTAATTTACAACCTCAGTTATTTTTGGAGGCAGCATAAAAGGAATTAATCAGTTAAAAGATTTGTCTTGACTAACAGTGGCACTATAGAAAAGTGCCTCTCTGTGAAAATTTCAAATTGCGACAGAACCCATATTTATCTCATTGCGAAGTGTCCAATTTTATTAGGCCAGAACATTTACGAATAATCCAGTATTTGGAATACAAATAAGTAATAACACTATCATTGCATACATTGAGATTCATAATTCGCAGAAACAGATTCTTTTTTGTGTTGGCTATAAAATGGGAGAACTATATTTTTAGGAAGAGTGTTAATAATATAAACGCCAGAGTTGGTCTTATCTTGAATAAATTCTATGCCTTGAGATTTAGAATAAGATATAAACTTTTCTTTTACAGGGCTAAAATTATCTTTTGAGTGTAAGCCTTTCCCAGTAATTATTTTTAGTGGTGTTTGCGCTTCTTTTTTTATTAAATAATCTAAAATTAGTTCTATAGAACTTGCATTTTCATAATGAAAGTCAATTTCACCTTTCTCTATACATTTATCAACACAAGGGAATTTATATACCTCAGCTAGAGCTAATGCATCAGCTTTGTGCTCATTCTTCATTGCTGCATCAATAAAATTATTATAAGTGATTTCGTTAGCTAACTGTTTTTTTTGGGCTTCATCAAAAGCTTTCTTAGCGTCATCAAATCGACCATTTTTCCCTGCAATATCAATAAAAGTAGAGTAGGTGACGATGTTAGTTAGGTTTTTTTCCCTAGCCTCCATCATGGCTCTCCTAGCGTCATCAAATCGATCATGTTTCCCTGCAATATCAATAAAAGTAGCGTAGGTGATGGTGTTAGTTAGATTTTTTTTCCTAGCCTCCATCATAGCTTTCCTAGCGTCATCAAATCGACCATTTTTCCCTGCCGCATCAATAAAGCTATTATAAGTGAAGGTGTCATCTAAATCTTTTGCTTTAGCTTCCTGAAAAGCTTCCTTAGCGTCATCAAACTGGTTATTTTTCCCGGCTGCATCAATAAAGCTATTATAGGTGATTATATCAACTAAGTTGACACCTCTAGCATCCATAAAAGCTTTTCGAGCTTCAGTAAATTGGCCATTTTTCCCTGCCGCACTAATAAAGCTATTATAGATGGCGGTATCATATTTTGTGAGAGAATTAAATAACTCAATACATAAACCGATATCAACAGAACTAAGTTTTTTTATTAATTGATTGACAATAATTAAGTTGATATATTGATTTTTATCTAAAAATTCAAGAATTTCACTTCTGTGTCTAAGTTTGCTCAGTTCTTTTGATATTGATATATAATAGGATTTATCACGCGAACCATATTCAATAATTAAATTCTTAATTGGCATATTTTTTCCTTAAAAAATGTTAGATGTTATTTATTGACTTTTTGAAAAAAATATCTATATTTATAAGATGAATATTTATAATTGTCTATAGGTTTCCAATATAGAATGTGTTTTATGATATTTATAACGTAAAAATTTAATATCTACTTACACATCTACACCCATCAATTCATACTAGACATTGGACATATGTGGTTAATCGATAAAAAAAGGCGTAGTATATTTTCATTTTTAATCATGTCAACTTTCCTACTACTAAAAGAAATATCATAAATGCTAACTTTCTAATTATTAACTTCTTTGATTTATTAAATACATTAATTATAGATATAAAGCAATATAAAAGTTTATACAAAGCGTAAGCGTCGCTATGGCTCGTAATGTGGTTCTGTCGCAATTTGATTTGATGATATGATGCTGATTTTTGTTTAAGGTAAACCATGATTAACTTCAGCGGCCGTCATTTTAAGAAAGACCTGATTATGATGGCGATTCGTTGGTATGTTGCTTATACCCTCAGTTATCGTGATATCGAAGAACTCATGGCAGAACGTGGTATCCAAGTTGATCACTCAACCATTCATCGCTGGGTTGTTAAATATGCACCTCAATTAGAAGAGCATTTCAACAAGTGTTATAAGCGCCAGCCTTGCACTTGAAATGCCCCCCTCCCTTCCGACAAAAGCGAACCTCCGCTGCGAGCCAAGGAGTGCAAGGCACGGGGTGAGTAGGCCGAGGTAGGTTCGGGTTTTTAGCAGAGCGGAGTTGCGAAAGGCCGTTAGGTCTGTAGCAAGCGTAACGAGTGTCTAAAAATCTATACGAACCGTAGAGTCATGTGAGAGCACAGTGGTGGAGTGTGCCGATTCAAGGCACGCAACGCTGTGTGACGCGGACAGCCGAGGGTTTATAGTCGTCGCGTTTTGCTCGGCGATTTTGCATCATTGGATGTGCAAAATACCTACCGAGGTAGCGACGCTTACGAATTAAGAAATTATTTTTGCCCCTGAAAACACCTCGGCAGGAACAAAATCTCCTAGCGCTTGATGAGGTCGTTCGTGATTATAGTGATGAATGTATTCTGCAATCAAGTCCTCCAACTCGTGAATATCATCAAATTCGCATAATTTGATTTTTTCATGCTTGATTGAACGCCAAAACCGCTCAATGTACACATTATCAATACAGCGCCCTTTACCGGTCATACTGACTTTAATTTTTCGATTCTTCAACGCACTGATCCAGCCATTGCCGGTAAACTGCCGCCCCTGATCTGAATTTATAATCTCAGGTTCGCCTTGTTCCAACGCCTGGTTAAGAGCCTCTAAACAGAAGCTCACCTCCATGGTATTGGAAAGCGCCCAGCCTACAATATAACGACTGTAGACATCGATTAAGGCCGTAAGATAAGCAAAGCCTTTACATGTGCGAATATAGGTAATATCCACCTGCCAAGGGTGATTTGGTCGCGCGATGTGACGGCCGTCCAGTAAGTAATCATAAACTTTATGATTTTCTCCTTTTAATGAGGTCTTTGGCCCTGGTAAAATGGCTTTTAATATAG
>LVCQ01000210.1 GCA_001644975.1 Piscirickettsiaceae bacterium NZ-RLO1
GGGCGTAAGTAAATGTAATATTGAAATCTCTCTTGAGAGACTTAGTTTAGAAAAAAATAAAATATGTAAAAACATGTCATTTTCTGAAACTAAATTATTTCTCCAACACAATGGAGGTTGTATCGCCAGAAAATCTCAAAATCACCCTGATAAAATAGTTTTTGGTCATATTGATTCTGAAGGATTAATTCAACAACATTTAATTGACATGGAAGATAATTTTTGGGTTCTTAAGTCAGGACCAGAAGAACAATTAGGAACAAAATTAGGAGAAAGTTTAATTGACATTGCCAAAAATAATGGAAGCTTTCTAAATTTTCCTGGCACGGTTCAAAAATTTCAAAATCAGCAAAGCCGAATGCATAGTAGCTTTCCAGGACTTTTTCTCTTTGATAAAAAAAATTACCCAATAGAAATTTTGAAATCTTAAGTGAACCTGATTTTTTTTATCATAAGTCTTTAGAAAAAAAGAACGGTTCTCCAGGCGAATCAAAATGTTCCCACAGCAATTCACTCTTAACTTCCGTTGATTGCTACACCCTACTCAAATCTAAATTTTTTGCAACAGTGCCAGTAATATCGCCACCAGGCATGGCCAGTTTGAAAGAGGTGTTTGATGGAATGGAAGGAACTCAATGGGATCAACTCACTATAAAACAAGCGATTAATCATACAGGAGACCTTGGATTTAGCAAGGCTTTACCCAAGTCGCCCGCGCAGCGGGCCTATTCTTGGCTTTAAATTCAGCGCTTGGCTTCTTTCTTTTTTGACTCATGTCATAGCTCCTAAAATGTTAAGCATCATTTTAACCTTTCAGGAATAAATGGTTAAATTATTCTGTCTGAAAACTCGGAAGCATTATACTCTTCTTTCCTTAAGAATGTACTACATTTAATGGTATGTATTGATGTGTGTATAAAGTTGTATGTATTGATGCATGTATAAAGTTGGTTAAATCATATAGTTATGGTGCATAGTATTTTACTTAAAATAATAAATCGAAGTTAGGTAAATTACTCGTACGAATTACTACCAATATTTATTAAATCCACTTTTGTATAAGGTGCGAATAATATGAATGTTAAAAACACCATGAAGCTAGTGTTTGTAGCCATTGCTTTTGGTATTGTTACTAGTTTAACGATGGTACTCCAGCTAAATCATTTACTGAAAAAAGTTGATGAAGAAGCAAGAATTCGCTACCAATCATATCAAGCAGCTGACGAGTTAAGGCAAAGCTCTGATGATCTAACACGTTTAGCAAGAACTTATGTACTTACTAGTGATGAAAAGTATGAAAAAATGTATATGGATATTTTATCGATTCGCAATGGCCAGAAAGCACGTCCTCAAAATTATCACAGCATTTATTGGGACTTAGTACTCGAATATGGTCAAAAACCTAAGTCAGATGGTGAAAAAGTAGCTTTGAAATCAACAATGAAAAAACTTGGATTTACTAAGAAGGAATTCCAATTATTGGAACAGGCTCAACAAAACTCTGATACATTAGTCAAGATGGAAGTTAGAGCAATGAATGCAGTGAAAGGTTTATATCCTGATGGCTCAGGCAATCATTCTCAATATGGCATACCTGATTTAGTCGCAGCAGCAAAGATATTACATAGTAAAGAGTATCATATTGAAAAAGCTAAAATTATGACACCAATCAATGAATTTTTTAAAGAATTAGAAGATCGAACCGATCGTCAACTCCGAACAGCAGAGCAAGAAGTTAGAAATATTGTATTAACTGGAAGTATATCTTTGATTAGTGTGCTTGTTATTTCTGTAGTCGGTTATATAATTTTAAACCACCTAGTCGTAAAGCCTATTGGCCAAATGGCCAATTTACTACGACAAGTTGATAGTCAATCAGATTTAACTTTAAGAGTTAAGGAAGATAGCAATAATGAGTTAGGAGTTATAGGTAGTAGCATAAACAAAGTATTGGTTGGCTATATGAAAACGATTATAAAAATTGGTGAAGTAAACTCCACAATTTCGGGTATCTCTCATTCTATTCAATCCATTACAAAGAAAAACATCAATATGGCTGAAGAACAAACCACAGAGGTTAAAATGGCAGCTAAAGCGATGGAAGAGATGACTGTAGCGCTTTCAAGTGTAGTAAAAAGTACTAATATGGCGGAGCAGCATGCTGACAGTGCTGAGAAAGAAGCTTCAACTAGCAAATCGGTTTTCAATAAAACTACTAAGGAATTTACACAACTTGAGAGTGATTTTACTATTACTTCTCAAACTATTCAGAAATTAGTAGAAGAGTCAAGTAATGTCGGTAATGTTCTTGATGTGATCAAAGCTATTGCTGAACAAACCAACTTATTAGCACTCAACGCTGCTATTGAAGCGGCTCGCGCTGGTGAACAAGGTCGAGGTTTTGCAGTAGTGGCTGACGAAGTACGTTCCTTAGCTCAGCGTACTCAAGATTCCACTGGAGAAATTGAGAGTATTATTTTAATGCTGCAAGACAAAGCCCAAGAGTCAACTGAAAATATTCATAGTAGTACTGAAAAGATGCAATCAACTCGCTCCAATATGGGTATCGCTAACGAAGCTTTAAGCACTATTCAAGGCTCTGTTATCGAAATCCATAAACTTAATACATTGATTGTTACAGCAACTACAGAACAGTTAGAAGTAAGTGATGAAATTTCAGGAAATTTATCAAATATCAAAAAATTGTCTTTAAGTATGAACAAAGTAGTAAACCAACTTGAGCCATTTGTTATTGATTTGGAAAGAAATGTCAACGATCTCAATCAAATAGTCTCTAGTATTCGAATATAATGCTCCCTAGTTTTCAGACAGAATTGAAATGACTCCCTCCCTTCCGACAAAAACGAACCTCAATCGCTGCGAGCCAAGGAGTGCAAAGCACGAGGTGAGTAGGCCGAGGTAGGTGAGGATTTTTAGCAGAGCGGAGTTGCGGAAGACCGTAAGGTCTGTAGCAAGCGTAACGAGTGTCTAAAAATCTTTACGAGCCGTAGCGCCATTTGAGAGCAGGGTCGTAAGCGTCGCTACCTCGGTAGGTATTTTGCACATCCAATGA
>LVCQ01000211.1 GCA_001644975.1 Piscirickettsiaceae bacterium NZ-RLO1
CCTCTCATTTGCATACTTTGTGGCAATGAAATGAGACTCTCTGGATTCACAAACTCAACCCCTTTATGGCAGTTGCGTCAACATCATGAAAAGCTTGCGAAGATGAAGCAGGTCCGACTTTAATTCAGCCTGCATAGGATTAATCCGTCCAAAAACGATAAAATGCACCATATTTGATACTTTTTGCCAATAATTAAGAATGGTTTCTGTTCTTCAGGTCAAATCTCTCAAATTTTGCTTCACTAAAAAATGATCCATTAACCCGGCTGAAACTTTCAAATTCTTCAATATTAAAATAGGCACTACAGCATCAAATAAAAATTTATTATATGCTTACAAAGTGTATAGTAATTACATGGAGAGACTTGATGAATATTTCAACAATGTTGAGAGCTACATATTAAACAACACTAAATATGAACCATTAAAAACTCCAGTTATAATTAAATACATCGACAGTCATAAGGATCTTTGGAATCCAAATCTGCAAAAAACTCTTCAACAATATAATATAACAGCCAACTGACATCTATTCTTTATCGAAACTATAATTTCCGGGTCCGTACTATAACCTGAAACCTATGCGGTGGGGAACACCGCTCGATTTAACTCTGTCATTTTTTTTAAAAGTCGATGTCCCCATGTCCCCTTTTAAACGCTAGAAACCCGCATAAAACCTAACATTTTTATCTAAAACAGGGGACATGAACCCATTTTAAGTGTAAATTGCATTTTGATATAAAAGCTAGTAACCATGCGGGCTAGAGAGAATTTTGCAATTACACTTTGCATAATCACACAGTGTAAATCGCATTTTAAGCAAAAAGCTAGGCTCTATGCGGGTTTAGCTCACTTTCGCAATTACACCCTGATAAGTTTTTATTTTTGAGTAATCTAAAAAAGCCTGTCGTAAGCGTCGCTACCTCGGTAGCGACGCTTACGAGTTATTAATTATTAATTGTTAGGGAGTTGTCATTTTGACAGCTTGGCTGAGTATTTACTAAGTTTTCATGGAAAAGTGTTAATTTGTTTTTTGTACTTCTAACTGTGTTTGCTCCAGCGGTTTCATTAATATGTCCCCATCGTAACAAACATATGTTTTTTAGTGCATTTAGAAACTTGCCAAAAGTAGTTTTTTGTTCGTTTAAATTGCTTATAATATCTTTGTTTTTAAGCACTGCTCCGAGTTGATCTACTTTTTTGCTAAAAGGAATATTCGTATTTGCTGTTTTAAACAAATGTTTCGAGGCTTTAACTTTAGCTATCGTTTCTGTACTAATTTCTAGCTGACCATATTCATCACAGTTTGATTTTGAGTGCCGGTCTAAAATCCTATCATCTTTCAAGATATCTTCCTTAAACTCTTGAAATTTTTTTTCATCTTCGTCACGAGAGCTTGTGTCATAAATACCTCTAACTCCCTGAGCTTTATCATCTTGAGGTTTTGGCCCATAACGCTGCTCTTCATATGCTTGGCGTACATATCGATCAAATAGTTCCGAGAACGTGTTTTTTATTTCTTCAAGTTTGGGGTGATGATTTAAAGCACTAAGCCAGCTCTTATTAGAAAAAACACCTTGTGATTCTTGATTCGCTACAGTATGTTGCAGAGATTTAGTATTGCTTAGTATATACCAATCATCATGAGAAAATCGGCCTATGGCGCTGACAGCATTGACTGCTTTTTGAAGCATGCCATTTTTTTTTAATAATTTCCAATCATCATTAGAAAAATTACCTGTTGCAGCTATAGCGCAGATGGCCTGTTGGAGTATTTCATTATTTTTTAGTATAACCCAGTTATTATAAGAAAATTGGCCTATAGCTGAGATAGTATTAATTGCTTTTGCAAGGAAAGGTTCATCTCGCAGAAGGTGCCAATCATTTAGTTCATTCCAAATAGCTGGGTAAGAAATAAGGAGAGCGCTTCTTGTCTCTTTATTTTTAATTGCTAAAAAATCAAGGTCGTTTATGTGTTTTTTAATTTTTTTTAAAATTTTTTGAGATTTTTGTATGTCTTTTTTGTTATTTTTTTCTTCGTTAACTAAATCCTTGGTTTTCGTTGTATTTAATAATTGATATTTTGGCATACTACTAACCTTTTAATCTTTTTAAGCCTAATTAAGGGCTTTGAATTTATGTAATTCATTTTTAAATTAAAAATAGTTAGGTTTTAACTGTTAAAATGGTAAACTTTTTAAGTTTTTATCTTTACTCTTGCTTGGGACTTCTCTGTAGATGCTATTTTCATGAATTCTTGGTATTGCTCAAGACAACCTGGTTTTAACGGAATCGAATATAATACGGAGTTCATTTTGAAATACCTTCTATTTTGTTAAGTAAAAACAATCAGACTATATGTTACGGAAAAACCACCATATCGTCATATGACCTCAAACTATCAAAAAACACTACTACAAAAAAGAGTAAATTTTTATGAAAATTGATGACGTTTTCAATGTAACAGCAAAAGATTTCTGTAAAATTCTCGATATTTCCTATCGACACTTTAAAAGATTAAAGCAAGAAGAAGTGTTTGATCAGTGTGAAGGTGAACAAAAACACCGATGGGATTTAACCAAAGTTATAAAGCGCCCTCCGTCATCTGAAGTGCAACACTACTCTATACTAAGCCGCCATCAAATACTCTAAAAAAACATGATTAGGTGAGCGATAATTCAAACTCGCTCTTCTTCTGGTGTTCAATGTATGCTCTATTTTTGCTATTTCTTTGTCACTAATTTCATTAAAATCCGTCCCTTTAGGTAGAAAACGCCTTATCAAACCATTTGTGTGTTCATTTAGACCTCTATCACAAGAACGATAAGGTCTAGCAAAGTAAAAGTTTGCTTTAGTGATCTTTGAAATGTCCTCATGACCCGCAAACTCTGTTCCGTTGTCAGAGGTGATGGTCTTAAAATCAAAGAAAGTTGAGCCAACCACATTCATGAATGTATTGATAACCGTCTTGGCTTGTTTGTTAGGCATTTTCCTTATACAACACATTTTATTCGCCTTATCGACCAATGTTAATAAATAAGATTGGTGATCGCT
>LVCQ01000212.1 GCA_001644975.1 Piscirickettsiaceae bacterium NZ-RLO1
ATTAAACACCCAGCAATTAAACATTAAAAACCGCATTGCTAAAGCTGAAGAGGTTGAAGCACAAGAGCGTGAGCTCAATACATTAACTTCTGAACCCTTGCGCTCCAGTGTACAATCACCGACTGAAAACAAGGCCACCAGCCCACTTGCAACTGAAGAATATGAAAAAAACTTTTTTGCCTATATGCGTGGGCAAAACTCAGGGGTTGATATTCGTGCCGGACAAGTTGAAGGGACGGATAATAAAGGCGGCTATTTAGTGCCGACGAAGCTACAAACCACCTTAATCGAAGCTCTGGAAGAGCAGACGGTGATGCGTCAAATGTGTCGCATTATTCAAACCAGCTCAACGACTGATCTACCCATGGCCGACAGCTATGGAGCCGCGACGTGGACCGGTGAAGCCGTCGCCCATACCGCAACCGATGATACCTTTAAGAAAAAATCCATTAAAGCCTATAAGCTGTCACGGATGTTGAAAATATCGGATGAATTACTGGCCGACAGTGCGATTAATATTGGTGCCCATATTGCTTACTCCTTTGGTCGCAGCTTTGGCGAAGCCCAAGAAAAAGCCTTTTTAACTGGCGACGGCACCGGCAAACCCAATGGCTTATTAAATGTCGCACCGACGGGGGTTACCGCTGCCGCACCCACCAGTATTACTCTAGATAATATTTTAGATTTACGTAGTTCGGTCAAAGCTGCTTATCGCCGTAAAGCCTCCTATCTTATGCACGACTCCACTTATGGCTCATTGTTAAAAATGAAAGATGGTAATGGCCAGTATATTATTCAGCCTGATTTTAAAAGCGGTGAGGGTGATTTATTACGTGGTAAACGTGTGAATACCTCGGACTTTATGGACACCCTCGCCGCCGGGAAATGTGCCGCCTTGTTCGGTGATTTTTCTAATTTTATTATTGCTGATCGTGGGGGTATTTCGCTGCGTCGATTGAACGAGCTTTATGCTGAAACCGGTGAAGTTGGTTATTTAATGTGGTTGCGTGTGGATGCCTTATTGCTTGAGACAGAGGCAATTAAACAACTTAAAACAGCTGTATCTTAAAAAATTAATAAAAATTAGATGCTTTATTTATTAATAAATAAACTTTATATAATTAATTAATATACTATTTTTATTTATAAAATATTACCATGGCATTAATACATTTAAGGTATTATTGCCATGAATGCAAATCAGTTACTCGCAATTGGTGCTGCCTTAGTCACAGCAGTTCGCCGAAATATTAAATATTCAGAAAACCTTTATTTGTTGACAGGAAATTCTTTTTTTGATGAAAGATATAAAAAAGTATACTCGATTAGAGAAGGGATTAATGCTACTAGTGGTAAAATTGATGAGCAAGCTCCCTCAGCATACGCAAAAAGAGCATTAGATCATAGAGTTGGTTTTTGTAGTGAACTAAGTGAAGTTAGTACTTTCTTAGGCTCAATGTTAAATAAATTTGAAGCACCTGTTTATATATCAGTAATTAAAACTCCTCTTCATGCCTTTTGCTTAATTCATCAATCATCAAGTTTGCACCAACACACAAAATCAAATGTTTATATTTCTGATAATATAAAAGAGCTTAGTGAGAAAACAGAGCTAGAAAATGCAATTATTGTTGATACCTGGATTTATAAGGCAACCAAACTTTTCAATTATAAAAGCCATATAAACTATGCAAAAGAATTTGGAAAACAGTTTGATCTTGAAGAGTGTTTTGATGGTGAAATTAAAACAGAAGGCTATTCTGAAGCGTTTGGTACAACTCAACCTATAAAAATCGCAGAAAAAAGACTGTTAAGGGATTTTAATCTAGCTTACCAAGAAGAGAGCAGAAAGCTCTTTACTAAAGAGACATATTCCACCCAAGGTCGTAGACGTAACTCTATCGATACTAATCTAATTTGTGATAGCAAACGATGGGGGCAGTTGAAAGACCTTAAGCTATTTATTGAAAGAATGGCTTCAAAATCGAGTGATTGGTATTCTAGCTCTAGTAATCGAAAAGGTAAGAGCTATCAAGCACTAATAGATAGTTTGGACTTTGCTATCCAAAAATATATGGACATTAGTAATACCGATTTACAAGAAATTTTTAATCGAGCATTACAGTTAGCACCTATAGTTCGAGGAACGTCTTCCTTTAAAAATCTTTGGGGTTATAGAAATCATATTACAAAAACAACTGAAGGGTTACTCAGTACAGATGTTGTACCAGAAGAATATTATAAATTTGAAACTCTACCACAGATGAATCTTTCTGAAATAAGGAACATTAGGTCTCGCCCAACATCTCAAAATGAAAAATGTACAGCCTTAATCCAATGGATAAAAAAAGAAGGTGCGGATCCTTCTTTTTATAGTGATGCGCAAAAAGCGGCTGCTTATAAAGCAGTCGATGATTTTGTCAGTCGTAGTCGAGGAGAAGCAAGTTTGTTATTTTATGACCGGGCAGAGGAAGTACAACCCATGGGAGCAGAAGTCTCAGCAGCATCATTTAAATCTTTTTAATTCACATTTAAATCAAATTTAAAAGTAAAAGGGACTTTATGAAAGTTAAAATCTTAGTGCCACGAGCTGGGATTAATATCGCCCTCCGTCATCTGAAGTGCAACACTACTCTATACTAAGCCGCCATCAAATACTCTAAAAAAACATGATTAGGTGAGCAATAATTCAAACTCGCTCTTCTTCTGGTGTTCAATGTATGCTCTATTTTTGCTATTTCTTTGTCACTAATTTCATTAAAATCCGTCCCTTTAGGTAGAAAACGCCTTATCAAACCATTTGTGTGTTCATTTAGACCTCTATCACAAGAACGATAAGGTCTAGCAAAGTAAAAGTTTGCTTCAGTGATCTTTGAAATGTCCTCATGACCCGCAAACTCTGTTCCGTTGTCAGAGGTGATGGTCTTAAAATCAAAGAAAGTTGAGCCAACCACATTCATGAATGTATTGATAACCGTCTTGGCTTGTTTGTCGTAAGCGTCGCTACC
>LVCQ01000213.1 GCA_001644975.1 Piscirickettsiaceae bacterium NZ-RLO1
GCGTAAGGTCTGTAGCAAGCGTAACGGGTGTCTAAAAATCTTTACGTAAGCGTCGCCCGCAAAGCGGGCCTATTCTTGATATTTAATTCAATATTATCAATATCAATAAAATTTGGAATTTTAAACCTCATACTTTAATTAAATTTATAAATACAGGCTCTCTTTGATGTTAAGACATGATTATTTCTAATAATTACAATTAAAATTAATAATAAAATCATTTGTCGATTTTTGAGTTCTATTAAATAGAGTACCAGATTGATAACTTAAGGCTGACGTTTGAATGTTTTTTATTTCATCTAGTTTTTCTTCTACTCTTAAATCCTTTCTATCAAGAATATCAAGAATTATTTTTATCCTTTTTGGAACTTGATAGTTTCTTTCGTTTACAAGAACAATATGTCGACTACCGAGAACTCCAAGCTCAAACCCTCCTTTTTGAATCTGATACAAAATAATACTTTTGATATCCTTCAACTTTTGTTCCTTCATCATTCTCTGTCTTTTTGGTTGTTGATTACTAGCTTTTGTATCTTGGCTGCTTGTCATTGGTTGTTTGAATTGAAGCGATTCAGCCTTGGAAATTTCATCAAATAAACTCGGGTTATTATCTGTCGATATTTTTCTCTGCTCAGTATTCTCCTTCTCTGCCTCCATCTTCATACAAATTATCAAATATTCTTCTAACAATTGATTTTGTAAAGCAAGCTCTGGTGTATTAAGATAATCTGTTCTTTGCAAATATAATAAAACATTGAGAATATGATCAAAAGATGATGCTCTAATGAGTTCTTCTTCAATTTCTTTAAAATAAAGTAATTCTTCACTTTCTAACCTGAATATAGGTTTAGACTTACGAGTTAAAACAATGGCTTCCAATAACATTAATGCTTTAGATTGAAAATCTTTAAATAACATATCTATCTCCAATAAATTTAGTATTAGAACTTTTTCGGGTAGCGATCGTGTCTATTTAATTGTTAGGCTAGATAGCTTTACCAAATTCGAATTTATTGATAAATAAACCAATTACCACATCATGCATCTTTTCGCTCTTCGAGAAACAAATGGTTTTGCGCGCTAAGCGCTTAATTCGAGTTCTTAGGGTTAAATGCTTGCGTTCAATAGCCTGCGTGTTTTTTTTACCAATGAAGTGAGAATCTTTTGGCAAAATACGCTGATAAGAACCCCAATCATCTGTATAGTAATAACGAATATTAAAATTTAAGCACAATTAAAGCCTCATCTTTACGTCGGCCAAAATGATAGGCAAGAATTTTTCCGGTTGAGTGATCAATTGCATGCCAAAGCCAGCGCTGGTTTTTCTTATGACCAACAAAGCTCCACATTTCATCCAGCTCAATATCGTTTGCACACACCAATTCAACTTTTCTTTCTTCAGCACCGTTTAATAACTGGGTATTAACAGAGTCAAGGCGCCTGGCTTTTTTTAACTCCTTCATGACGGTGTTTGTGCTGATTTTTAACACACGAGCGATATCCCGAATTCCACTGCCATTCATACTCATGTCAATAATTTTTTCTTTTGTCTCTGGCAAGTCACCTGGCCGCTTATAGTTCAGCAGGAATGTATCTTTATCACAATCTGTATTTTTGCATTTATAACGCTGACTGCCTGAAGCGTTCCTGCCAAATTTAATGACATCATTCTCACTGCATTGTGGCCAATTGACTTCGATATGAGGCATGGGTAAATCTCTAAATTTTTTCAACTTGCTTAGAATTATATTTCACCAATCAATAAGATACATCAGCTTTTTTCGCTCTTAGTTTCAATTCAACGTGAATTCGATATAACTTAGTTGGTCAATATGGTTGTTATTTCCATGACTTATGTATTGACATGTTATTGAAAACGTAAGCGTCGCTACCTCGGTAGGTATTTTGCACATCCAATGATGCAAAATCGCCGAGCAAAACGCGACGACTATAACCCCTCGGCTGCCCTCGTCAAAGGACATTACGTGCCTTAAATCGGCCACTTCATACCCTGCTCTCAAATGGCCCTACGGCTCGTAAAGATTTTTAGACACTCGTTACGCTTGCTACAGACCTTACGGTCTTCCGCAACTCCGCTCTGCTAAAAATCCTCACCTACCTCGGCCTACTCACCCCGTGCTTTGCACTCCTTGGCTCGCAGCGTATGAACTCTAGTTATGATAGTAGTTTAAATCCTTTCAATACTTTTATGATAGACCACCGATTTTCATAAAAAGATTGCTTTTTTCTGGACTCATAAATAGATTTTGCTGTCAATGTGTAAGTCCTGATTTTATTTTAGAGTTTAGCATCTATTAAAATCTCTTTGATAAGGGTTATAGTCCAAATATTTTTTTTCGACATCATTATTTATGGTATGTAAAGTTTTAGAGGCATAGAGTGGAGTTTTATCTATATAAAAAACAAATATTATTTTTATCATAAATTTAACTTAACGTCTCTATAATCCTGGTAAAGCATGATTTTATAATATGATCATGCCATCAATACATAAAAATTACAGTATTAAAATTAAAAAATAATTTAGATAAAGATAAAATATGGAAGGAGCTCAATAGGATACCAATTCACTATAAAACAAATGGTTGATCATACAGGAGGCTTTGGATTTAGCAAGGCTTTAACCAACACTGCGAGCCAAGGAGTGCAAAGCACGGGGTGAGTAGGCCGAGGTAGGTGAGGATTTTTAGCAGAGCGGAGTTGCGGAAGACCGTAAGGTCTGTAGCAAGCGTAACGAGTGTCTAAAAATCTTTACGAGCCGTAGCGCCATTTGAGAGCAGGGTATGTAGTGGCCGATTCAAGGCACGTAATGCCCTGTGACGAGGGCAGCTGAGGGTTTATAGTCGTCGCGTTTTGCTCGGCGATTTTGCATCATTGGATGTGCAAAATACCTACCGAGGTAGCGACGCTTACGGTCGCCCGCAAAGCGTGCCTATTCTTGAAATCGCCC
>LVCQ01000214.1 GCA_001644975.1 Piscirickettsiaceae bacterium NZ-RLO1
GGGCGTTTTTAGCAGAGCGGAGTTGCGGAAGACCGTAAGGTCTGTAGCAAGCGTAACGAGTGTCTAAAAATCTTTACGAGCCGTAGCGCCATTTGAGAGCAGGGTATGTAGTGGCCGATTCAAGGCACGTAATGCCCTGTGACGAGGGCAGCCGAGGGTTTATAGTCGTCGCGTTTTGCTCGGCGATTTTGCATCATTGGATGTGCAAAATACCTACCGAGGTAGCGACGCTTACGGATGTCCATTCGGCACTTTCTGTATAGATACGCACAAAAGTAGGGGATGTACCGTCTACGGCTAAGCCTGTAATTGTTTGCGTTAAATCTGGAGAGTTAGGTACACGCACAACGTTAGCAGTCCACCAATGATCTTTTGTAGTTTCTAAGCTGGGTGAGTTTTTCATTTCTTTGTTTGTGCAGATAAAGAAACCGGTTTGATTAACTAGATTCCAATCGCCAAGGCTATCAACATAAATGCCGCAGGTATCTCCATTATAATTTTTTGCGACTGCGGGGGATGCTACGTTTTGAGTGCTGCCATCGCTGAATGTAAGACCGCTGCCATTAATCGATGCTACTTTTTTGTTCTCATAATAAAAACAAATTGCGTTATCACTATCAAAGCTTACTTTGGATTTTCCGTCACTGTAAATCTTATCCTGTGTATTGAGTCGTTCCCATTCTGACCAGCCACTTGACCCGCTCTGTGTGGTTCTAACACAAACACCACGAGACAAGTTTGACCAAGGAATTGCAAACTGTGACGCTGATTTTTTACCGTCGCCGATAATAAAAAAATTGAACCACTCGCCGCTCGGGCTTGTATCATTAATCGGGTTGTTTTTTGGAATGCCGCAGTAAATCCCTGTCGTAAAAATAGTGTTTAAATCGTTATTGGATGAGAGTGTACGAGCTGTACCGTCATACTCAGGTAAATTATAAGCGGCGGTGCTCTGCGTTGTGTTATCTGCAAATGTTATTCCCGATAGTGCCTTAAACGGATTGTTAGAAATAACTTGCGAGTTAGTTGCTTTGAATACGGTAGAGCCAGCAACATTAATATCAACTTCACCGTTTTGATTTTTAACAGCAACACTAGAGTTACCCCAGTTAATTTGATGGCTGGCAGTTTCATTAATCCAAGTTCGTTTATCAACAATGTTTTTAATTTGACTTGCGTCTGTAGTGATCTCATAGAGTTCGACATCGTTTGCATTGTCTGGAAGTGATGCATCTGTTGCTTTTACTGTTGTGTCGGTTAGATCAACATACACGATGTTTGTTGTGCTTGCTGTAAGTGTAACCGTCCCTGCTGGCACGGTAATGCTTTCATTGTTTTGCGTCACTGAGCCTTGCAGATAACCGAAAATGAGGCCTGTTGTAGTCGTTGCATCTTGGCCAAAATTAAACGGCAAATAACCAAAGCTCTGTGTGACTTCATCAACGTAACGAATCCACTGCGCCACGCTTCTAAAAATGTAATTAAATTTATTAAACTCTGGCTTATCTCTGAATGCATAGCCGTAGTCGATGAGAGTTTGAGGGATTGCTTCTACATTTGGCTGGCCACTAATCGGGTCAGTGCAATCTTTCATCGCAAAATCTGGGTAAGTTGTAGGGCGTTCTAAGCTCATAGTGTTCCTATTTAATTAAGTAAAAATTCAGCGGTTAAACGGCCATCATCAAAGCCGCTTGAAATATCATCGAAGCCGAAAGGGCTGCCGCCTTGTGTTGTTAAACCGTAGTATTGAATGCCGCCCCCGATAACCTGTGCGACAAGTTGCATGTTGCTAGGCGTTGCATTTTCGCCATCAAAGAAAACTTGCAGTTGAGCAGGCCCGTGATTGTTTTCTCGAAATTGAATAACACTTGATGCAGTCGCTGCGAGCCAAGGAGTGCAAAGCACGGGGTGAGTAGGCCGAGGTAGGTGAGGATTTTTAGCAGAGCGGAGTTGCGGAAGACCGTAAGGTCTGTAGCAAGCGTAACGAGTGTCTAAAAATCTTTACGAGCCGTAGCGCCATTTGAGAGCAGGGTATGTAGTGGCCGATTCAAGGCACGTAATGCCCTGTGACGAGGGCAGCCGAGGGTTTATAGTCGTCGCGTTTTGCTCGGCGATTTTGCATCATTGGATGTGCAAAATACCTACCGAGGTAGCGACGCTTACGAAATAAAATTGCCGCATAGCCGATAAACTTTTATAATGAAATTAGTGACTATGATTAGAGTCGTATCTAAAGAAAATTAACTTTAGCATCTAAAATACTTCGATGGCTTTAGAAAACTATAAATTTTAAGTTATAGTGTCCAACTAGGTTGAGGTTATATTGAAACTAATTACAATTGAAGATTATGCAAAAATTAATGAAATGAGAATTCAAGACGCTTATGCGCTTGTTAATAATGAGAAACTTCGTAAATTCAATCAACCTCATATAGGTATGAAAAGGTTGACTTTAGTTTATGTTGATAGTGCACCCGATTTTATTTCTTACTTAGACGTAAATACTGTATATTTTTCACAGAGTGAAGCCGCACGTACCATGGGAGTTTCACTTGAGAAAATGAGAAAAAAAGTAGTAAATGGAGAAGTGAAAAGTACTAAAATGAAAAATTTTTGTTTTATCCCTTCTGAGCAGTTTAAAGATTTGTAATGAATTCAAGAAGTGCTTAATATTAATTAAACTAATCTTTTAAGATATAACAAACAAGTTTCAATATATCTATTTGCAATAGAAAGTGTTACGGTAGAAAAAACAAAGTTTGGAGAACTTATGAAGTCATGGTGGCTTTTCATCTTTCTCATCGTCGTTATTATTGTCGTATATGGCTTGAAAACTTACAATGCAGGTCTATATTAAATTAATAAAAACTTTTCCTGATCAAAATTTAATGTACAAATTGGTATAGAGTAAGATAGTCAACGCCC
>LVCQ01000215.1 GCA_001644975.1 Piscirickettsiaceae bacterium NZ-RLO1
CTTTCCGTCTGAATTCAACTGGATATCCCATGACACATTCCTTGTTTAATTCTACAATTATTCAATAAATTATTATGCCATACATTTAGGATTTAGCTATATTACCCCAAAAAGTGATATTTTAAATCTACTTATACTAGATTAAGAACAAGACCCTGAAATTCCTCAAGAAACTTCTACACTGATTGCTGGCTTTGTGATGAAAGAATCTGAAGATCCGACTGCATGGGATAAAAGTAAAGATGACATGTGCGTGATACTTTAGTTTTGCCTTGCCCCTATCAAGACAGCCTCTTGCGGGGGTAACTTTAGCTGAGGCCGTCGCGATTTTTAGGAAAATGCCACCGCTGCGAGCCAAGGAGTGCAAAGCACGGGGTGAGTAGGCCGAGGTAGGTGAGGATTTTTAGCAGAGCGGAGTTGCGGAAGAGCGTAAGGTCTGTAGCAAGCGTAACGAGTGTCTAAAAATCTTTACGAGCCGTAGCGCCATTTGAGAGCAGGGTATGGAGTGGCCGATTCAAGGCACGTAATGCCCTGTGACGAGGGCAGCCGAGGGTTTATAGTCGTCGCGTTTTGCTCGGCGATTTTGCATCATTGGATGTGCAAAATACCTACCGAGGTAGCGACGCTTACGCATTTCTTTCATGCATATACTTATGCAAATGAACGTTGGCTACGACTCTCTGTAATGTATTTTATGTGGTAATAATATGGTTATCGCTGTTGGCAGGGCTGAGGCTCGTCTTTTTGATCTTCATAAGTGCCACCATTTTTTCTTTGTAGCCAGACTAAGATTACTGTGCTGATGATTGCCAGAGTAAAGATAAAAATGGCAATAGGCGTAATCGTTCCGGTAAAGAGTAAACCGGCAAGACCAACAAATAATGCTGCGGCGCAGAGGCGTAGAGCATTACATAAGGCGGAGGCAATACCTTTAATTTCTGGAATCACTTCCATATAGTTACCAAAGATAATGGTTAACATTAAAGCGACACCTGCGGCAAATATAGACATGGTGATGGTGATGAGCAGGGCTGAATTAGCGAAAAATAACCCGGTGAGCAGTAACAAGATAGCGCCAATGGCCATGGTAATAGTGCTGTAATGTAAGGCCTTTTTCATACCTAATAATAGAATAATGCGTCCACACGCCATGCTGACTGCAGCAAAAGCAAGTAAGACCGCACCTTGATAGTAAGGGAAGACCGATTCTAAAATGTGCAAATGATTGACGAAAATTAAGGACAGTCCCGAAATATAGACCATGTAAGCGCCAAACACACAGCAGATAATCAGTAAGTAGCTAAGTGATTCAGTATGGGTTATCAGTCGATAATAGCCATGAGTAATTGATTTGATGTGCAGGGGAGTTCTGCTTTTTTTAGGGAGTGACTCTTTAATGAGAAAAATAGCAAGAAGCAAGGCGAGTATGGCGACAAGAGCTAAAAATAAGAAGTTAGCACGCCAGCCAAATTGAGTGTGAATAAAACCACCAGTTAACGGTGAGGCTGCCATAGCAACTGTAATTATACTGTTGAGGATGCCTAAAATACGTGCGGCTGCCTCTTTACTATATAAGTCAAAGATGATAGCTCCAGGGATGACAAAGCAGGCACCGCTGCCGATGCCTTCAATAAAACGCCAGAAGATAATAGTGTTTAATGAAGGTGAAAATACACAGCCAACAGCGCCAAAAACAAAGATAACGAGACCGGTCAGTAAGATGGGTTTGCGGCCATAGCTATCTGCGAGTGGGCCATAAAATAGGCTTGAGATGCAAAGTCCCAAAAAGTTCATGCTGATCAGGAGCTGAATTTGGTTGGAAGATGCCAAATAATAGTGTTGCATCGCTGGTAAGCTTGGAATAAATAAGTCGGTTTCTATTGCTGCGGCGATAACGGCAATGGCTGAGACAAAGAGTGTGAGTTTTGCTCGGTTGCATGGTGTGGTCACAGTCATTAGGGCAAGGCTCCGGTTGTTATTATTTTGATAAAAGTAGGCGAGTGACTGGTGATGGTAAATGGTTAAATTCAATCATTCTGGATGTAGATGATACAGATAAGTAGTGCATGATGATGCACAGTTTTGCTACTTTCTTGTGTTTATGGTGCATTATTTAATAAAGTTAAAATATAGCACAAACAGGGTTCAGTATAAACGTAAAGTTTTTTAGCTAAAATTTTGATTAATTGAAGCTCTAGCATGAAAAACAAAGCGTATCAAACAATGTTTTTAGTGAACACGCTTCTCGGGTTCTAAGTTGATTCTCTGTAGGGTAGTCAGAGCTTGGTGGCGTTTTTTAAAAAAAGTTAAAATTAATCGATAACAAAAAATATAGTTTTAATATATCTTGCTAATGGCGAGTTAAGAAGTTTAGGTTCGCTAATTTTAGAAAATTATCAAAGAACCTCCTGAATATAATTTATAAGTGGGTGTGTGAGAAAAATAATCATCTTTTCATTACATTGAGCACGATAAAAGGCTTAATGCATATTTAAAAACTGGCTTTTGTCCTGGTATAAGTGAGAATATTGTGAAAATATTTTATTTCAAATTGGATCCTGATTCCTCTTCACTTGGCCGCAATATCATAGTATTTCGCCCTCCGTCATCTGAAGTGCAACACTACTCTATACTAAGCCGCCATCAAATACTCTAAAAAAACATGATTAGGTGAGCGATAATTCAAACTCGCTCTTCTTCTGGTGTTCAATGTATGCTCTATTTTTGCTATTTCTTTGTCACTAATTTCATTAAAATCCGTCCCTTTAGGTAGAAAACGCCTTATCAAACCATTTGTGTGTTCATTTAGACCTCTATCACAAGAACGATAAGGTCTAGCAAAGTAAAAGTTTGCTTCAGTGATCTTTGAAATGTCCTCATGACCCGCAAACTCTGTTCCGTTGTCAGAGGTGAT
>LVCQ01000216.1 GCA_001644975.1 Piscirickettsiaceae bacterium NZ-RLO1
CCATACATTTAGGATTTAGCTATAGCGACAAAGCCAGGCGCTTATATTGGCCTTAATTTAGGTTATGGTGGAATGGATACTCCTACTCTTGACCTTACAACGCTGGAGAATCTTGCAAATGATAGCCATTCATCGCGCGGTCTTGCAGGTAGCATTAATGCCGGTTACCTTTGGAACAAAGGCGCCTTAAACTATGGTCTTGAACTAGGTTATAGTACTTATGCTAATAACCAGTACACCGCAGTATCTTTTGGCAAAAAAGATAACTTCACCTACAGTGGCAGCAGCCTTGATTTCTTAGGCGTTATTCAATATAACATTAACCCAAACTGGAATATCTTCGGTAAAGGCGGTCTTTCCTATGTCAGCCAGAAAACAACTGGGGATAGCATCCTCAGTCTTGCCGCTGATAGTAAAAGCAAAATGCGGCCTAAGTTTGCCCTTGGCGCTGGATATGAGTTTAACAATGGTATTGGTCTAAATGTTATGGCCAGTCATACCTTTGGTACTAAACCACAGGTTTCCAACAACATCATATCAATTAAAGATGATGTCAATAAAGTTGCCCCTATCGATATGATCACTGTAGGTATCACCTACAATTTCTAATGTATTAAAATATCTCACTAGATAATAATAAAGTCTCAGCAGCTCTTTTTTATAGGGCTGCAACCCTAATTTTAAATCACTGAGCACTCAAAATCATCAAGCCCATTCTTATTAAATAACACAATAAAAAAAATACCTAAAAATATTATTTTGAACTTTAATCTCGCTATAAAACTAACATAATCACTTATAAGCTACTTTAGCCCTAGCAACGCGCATTTTATTAAAAAATAATATTTATTTATCAATAAAGTATAAAAATTTAAAAAAAATTAAGATTTAAAAAAAATAATATAAATGATTCTATATGCCACCACCTATTATATTTAAAAAATAAAGGCAAATTTAATGAAAGCACTTATAAAATTAACTGCAATTACAGCGCTCTTAATTTCAGCATCTGCACTAGCTGCAAAGCCTGGCGCTTATATTGGTTTAAACCTTGGCTATGGCGGAATGGATACACCTAGCGTAAACTTTAAAAATAAATACCCCGATACTTATAGTTATAGCCAATCGTCTCGTGGTTTTGCAGGCCGCATTAATGCCGGTTATCTTTGGAGCCAAGACTCCTTGAATTATGGTATTGAGCTAGGTTATGCCACCTACGCCAACAGTAAATACTCAATGACTAATAAAGATGGCACAATGACACTCAAGTACAGTGGCAATAGTCTTGATCTTTTAGGGGTTATTCAATATAACTTCACACCGAACTGGAATGTTTTTGGTAAAGCCGGTCTTGCCTATGTTACTCAAAAAACTTCTGGCAGCAATGCCTTTAAAGCTGTATTCAAAAATAACAATAAAGTCCTCCCAGAAGTTGCTCTTGGTGCAGGCTATGAATTTGCCAATGGCATCGGTTTAAATGTAACTGCTAGCCATATTTTTGGTAATCAACCAGCCATTGATTGTAAAGCAGAAGAAATTAAAAATGATATCAACCAAGTTGCCTCTGTTGATATGGTCACAATCGGCATTAGCTACAACTTTTAAGCTAATAAATCCACCCTTACCTACATGATCAGCAAGTACAGCCTGCTATACGCAGGCTGCTTTATTCATCATTTTCAATTAATACAGTTTACTAAAGTACGCTTTAAATATGAATATCGACGTTATTTCCCATAGCGCCTACTGGAGCTGCAGGAGGCATAACCACTGAAGCAAGCAAGCTGAGTACTGCAGCCCCTTGAATATCCTGACTCGCCTTTAGCATCGCAGCTTGTACAGATGCTTTATACATAGCAGCCAGAGCAGAGTTCGTTGAATTAACAGATAAGCCATCCACTCTATTCACTCCTACACATTATAATACGGACTATGACTATATCGGCTTATTTCTCACAGGATTTAGTCGTTTTTTCAGGAACAGGGTCAATCCCGCCCTCACACCCCGGATGGCAACGCAGTAAGCGCTTGACTGTCAAAGCTATTCCACGAAAAAAACCATGAGTTTGTATTGCTTCAATCGCGTAATGAGAGCATGAAGGATAAAAACGACAGCGAGGCCCCAATAAAGGGCTGACTATCAACTGATACAATCGTATCAACATTGTTAAAAGTAGTGAAAACATTTTAAAATCAAACCATTATTTTATTTGACTTTATTTTACTTGATTCTTTCCCATAAATAAAAGCCATAAAAGACCCTGTTACCAAACCCAATTATACACTCTTTAATTTAAATAGCACTGAGTACCACATTAATAATTACCGCATGCTAGACATCTAAGCTAATAGCCCTACAGCCACCTTAATGTAATCATAGTTTTATAACTTATTCATTGCTGTTTTTATTTATCAATATTAATTTACACTTCCCTCTTGAAATTTAATAAAAAAAGCCATAGCTTAGTACTGTAGACGGCAATTAGCTCAATCAACTGCATGCAGGAGTTTTATATGCAAGTTACAGTAACAGGCCATCATATTCCTCTATCTCATTCTTTACGTAATTTTACTAAACAAAAGCTTGGTAAATTATCACAGCATTCTGAAGAAATTTTGCATGCGGATGTCGTGCTTACCCATCAGTCTGGGCTTAATAAAGCAGAGGTTAAGGTTGCAATTCCAGGGCATAATTTAGTATCTCACGCCGACGGCCGTGATATGTATCATATTTTAAGCTTAGCAATCAGTAAAGTAACTAAACAACTAGTCAAAGTAAAAGAAAAACGCACAACACGCCGCACTCAAGCGCATACTATGACAGAAGACTCAGAGCAAAGCTAAATATAAT
>LVCQ01000217.1 GCA_001644975.1 Piscirickettsiaceae bacterium NZ-RLO1
TGCCCAAAATACCTACCGAGGTAGCGACGCTTACGATACCATCAGCTCAAATTGAGGCAGGACCATTTTCATTGCTCATACTAGATGAATTATCATCTTTTAAAGTACTTGAATGAGTATTAAAAAGAGTGCTTGAAAAAGAAGCATGGTCAATTTTTAATTGATAATCTTTCATCGATTGATGATTATCAACCATACTTTTAAACATGGTTTTTTTTTCTAAACTTAAATTACTGAGTAATAACAATGGATTATCTTTTCCTAAACGTAACTCTTCCTTATACAGGATGATAAGACTCTTTTTTCTAGACTCAAGCTGAGTCTTTTTCACATCCTTCATTAAATCGTCATCAGCTATTAGAGCATCATGTAAAATACTCGCTTGAGCTTCTGCTTCCTTAATAATTTTACTACTAGTAACATTCGCATGAATCTGAACTTGAGATAAAGACTCAGATAATTCTTGAACATTAGACTTTTTTGCATTAAATTTTTCTTGATTTTTTTTAAATGATTCCTGTCTTCTTAAATTACTAAACTCAAATAAATAATTCCAATTATTTAAGGAATGCTTCATTATAAATGAGTAGCATTTATATGCCTCATTAAAAACTACATGATCACTATTATCATCAGATAATAATTCTATTTTTTCTTCTAATTTTTGTTTAAAATAATCTAAAATATCTTTTCCTGAAATAAATTTCTTCATAAAATCTCTTGATTCTTCGCTATTCCTTTGCTTCATAAAACCAACAGAATTTTTAGTATCATCACTTCTACTTTTTAAAAAAAGTTTTTTAAACTTTGGCATTATTAACTCTTTAATTTATTAAAATATAAAAATAGCGATTTTAGTAATTATTTTACATGATTTATATCAGTTGAATTATTAGTTTTCTCGGTAATATTTTTATTGAATATTTTCGGCAAAATATAGTTTAGTTTTACCTTTTTTCTAAGGTCGAAATAATATCAATTAATAAGTCATTGCTTTGATTTATATCAGTCTTAATTTTAAAACTTTCTTTCTTGAGTAAATAAATTTGTTGTTTTTTATATAATAGCATTGAATCTAAATCACAGTATTTGGATTGTTTATTAGTATCAACTTCCTTTAATGTTGACTTATCTTTTAACGAACAATCTGGATAATTAATAACTGGATATAACTGATTTATTTCTTTTTCAAATTTTGAAATAGTTATTTTTTTTAGTTCTTCACTAGCTGTTTTATATATAAAATACAAATCATTATTTATTAATATATGTAATTTATGAATTTTTTTGCAAGCTTTTTGTTTGGCATTAACAATAGATTCTAAGGAAAGTTTAATTTCATCAATTAGTAACGATAATTTTTTCATATCTATAGTAAGATATTTTTTTAAAGATAACTCTCTTAATTCATATATAGCCAAATAGGCATTTGATACATGATTAGCATATTTTGGCTTTTTTTCATCGATCTTCTTAAAAATAGTTAATATATTAATATATATATCCGATATTTTGTCAGATGGGATAAAATTACTCATTATTTCCTACCTAATTAATTAGTTATAATTATCCACGTTTAAAGCTGTGTTGATCTGTCTGCGATCAGATAGATATGTCTATAAGATAACATTTTTCACTAAAAGTAATACTTTTTTTTTAGTAAAAAATATTACTTTTTTGTAAATTTAAGGTAAAAGAATCCTCCGGTTCTGTCTCAATTTGAGCTGATGGTATAATGCTGGTTTTTGTTTAAGGTGTAGTCATGATCAATTTCAGCGGCCGTCATTTTAAGAAAGACCTGATCATGATGGCCATTCGGTGGTACATCGCTTATACGTTGAGCTATCGTGACATCGAAGAACTTATGGCTGAGCGTGGTATTCAAGTTGATCATTCAACGATTCATCGTTGGGTTGTTGAGTATACTCCACAGCTAGAGGGACGATTTAAGAAGCGCTATAAGCGCCAACCTGGGGCTAGTTGGCGTCTGGATGAGACTTACATTAAGATCAAAGGCCAATGGTATTATTTATATCGAGCCATTGATAAACATGGGGATACCATAGACTTTTCCCTTTCAGAGCGCCGAGATGAAGCGGCTGCTTATGATTTTTTAAAGAAGGCAACCGCCTCAAGCAATGTGATTCCTGACAAAATTGTGATTGATAAAAGTGGTGCGAATACGGCAGGTATTACAATGTTCAATTATTTGCTTTTCACTTTGGGTTTATGGTCTATGATGATAGACATTATCCAGATCAAATATCTCAATAATATTATTGAGCAGGACCATCGTCCGGTAAAAAAGAAGATGAATGCAGCACTGGTATTTAAATCAGTTCAAGGAGCTAAGGCCACGATTGCAGGTGTTGAACTCTACCGCATGCTGAAGAAAAAACAGATGCACTGCCACCATGATAAGGCAGCATACGAGCAATTTTACTTGCTCGCAGCTTAACTGCGTCCAAAGGAAAGTGTTTTTACCTGTAAATCTCAAATTGCGACAAAATCGTATAAGCAACATACCAACGAATCGCCATCATAATCAGGTCTTTCTTAAAATGACGGCCGCTGAAGTTAATCATGGTTTACCTTAAACAAAAATCAGCATCATATCATCAAATCAAATTGCGACAGAACCGCCAATGGTAACCTATCGCCTATTAATTTTGAAAAGTCTCAATTAAAAGTGTCCAATATGACTTGACCGGCACAGTATAACAAAAGCTATTTTTTAAAAAGAATTGCGACAGAGCCTCTTGACTACTGGTTGCACTATATGTTAATTCAATAAATTGAAGTTGTACCTTGCACATAAGTACCCAGAGTAGGTTTAACAATGTATGCCAGTAAC
>LVCQ01000218.1 GCA_001644975.1 Piscirickettsiaceae bacterium NZ-RLO1
GGGCGGTTTAGTTGGCTTAATTATTTTTTTATAAACTAACTGGATTTTTATTTCTTAGCAAATTTTCTTTTATTATTAATTATTTATGTAAAATTAGTGTTTATAATCAACTAAAAGCTTTATTAATTATTAATATTTTGTTAGTTTTCATCTGAGGGCAGCGTTTATTATTTTTTAACGCTGCCTGAATTCGAGTTTGATTGTTTATGTGTTATGCGCTGGTAAATTTTGGTTCTGGAGGATTAAGAGTCTTTGATTGTTGAGTGAATTTTTCTCCGGTGGCATAAAAGAAGAATGCGAAGGCAAGCATAATAACCGCCCAGTTAAGATGAGCAACAAGCATTAAGATCCACAAATAAGCGATAAAGGAAAAGCTTCTCAGGTTAAAGCGTTTGCCATTTCTAAGCTGAACTCCAGCATAAATGACCATCATGATTGAAATAGCTAAATTGCTGAGGATAAAATCTTGAGTGTTTAGCGTGCTTAGCAATAGGCCGAGCATGACAAAGACAACACCATAAAAAAAACGGCGTTTTTTATCCAGAACGCCCAGAGCCAGCGGTGCACCGATATAGCCGAGAATATTAAAGGCAGTAGTAAGGACCATTAGGGCGGCCCAACTTGAGCTATTAAATAAGATAATGGCAGAAATAATAAAGTTAAGAATAAGAGAGCGTTTGCTAAGGTTATGCTTTGGGCACAGTTTAGCAATCCAGCGTGGCATTTGGCCTTGTTCTGCCATGGCATAGAGCATTCTTGAACAGGCACCTAAGTAGGTCATACCGGTAATTGATGGGCTGACAATAGAGTCGGCAATTAAGGCAATAACAATAAAATTAAGGCCCAGTAGCATGGTTAAATTGACCAATGGGCTGTTAAAATTTAATTGAGACCAGCCTTTTATTGCAATCTCTGTTGGAATTGCCCCCATAAAGGCAAGCTGTAAAAGCATATAGATGCCAAGCGTAAAGAGAATAGAAATAATAATTGCAAGAGGTACATTGCGTTGTGGATTTTTAATTTCACTGGCAAAAGCGGCGACGACTTGAAAGCCATTAAAGGCATAAATTAGACCGGCGCCAATTAAAGCAGTTTTAACTGCTTTTAGGGTGTATTCATTGGCATTAGCACTTAGGTTAAAGTTTGTTGTATCAAAGTGAGCAGCAAGTAAGATGGTGATTGTTAAAAGAGGAATAGAGACTTTAAATACTGTGGAGATATTATTGACTTTAGCAAGTAGAGTGATACCAAAGTAGTTAATGATAAAATAAATCAGAAGGATAACTAGTGCAGCAAATTTGCCTGTGATGGTTAGAGCATCGTTTTGATATAGTGTGGCAAATTTGATGAAAGGGCTTAGATATTGCGTTGTTGCTTGTGCTTCTGTGGGGATCATCGCGAGAAGTCCAAACCAGATGGCAAAGGCAAAAATCATACCAAAGTCTTTACCATGACTGATTGATGTGCATTTTGCATTAATGCCTCTTTCAGGGAAAAGGATGCAGAGCCGAGAAAAGCAAAGCCCGACAATAATTGCAACTGCGGCGGCAATGATCCAGGCAATAAATGCATAATTTCCTGCCAGCTGGGCGTTAAGCTGTGCTGAAAATAGCCAGCCTGAACCAATCATTGAGGTGACTGCGATGACAATCACTGAAAATAGCCCAATCTTATTATCCTGATTCATATAATCTCCTATAGGTTTTTAAATGTAAGTTAGTTAAAATTCAAAATATGGGCTCAATATGCAGCTAATAATCAACTTATATAACCACAAGTCTTATTATTTTTGCAATAATGAATTTTCATGACCTTTTGTTTTTTATGGTGTATTTTAAATTTAAATTGGCGGTTTCTTTGTTCGTGTTAAGAGCTGGTGTATAGTCTGTTGTGTTGTGGTCTAGGTGTATAATTTAATTTTTATGTTGAAAAACATCTATCTAAAAGTGCTGGCGAGAGCCGGGGCGGTGTTGTTTGCGGTGCTTTTGTTGCAAGCATGTAGCTTTAATCATGCGGAAAAGTCACAAATTGTGAATAGTATGGTTGCGCCCTTTATTGCGACAGGGCAGTTCATTATGGCAAATGCAGGAAAAAATTTTGCTCAATCAGCTGCTTAATTGATTAGTCGGTGAGTGTATAATGTAGCCCCTTTAAATATTGAGATGGCAGGGGCTTTTATTAATCTAGTTATCTAGGCTCCGTTGACATTTCCATATAACTCATGAGAATAAGTAGTATTTTGCTTGGAAGCAATGATGCCAAAATTATTAGAACAAAAGCAGTGGGACGAAATTTATTTATTTTTAAAAGACTTCCCAGGCATTTACTGTGGCTCAGAAAGAAAGTGTCGTTTATTTATCGAAGCCGTTATATGGATTCTCCGTACGGGCTCTCAATGGCGTTACCTACCGGAACATTATGGATATTGGAATAGTGTTTATAAACGGTTTAGCCGTTGGAGTAGCAGAGGCGTTTGGGATGCTCTTTTTATATCTGTGCAAACACCTGAACTAGATTCAGGCATGATTGATTCAACAGTGGTTCGAGCTCATGCTTGTTCTGCAGGATATAAAAAAAGATAAAGGGATTAACCAAGCTTTAGATCGTAGTTGTGGAGGCTTCAGTACAAAAGTCCATGTTTTAACTGAGGGATTGGGTTATCCTATAGATTTTGTACTGACACGAGGGCAAGCACATGATGCTCCTCAGGCATTGGGATTACTCACTTCAATAAGGTTTGATCAAATTATTGCTGATAAAGCTTATGATGACATAAAAATAAGAGAGCTGATTACTAATAAGGGCTCTAAATGTGTTACG
>LVCQ01000219.1 GCA_001644975.1 Piscirickettsiaceae bacterium NZ-RLO1
GCTACCTCGGTAGGTATTTTGCACATCCAATGATGCAAAATCGCCGAGCAAAACGCGACGACTATAAACCCTCGGCTGCCCTCGTCACAGGGCATTACGTGCCTTGAATCGGCCACTACATACCCTGCTCTCAAATGGCGCTACGGCTCGTAAAGATTTTTAGACACTCGTTACGCTTGCTACAGACCTTACGGTCTTCCGCAACTCCGCTCTGCTAAAAATCCTCACCTACCTCGGCCTACTCACCCCGTGCTTTGCACTCCTTGGCTCGCAGCGAAAGAAAAAGTAGTTGTTTATAACGACTGGATGGGAGATTGCAGTAGCTGGTTACCGACACAACCTTTTTTAGATACAGATACTTTTACCTATGCCTTTATTGATGTCAGAGGTTATGGGCGTTCTTTGCACCTGCAAGGTGAGTATACGGCGAAAGAAATTGTTGCTGATACATTAGAATTATTAGAAACATTAGGCTGGGATAAATTTCATGTCATTGGCTTTTCTATGACGGGTATTGTAACTCACCGTATGGCTATCGATATTCCAGAACGAATCAAGAGTGCTGTTGCTATTGGCGCAGTTTCTGCGGAGTGCTTCAAAATGCCAGATGAATTTAAGCAATTAGTTATTGACTCCATTTCAAATGATGACAAAGCAATTGAACTATTTAATATTGCTTTTGGTAATAGACTATCTAGTCAATGGCAACAATTCAAATGGCGAGAATCACGACAAACACGCACACCAGCCGCCGCTCGTGGCTATTTAGAAATGTTTACAGCGCAAGATTTCTCATATGAATTAGAACGCATTTCATTACCCTTTTTAATTGTTTGTGGAAAATATGACTTAGAAGAAGAAAAGATTGATGCACAAAAACAGCGCTTTAACCAGTGGCATGACAATATTGAGTTTGTTGAAATAGAGTCAGGACATTATCCAATGCAAGAAACTCCTGTGATTTTACAAACAGTAATGGAAAGCTTTATGAAAAAACATATTGATTCTATTTAGTTAATATCAGGGCTAGCAGTTATTATAACTTAGGCTTTTAGTAAAGATAGTAATACAATGAGAAGAATACGCTTTGTTGATAAGGCTTAATATGATACTCAAGATGCAATCTTTCTGATGAGTAATGATAACGTATTTCTTGAAATTCAACTAAATATAAGCCATTAATATCCATCAGCTCAATTTTTTTTGTTTGATTAAGCCATGATATTGGATCAGGTGCCTCTAGTTGAATTGAATACATAACATCATCTTTAATAAAGTAGTTTTCTACTGCGGCGGGTTTTGTTTTGGTTGAATTCAGCGAATAGAGGCTCTGCTCTGGTAGCTCAAGGCTCAACTGATGAGCTGTTTCTTCTGGCCTAGGTTGTTCTCCTTCTTTAGGATAGATAGGCATGTAATTGATAGTGACAGTTAAGATTATGATGCAAAACATAACCTTATTTAAAATTAATAACATATATATTCATATTTTTTATTCATTACTTTATTAGATTTTAATCGGACTAGCTTAGTTCAGATAATGGTATAATGTTATAACTAAAATTAAATTAGCGAAGTCTTGCTTACGTAGTTACGGATAAATAACGCCCTCCGTCATCTGAAGTGCAACACTCAGTAGAGAGTTCATATTCATACAGATAAACTCTCTAGTTCGCCTTTTGACTTAGAGGGTAGAGATGGTTTATCGGCACTTAAATGAAAAAGATCGTTTTTATATCGAACAACGATTAGATGACGGAGGGCGATATCGATCACTTCGCCGCTTTTCATTATATTCTCCAGCTCTAATCTAAATTTAGGCATCATACTTAAACAAGCCGACTTTCTAGCAAAGGCAAAATAAATACCAATATCAGCAACTTTATTCTCTAATGAAGTAATATTATTTTTATATTGTTTATTAATCTCTATAATTCCTGTGAACTTTGGTGCAATCGCATATTCAACACGCTCTTTCATTAACATAGCAAAAGCAGCTTCAGCATTATTGACCCAAGTAATACTTAATTTTCTCTTCAATGCATAATTAAACTGTTCATTTTCGGCTGTCGCTCCAAGTATCGCTGCTCCAGGCTTGTTTTTTAAATCACGCCAATTAACATAAGACGTAAGCGTCGCTACCTCGGTAGGTATTTTGCACATCCAATGATGCAAAATCGCCGAGCAAAACGCGACGACTATAAACCCTCGGCTGCCCTCGTCACAGGGCATTACGTGCCTTGAATCGGCCACTACATACCCTGCTCTCAAATGGCGCTACGGCTCGTAAAGATTTTTAGACACTCGTTACGCTTGCTACAGACCTTACGCTCTTCCGCAACTCCGCTCTGCTAAAAATCCTCACCTACCTCGGCCTACTCACCCCGTGCTTTGCACTCCTTGGCTCGCAGCGAAAGTCTTCGCCTTTCTTTACAAAGATTGCTAGCTGATCTTTTGTATAGGCCGGTTGAATATAGTCTAAAAACTTCGCTCGATCTTTGTTATAAGTGATGCTTGTAATCATATCAATATTACTCGTATTTTCCATAATACTTAATGTACGAGCAATACCCCCACCTCTCACAATCACAGGTTTCACACCGAGTTTAGATAAGATTTTTTTAGTAATTACATAATTAGTAATTACATAACCAGCTCCGGCTAATTGGTTATTTTTATCTGTCCACTCTAATGGTGGATAAAAGCGAGCTCCACTCACCTTTAACGTTTTACAATTATTTTGACTATAGTTTAATACTGGATAAGTAACAGCAGCTATTGTAACGCCCTCCG
>LVCQ01000220.1 GCA_001644975.1 Piscirickettsiaceae bacterium NZ-RLO1
CGCTTACGTTTAGTTTTAAATTCAGCGCTTGGCTTCTTTCTTTTTTGACTCATATCATAGCTCCTAAAATGTTAAGCATCATTTTAACCTTTCAGGAATAAATCGTTAAACTATTCTGTCTGAAAACTCGGGAGCATTATAATGTTTTTTGCCTATTGCTTTAAAGCTCGATAAGATGAGAGGCGAATTTAAATAATATGAATGGAGCTGTAGTTATGGACAAGAGCATATATCATTTAACCGGCTTTGGTAATCATTTTCAAACAGAAGCAAAAAAAGGGGCATTACCGTTAAATCAAAACAGTCCGCAACAAACCCCTCTTGGCCTTTACCCTGAACAAATAAATGGTACCGCTTTTACCATGGCTCGTCATCAGAATCGTTTTAGCTGGCTTTATCGTATTCGCCCTTCTGTGCAACATGCTGGACGTTTTGAAAGTTTTAATGTGCCTAGTTGGCAAAGTGCACATCATCAAGCATTTTACACACCACCAACACAGCTACGTCTGTCTCCATTAAAGCACGTTGATCAGGTAACAGATTTTCTTGATGGGATCAAAACAGTGACAGTCAATGGTTCTATCAGTGCTTTTGATGGTGGTGCAGTTCATCAATATGCAGCAAATAGCAGCATGACTCGTTACTTCTATAATAGTGACGCTGAGATGCTGTTTATTCCATCAGCTGGTACACTCACCCTGCATACTGAGTTTGGTATACTAACAGTAAAACCCGGTAGCATTGCGATTGTTCCTCGTGGTGTTCGCTTACGTATTGATGTCGATGGCCCTGTTATCGGCTATTTACATGAAAATTATGGCCACCCATTTATTCTTCCTGATCGCGGAGTCATTGGTGCTAATGGCTTAACCGAAGAACGTCACTTCATTGCACCCCATGCTGCCTATGAAGATAAAGCTGGCCCCTTTGACATTATTACGAAATTTAATGGTAAGTTTTGGATTTCTCAAACTGAACACTCACCTTTAGATGTGGTTGCCTGGCATGGCAATCTGACCCCATTTCTCTATAATTTAAGTGACTTCTCACCAGTGTGGGCAGTTAATCGTGACCATTCAGATCCAAGCATTTTTACAGTTTTAACTTCGCCCAGCGCATTAGCCGGAACCGCAAACATTGATTTTGTTATCTTTCCTTCTCGTTGGTTAACTGTCGAGAATACGTTCCGTCCTCCTTACTTTCATCGCAATGTTATGAGTGAATGTATGGGACTTATTGAAGGTATTTATGACGCTAAAGCAACAGGATTTGAGCCTGGCGGCATCAGCATTCACAACTGTATGGCAGGCCATGGTCCGGATAGTACAGTCTTTGAAGCGGCATCTGCACAAAAATTAGAGCCAACCTACTATAATCAAACGCTGGCTTTTATGCTCGAGTCAAATAAGGTATGGCAATATACTGACTATGCGAATCAACAGCAGCAAAAAGACTATGTTGATTGCTGGTCTGGCTTATCAAGACATTTTAAAGACTGAGCGTTCAAGTAAAAAGAAAGGGTTTCCCCTTTCTTTTTACTTATCGTTTATCACGTTTCACTATCCAATTCAACTTTAGGGCAGTTTACCTAAATGATTAACAAAGCTTTGAATATCACCTTGTGGGAAGCTTCCCACCTGACTCTTACCCTGTTTATCACGGTAAATCAATGATGGAGTTCCTGTCAGCCCGCTATTTTGAAAGAAAATCATATTTCCCTTTAAAGCAATCATTTGCTTAAACGGAATTTTATTCGCAGCAATTGGCTTAATGCCACCACTTTCTCTCGCCATGTCAAATCCAGCTTCATCTTCTGCAAGCCCATTAACTGGGTTCTGCGCTGACCAAATAGCTGCAACCTTACCTGCGCTATCTTCACGAATAAAAGCCACCATTACCCAACGAATTAGTAGTTGACCACTTTTAACGTAAGGCTTCAATTTATCATATAAAATATGACACACTGAGCAATTAGGCTCTGCAACCATATATAACTGATGAGTCGCTGTTATCTGTCCTTCACTAAACCACTTTGTTTGTGAAACCTCACTTAATAACCGATCCTCCGGTGATTTTTGAGCTGAAGTGATTGCTTCTGCTTTTTCTGAAGTAACCGCTGTTGCAGCATAGCTACTAAATAAACACACACTACCTATTGCCATCAAAGCTAAGATCTTGTTTATTCGCATAATATCACCCTTATATTATTCATTGTAATTTATGGAGCCTAGAGTATTATGACTCATACATGTAACCTGCAATATTCTAATACTAATAATAACTAAGGCACAATGATACTTTAGGGTATACCCTGATATAGGGCTAGAAACTCACTAACCTACTCAGTAATTAATTTAAATATAAAATAAGTAAGATTATAAAAAAAATGACAGTTTCCCTTTTTATTTGGCAAAGTGAAGTTAAAGACAGTGAGCTTGATGCTCAAGCCATAGTTAATAATGCAGTATATCTTACTTATCTTGAACATACACGCCACAAATACTTTAAGACCAAGGGTTTTGATTTTATCAAATTTCACGAGCAAGGAATTGATCTTGTGTTAACTCATAGCGATATTTACTATAAAAATTCCTTACGCAGCAGCGATGAATTCACGGTATCACTTAAAATAGAAAAAATAACAGCAACTCGCTTAATTATCTATCAAGAGATTAGAAAACTTTCTACTCATAAAATCATACTCACAGCAGTAAACCGCCC
>LVCQ01000221.1 GCA_001644975.1 Piscirickettsiaceae bacterium NZ-RLO1
ACGCTGCGAGCCAAGGAGTGCAAAGCACGAGGTGAGTAGGCCGAGGTAGGTGAGGATTTTTAGCAGAGCGGAGTTGCGGAAGACCGTAAGGTCTGTAGCAAGCGTAACGAGTGTCTAAAAATATTTACGAGCCGTAGCGCCATTTGAGAGCAGGGTATGTAGTGGCCGATTCAAGGCACGTAATGCCCTGTGACGAGGGCAGCCGAGGGTTTATAGTCGTCGCGTTTTGCTCGGCGATTTTGCATCATTGGAGGTGCAAAATACCTACCGAGGTAGCGACGCTTACGAAGTCGCGAGCTGTGCGAGCCTATTCTTGTAATGTAGGTTTCATCTAGACGCCAACTAGTGCAAGGCTGGCGCTTATAACACTTGTTGAAATGCTCTTCTAATTGAGGTGCATAATCAGGTCTTTCTTAAAATGACGGCCGCTGAAGTTGATCATGGTTTACCTTAAACAAAAATCAGCATCATATCATCAAATCAAATTGCGACAGAACCCTCGGAGGCGACCTTATAATTTACGATGAGGTTTCCAAGGTATCAATGTGATCGAAGAGTAGCTTACTAACAAAAGAGCCAATTAAAGCACCAAAAAAAGGCATTAATAAATAATCTAAACTCCAAGCCTTTGTTGCAAGAGCAATAACTGGGTTTAAAACCCCATAAGATGCATTATGAGAAATAGTGATCCCAATTAGAAGAGATACGGCAACAATAATACCAACGATGTTTTTATTTATTTTTATATATATAGTTGAAAAAACACCAAAAGAGAAAAATGCAGAGCCTAACAGCTCACCTATTCCTGAAAATGACGCTGTGTGGTTAGTTATTAGCCATGCTTCTTTTCCTACGGGAACATAAAGATTAATCATTATATAAGCAACTAATCCACCAATAATTTGAGCAAACCAATATTTTAGTAAAGTTAAGACTGATATTTGTTTTAAAAGAAGCATTGAAAATGAAATGGCAGGATTAAGATGACATCCTGAAATATTACCAAACATATAAACACATAAACCTAGAGTAAGGGCTGCAGCTATTGGGGTAGCAATTGGAAATGGGATTGAAGGAATAAGTGTGATAAGAACAATTGAAGCAAGTATATAGGTGCCAATTAGTTCTGAAAAAAATTTTTTATCTATAATATTTTTCATAAAAAATCTCAATTTATTTATAAAATTAAATTAATACTATTAATAATAAATAAAGTTCATTAAATCAATATTTTAATATTAAATTATGTGTGAATTTTATGATAAATTATGTAAATTTTGACAAGAATAGGCTCGCATAGCTCGCGACTTTCGGATGTCCGTGCTGACATCCATCACTTTTCCACTTATTAACTCACATTAATCTTGTCAGATCTGACCTAAACTTTTATCCTGATTCGCTGTTTAATATGGTATAGCTAAATCCTAAATGTATGGGATAATAATTTATTGAATAATTGTAGAATTAAACAAGGAATGTGTCATGGGATATCCAGTTGAATTCAGACGGAAGGTCTTTCGCCCTCCGTCATCTGAAGTGCAACACTACTCTATACTAAGCCGCCATCAAATACTCTAAAAAAACATGATTAGGTGAGCGATAATTCAAACTCGCTCTCGCTGCGAGCCAAGGAGTGCAAAGCACGTGGTGAGTAGGCCGAGGTAGGTGAGGATTTTTAGCAGAGAGGAGTTGCGGAAGACCGTAAGGTCTGTAGCAAGCGTAACGAGTGTCTAAAAATCTTTACGAGCCGTAACGCCATTTGAGAGCAGGGTATGGAGTGGCCGATTCAAGGCACGTAATGCCCTGTGACGAGGGCAGCCGAGGGTTTATAGTCGTCGCGTTTTGCTCGGCGATTTTGCATCATTGGATGTGCAAAATACCTACCGAGGTAGCGACGCTTACGAGCTGCCGACGCAGGAGGCCTCTTTTAAAAAAGGTCAATTACGTTATATTAAAAAACAGAATATCTGTGCCCAAAATCAGCTCATTGATAAATTATTTGGATTAGCTGCTTAATTCTAAGCAGAGAGCACAAGAAAATAACCTTTCTGAAGTTCACTATAATTTTTCGCAACAGTGCCTTAGCGCCATCATAATCAGGATTGAAATCATTGCGGCGAATGCTTTTTATTGTTGGACTTCTTGCTGAAACCGTGGAAAAGTTCGCATTAACTAATTGATACGCCGCTTGAAGCGCAATATTTTGGGCGTCAATGTGAGGGGTTTCATTACGATTTGCAACAACACAATCAAGATTAAAATAAGCAACATTGCGTAGCCGTCCATCGCCTTGCTGTTCTTACTTCTAGGAAAAACCCCTGGAATCGCGCATGACATCTAGCAAAATCATGTAAAGCGGCAAAAACATATAGTTCTCAGAATCAAAAACAATAAAGTTAGACAATTTACTATCGTTAGCTATGCTTTTCTTACTGGCACTAAATGGAAGTAGTACAGTGAAGTTAGCCATTCGCGTTAAACAAAAATTGCTCAGCTATAAATCGATTTTCTATGCATGCTGGACACTATTCACAAAGGTTTATCCTCGTTATGACACGGCTTATTATTTGGCTGAGGTTGAGAAGATGCTTAATTGCGGCACTGACCTGGGCGGCTTTGCTTTGTTTGGTTGCTGCCGTTGCGGCAAGGGCCGTCATAAAATTTTCTTCAGTTGTAAAAGCAACGCCTGTTTGAAATGCGCGAAACGTTC
>LVCQ01000222.1 GCA_001644975.1 Piscirickettsiaceae bacterium NZ-RLO1
GTGCTTTGCACTCCTTGGCTCGCAGCGAGTGAAATATTTGCTTAGCAAGCAATGTTTTAATTCCAAAGCAACATTTTCTGAAGATCAATTCTAACAGTGCTTCTATGCTGTATTTCGTTTATGCCCTGAGTGTTAAGTTAAGACCAAATCTTAACACCTAAGGTGTTTAAGTACTGAATATGTTGGTCAAACTCATCAGCAGATGCTGCAACTACGGTAAGATTAATTTCAGACCGATTAATTCGGCGTATCGCGGCAGGTTGATCTGCAGTTTGATCACTTTCGTCTAATATAGCTGACTCTTGACCCCAAGATAGGCTAGTTTGCCCCCCGGTCATTGCCAAATAAACTTCAGCAAGAATTTCAGCATCTAGCAAGGCGCCGTGCAGCTCGCGTTTAGAGTTATCAATGTCATAGCGGCGACACAGTGCATCTAGATTGTTTTTCTGCCCTGGATGCATACGCCTAGCCATAGCTAGGCTATCTACTATTGCACATATATCACGAACTTGACTTAAACTGCGGTCAAATAGCTTAAATTCATGATTAATAAATTTAACATCAAAGGCTGCATTATGTATAACTAGTTCAGCCCCTTGGATATAGTTATAGAATGCATTTGCGATCTGTGCAAATACCGGTTTGTCCTGCAAGAACTCATTGGTAATGCCATGCACGGCAATTGCTTCGTCATCGACGACCCTTTCCGGATTAATATAGGTGTGGTAGTTATTGCCTGTTAGACGACGATTAATTAACTCAACACAACCAATCTCAATAATTCGATGGCCATCCTTTGTTTCCAAACCGGTTGTCTCCGTATCTAAAACAATTTGTCTGTCTGCCACTTACTTCACTCCACCTTTATAGATGTGACTTTTGCTCAATAACACAATATTACCTCTTTCGCGCTCACCATAGCATAAAAATAACAACTTTGGTGTATTAAAACTTACAAGCCTGTAATCAAAAAGATAAGACTAGCTTAGTCAATAGCACTGTATCATAACAACATCACTGACATGCAAAAAGGTGAAGGTATAGGCATGAAGGTTATTAGTTCCAGCAATAGTAATAATAAAAATATGCTCCCTTGGCTAGTGTCATTTGGCCTTTTTATGGAAAACCTAGATAGCACCGTTATCAATACAGCCATTCCCCAAATGGCTCATAGCCTAGCTGTCAACCCATTGTCCTTGAAACTTGCTGTTACCAGCTATCTTCTTAGCCTCATCTTATTTATGCCCATTAGTGGTTATCTTGCCGATAAGTTAGGTACTAAACGTATTTTTATTAGTGCCATTACTGTGTTTACATTTGGCTCATTGTTATGTGGCTTATCAACAAGCCTAACTATGCTGATTATTGCTCGAATCATTCAAGGTATAGGCGGTGCAATGATGGTCCCAACAGGGCGACTTATTCTGGTTAAAACCTTTGAAAAAAGTGCAATGGTCAATGCATTAAGCAATATGGCGGTTATTGGCCAAATTGGCCCTGCATTTGGTCCACTATTAGGAGGCGCTTTAACGAGTTATCTTTCTTGGCACTGGGTGTTTCTTATCAATTTACCCATAGGTGCACTCGGCATCTTTTTTGCTTATCGCTGGATTAACGAGAATCATACAACTAAAACACCAGCATTTGATAGCAAAGGCTTTATTCTTTTTGGCGTCGGCCTTGTTACAATTAATTTATTTCTAACCCTAACAAATAACTCTGCAATTTCTTTCAGGCTATTAGAAGTAAGCTTAATAATTGGCATTATTTCTTTAGTAACTTACTATTTTTATGCAAAAAATAAGACTTACCCAATGATTAGTTTTTCCCCATTTAAAACACACACATTTAAGGTTGCCGTTTTAGGAAGTTTATGGATACGTATTACCGTTAATAGCTTGCCTTTTATTTTGCCTTTGCTATTACAAGTAAACTTTGGTTATTCTGCATTTATATCAGGGCTTTTGATCTTACCTTATGGTCTTGGTCTAATTAGTGCAAAATTTATAATTAAATCTTTGCTTAGGTATTTAGGTTATCGACGAATTTTATTAATTAACCCTTGTATTATTGCGTTTATTGTTCTTTGTTTTGCTTATTTAAACCCAATGAGTTCAATCTTTCTTATTGTCTTTCTGTGCTTTTTCGCTGGCCTTGCCTGCTCAATACAGTTTAGCTCCATGCAAACATTAAATTATATTGATATTAAAGACCAGGAAAAAAGCAAAGCAACTAGTCTTGCCAGCGTTTTTCAACAACTGGCCATGAATCTAGGTGTTTGCTTGACTGCTCTTTCTTTAGAGTTTTTTAATGTGCCACTTAAACCTCAAAAAACTCTAATCAGCTTACATGCCTTTCATCATAGCTTTATCTTTCTTGCTCTTGTTGCTGTAAGTTCAACCATTGTTTTTCAAATGCTAAGAAAAACAGATGGTTTAAGTGCGTTTCAAGCAAATTAACTAACTTAAGTATGCTTTTAAAAAGTATTTTTCTAGATATTTACAATTTTATATCATTTAAATATAAATATTATTTCCTCTCTACCATTACCAACATATATTTTGACATATAAATTAATTACGAGAATTATGCTTGTAAACTAAGTATAACCTGTTACATGTAATGCTAAAGATAAAATGAACTTGAATGAATACAGGGAGCAACCATGGATCTTTTAGCAAATATTACGCCCTCCG
>LVCQ01000223.1 GCA_001644975.1 Piscirickettsiaceae bacterium NZ-RLO1
CACCCTACTCAAATCTAAATTTTTCGCAACAGTGCCTCTAAATGAACACACAAATGGTTTGATAAGGCGTTTTCTACCTAAAGGGACGGATTTTAATGAAATTAGTGACAAAGAAATAGCAAAAATAGAGCATACATTGAACACCAGAAGAAGAGCGAGTTTGAATTATCGCTCACCTAATCATGTTTTTTTAGAGTATTTGATGGCGGCTTAGTATAGAGTAGTGTTGCACTTCAGATGACGGAGGGCGAAATCTAAATTTTTTGCAACAGTGCCCATTATACCATCAGCTCAAATTGAGACAGAACCGCTTAGAAGTATGGCTTAAAGGTTAAGCGCGTAACATGAGTTTCTTAATTGAGGTTCGTTTTTGTCGGAAGGGAGGGGGTCATTTCAGATATTTGACTTGCAAAGATGTTAAATTTTGCTGTCAATACATAAATCTTGATTATGTTGTTCTGTGTATAGACCTACTTTATTTCTTCTATTATCAAAAAATAAGACGGAGTCCTGACTATCTAATTCTGATTGAGCAAAGTAACCCTTTAGTGAATGAGAAGACTGATCTGTTAGCCCTGATTGAGCAAAGTAACCCTTTGGTGAATGAGAAGACTGATCTGTTAGCCCTGATTGAGAAAAGTAACCCTTTGGTGAATGAGAAGACTGATCTGTTAGCCCTGATTGAGAAAAGTAACCCTTTAGTGAATGAGAAGACTGATCTGTTAAGCTTAACTGAGAAAAATGACTTCCTAGCATATCTATAGATTTATTATCTCTTTCTTGGAGATACAATTGAGTTAATTTAGGCGATTTTCTCCATTCTTGTATTTGACATTGAATACTATTTGGTGATTTATCTCTATTAAATATTAAGCTTTGTATAAATCTTTGTGTAAAGTCTTTCGCATGATCAGCATAAGTTCGCTTCCAACCGGGTCTCCCAGAATTTAAATAGTTATGAGCCATAACTAAAGCAATTCGTAATTGCATGTTCGATTTAATTAAATCAATGTTTGCTACTGTTACTAAGTTATTTTTTGCAGTAGAGCCTTCTAAAAGAGCGGTTATAGCTTTAGCTTCATTGACATCTTTTGTAATGCAATTATTATTTAATAGTGCCTTTGTTAATTTTTCATCTGAATGTTTATATAGTTCAACTAAAAAATCAACTTCCGCTACATCTTTAGATGGTCTATTTTCAGGGTAATAGGACGACATAAATTGGGCGGTATGATGTAATCTAGAATCATGCGGCAATAGTTTTTTTAAGGTTATTCCCAAAGAGTAGGTATCAGACTCAGGAGAATAGCCCTGAGTTAGAATCTCAGGCGCATGGAACCCTTTATATCCCTCTATGAATTCAGGTTTTTTTAGGCGAGAAGTCAAACCAAAGTCAATTAAAGAAACTTGCCCCTGCTCATTTAAAACAGCATTATTTGGCTTAATATCATTATGGTAGTAAGGGCGATTGAATTTTGATAATTCACCCTTATTTAATTTGTTAACAAGATGTATAAGTTGAAAGCAAGCATCAAGCCTGCCTCTATCATCTTTAAACTCAACTTTATCTAAGCTGTTTCCAAGAAAATTTAAAAGTAAATAATGCTTATTATTCCTTTGAGTCTGGCCTTGTAATAACCCAAGATCATCTAAAACCTTTAACTCTTGAGCTTTGAACTTATCTTTGTAACTAACCTTTATTACATATAAATTTCTCTGTTCATCTTCTACAAGTTTTACTTTTCCAAACTTACCTTGACCTAAAATTTCTCCTTCACCAGCTAAGGCATAAATTTTTTGATTTATAACTATAAAAGAGTGACTTAAATTTAATTTAGTAGATCTTTTAAGCTTCGTTCCCTCGCCAGCAATTCCATATTTTAAATTCTTTTTTGCTATTTCCCACTCTTTTTTTCTATCTTCATCTGTTATCCAATTTAATTTATTCATACTATCAGCCTATAAATACTTAATGAAAGTATTAAAATTAAATAATATAATTTCATTTTTATACATAAATAGAAATAAAATCAAGAATTAGCGTCAGTATCGCGACACTGTTGCTAACAAGATCTATTGTGGTTCAATGAAACTGGACACTTAGGGTAACCCTCCCTTAAAATAGTACAAGTGATAACGTAAGCGTCGCTACCTCGGTAGGTATTTTGCACATCCAATGATGCAAAATCGCCGAGCAAAACGCGACGACTATAAACCCTCGGCTGCCCTCGTCACAGGGCATTACGTGCCTTGAATCGGCCACTACATACCCTGCTCTCAAATGGCGCTACGGCTCGTAAAGATTTTTAGACACTCGTTCCGCTTGCTACAGACCTTACGGTCTTCCGCAACTCCGCTCTGCTAAAATCCTCACCTACCTCGGCCTACTCACCCCGTGCTTTGCACTCCTTGGCTCGCAGCGATGGAATCTTCTGTTAAATTAACTTAGACAGGAGAGAGAAGATGAAACGATCAAAACTAACAGAATCACAAATTGTAGCCATGCTTAATGAAGGCCAAGCGGGTGTTAAAGTTGAAGATATTTGTCGCCAGTATGGTATTGCTAAAAGCAGCTACTACAAACTCAGGTCCAAATATCAAGGCATGGGCGTTTCAGATCTACAGCGTTTAAAAGAGCTTGAAGACGAAAACCGTCGTTTGAAACAGATGTACGCAGACATTAGGG
>LVCQ01000224.1 GCA_001644975.1 Piscirickettsiaceae bacterium NZ-RLO1
CTATATTTAAAGGGTTGATTTGTAAAGCCCCCATTTTTATGCCAAGCCTAAAGTGGAATTTCTGTGGTTTGGTCTCTCATTTTTTTAAAATTAATGGGTGATAAGTTCGCTAGTGATTCATGAGGTCGTTCATTGTTATATTGATCAACCCATGGTTCAGTAATTTCCCTGACCTCCTCTAAATTATAAAACCAGTGTGCATCCAAAATATCCTGACGGTAAGTTCGGTTAAAGCGCTCAATAAAGCCATTTTGTGCGGGCTTCCCAGGCTGAATATGGCGGAGCAATATGTTGTGTTGCTCTGCCCACTTTACAAAATCGCTTGAAACAAACTCAGGACCATTGTCACTTCGAATCACTTCAGGATAACCTTTTGACTCGGCAACCTGATCAAGCAGTCGAGTGACAACCATTGATGGCAAAGAAAAAGCAGGCTCAATCAATAAACACTCACGGTTATAATCATCGATCACGTTTAAAGTTCTAAACTTGCGTTTATTCGATAGCGTGTCGCTCATAAAATCAAGTGACCAACAGTAGTTTGGCACAATAGGCTGAACCAGCATTTTGGCCTCCCGTGGTGAAAATCTTTTTCTAGGCTTGATCCGTAAATTAAGCTTGAGCTCACAATAGACACGGTAAACACGCTTATGGTTCCAAGTGTAGTTTTGCTTGATTTTAGCCATCATTTTGTCAAAGCCCCAGCGATGATGCACCTTAGCTAAATCTGTCAGTACCTTTTTAATTTTAGTATCAGCAACCTGCTTTTTAGGCTGATATCGATAAACTGATCGGCCAATGCTGCATATCTTGCATGCTTTATTCTCACTCAATGTATGAGCTTTGACAGCATAATCAACTAAGTGGCGCCGGCTCGCTGCGGTTATAGCTTTTTTTCAACAATATCCTTGAGCACTTTGTGCTCTAGACTAATGTCTGCGTACATCTGTTTCAAACGACGGTTTTCGTCTTCAAGCTCTTTTAAACGCTGTAGATCTGAAACGCCCATGCCTTGATATTTGGATCTGAGTTTGTAGTAGCTACTTTTAGCAATGCCATACTGGCGACAAATATCTTCAACTTTAACACCCGCTTGGCCTTCATTAAGCATCGCTACAATTTGTGATTCTGTTAGTTTTGATCGTTTCATCTTCTCTCTCCTGTCTAAGTTAATTTAACAGAAGATTCCACTTATCACTTGTACTATTTTAAGGGAGGGTTACCGATTCTTCTTAAATCGTTTACGTTTTACCACAGCAATTCACTCTTAACTTCCGTTGATTGCTACACCCTACTCAAATCTAAATTTTTTGCAACAGTGCCTCACTTCTCGTGCTTGCACCCCATCGTTATTATGATCAACATAAAATCGTACATCTCGGTGAATATTCTTTTTTATCTCCAGTATCATTTATCATATCTTGAAAAAATACCACTGGGTTATTGGTTTTGCCATTATATAAATTTTGTGTCCATACATCTCTTGCGGTTACCGCCCATTTTAAGTTGGGCTTAGGACGGTCAATGGAAATCGCATTTGCCTTAAGGCACCCTAATAAAATTCTTTGGAATTCTTCAGGGCTTTTTGTAATATTGCCCATATTACTTTTAATAGCTTTTGCTAAATGGCCAGGGATAGAGTACTTCTTTCCATCAACCTTAACTTTTTTTCCTGCAATATGGCCAGACCACCAACGATTATGTACTTTGGTTTCTGCTTTATTACAAAGTTTTTTTAAAAACTCTTTATTTTTATAGTCATTGATTTCTTCAAGACAATCTTCATATGTTCTATAGCAGCCTGCTTTTTTAGTAAGTTTTTTTAGATTATTTAATGTAATTTCCTTATGCGTTTCATAAAGCTTACCTGACTCAGGCCTATATACTTGACCAAAATCAATGGGATTAACCTGTTTATTACAGTCAACAATAAAGTTTCTTTCATCTAGGCAATCTACCATTACAAAGTCTCGCTTGAGCATATTAACTATGCACTCGACCATGCCATTCACATCAGGATAATCGCCATCAATATAAGGCGTTGAAAGTTTACGCCGCTCATTGATTCTTGCCGTATTATTGTTAGTTCCAATATAGTAATCATTCCAGTTTTTTACCTGTGTACGATAATTTTGCTCAAATGTTGATGATGATTTAGGAGTTTTATTTATTCGATCGCCATGAAGTTTCGTCTGATTATTATTACCCTGTTCAAAATCTTTAGGCATAACCTCACCTCTAAAGTATAACTTTATATTGTTCCCCCTTTATATATTTACAACAAAACTTAATGTTTAAGATACATAAAAAATATCAGTTTTTTTATTTATAGATAGTCACCAATCATAGGTTCGCTGAGCGGACGACTTTAGCAAAGTTTATCTAAGTGATTTCGCCTTAGCTCCTAATTGCCTTGTAACGACAGTCATAGCTTGTCGCCCCATCCTCTTGCTCTCCCACCCATTGGTCAAATGCCTCCTCAACCGCTTCTTTAGCTTTTAAGATATTTGAGTGCATCACTTCAAATTCAACACAAAGTGTGTGTTCTGGGTAGCTTAAATCGAATGTGTACAGATAACCTTTCGTTTTACCTGATTTTTTCCTGTGTGTTTCTTTTTTAAGTCCCATTAATTCACTAAATCATTCTAATATTACAAAGTTCACT
>LVCQ01000225.1 GCA_001644975.1 Piscirickettsiaceae bacterium NZ-RLO1
CTATAATGTGTGGACAGGTAGACCTGAAATCTCGCCACCACCTTTGGGCCCACGAATAGATTGACACCAGCCGGTATTTTCGAAAGCACGAACTAGGTTGCGTGCAAAGAGCATAGACGCATTGCCCCACAAATAGCCTTTATTATCATGTCCTGAAGTGTCTTCTTTAAATGATCGTAAGATATTACCCGCTGGATTGTTCACTGGATCATAGGGCAGGCGAACCATATAGCGGGGCAGTGTTAGAGCGATATATGCGGCCTCATCTGTCTCTCTAAACGCATTCCAACCTCCATATTTAGGATGTTTCATCAGCCCTTCTAAATCTTTTATATTCGATAGTTCTTCTGCTGTGTTACAACCAAAAAACTGAGGTCCAACAGATGCTGTGAATGGCGAATGGCTTGCAGCGGCAAGTTTTGACATGTTTTTTAGCCACTCTATATCCTTTGGTGTATGTTGAAACTCATAAAGACCAATAATTGATCCATAAGGCTCACCACCGTATTGATCGTATTCTTCAGTATAAACTTTTTTGAAGAGTGCACTGTCAGTCATATCTGAAGAATTGCATTCAAAGTCTTCAGCAATTTCCTCTTTATCAGCATCGAAAAGGTCGATTTTAATGTTGGCGCGAAAATTAGTGTTTTTAATGAGGTCATCGATAGAGCACCATGTAGACTCTAAGCGTTGGAATTCAGGTGCGTGTAGTACTTCATTGACTTGGTCATTAATAATGCTGTCAACACGGTGTATTAACCCTTGGATCATGCTTTTGTTAAAACCGTTATTTTGCTCATCTTCATCAAGGTTCACAAGTAGCGCTGCAACGCTGGAAATTAAACGTTCTTCATCACTGACTTTTTCATTAACTGTTGATAAGTCATCACTGATCATTGGTAAGTAATCAGTGGTTTCTGTGGTAAGACTTGCGCTTAATAATAAATCATTCAAACTAATATTTTCAGTGGTTGTTGTTTTATCCATTACATTGCCTGCTTTATGTTTTTATTATTAAGTACATTTATTGTGAATCTGTTGGTAGTCGATAGTTTTGAAAGCCATTGAACTGTTCTTTTATTTGAGTCACCGATTGCTTATTTTGTAAGAGTTCATTTAGTTTTCGGCGAAATTCTTTTTTATTGTCAACCACGGACTGCAGCTCTAGTAATAGTTTTTTCATTAATAATAGGGAATTAACTTTAGGGATATTTTTAGCAATTTGCTCAGGGTTGAATGAATGCATTCCTTCAATAGGTAACTCTACATCAACTTCACTGCAATTTTTATGGTCAATTTTATTTTTTACTTTGCACTTAACTGTCATTGCCATATCTTTCATAACAGCATTTAAATTATTACCATGTAATTGGCGTGCTTCACGATCTTCAATCTCAAGTTGGCGATCTTTAGATGACCCTTGGGAAAGGTCACCAATTACCATCATTTTCAATGGTAATTCAACTTCTTTTTTCTGGCCTTGAATTTTTGTTGGATAGCGTAATGTGATTCGTGACTTAGGAAGTTTATCTTGAATTGCCATTGTTAAATTAACTCCTTTCTATAGAAAATAGCGCGATAAAATTTTTTGTATTTTTTTAAAAAATTTTATATGTGTTTTACTAGAGCATTTTTTTACGGTTGATTGAAAAAGTTTGTGAGCCTTTTCTTGCTATTTTATTCGTAAAGTTCTTATTTGTGTTGAATTTTAAATCCATTTGTAATATCCGTCGTGTTTTTGTTTTATATTCTCAATGTGACACATAATTATATTATTTTAATGAATTGTCAATATTTCTTGAGTTAATTATTCTGAATTGTTGTTTTTAATGTGATCAATATGGCTCGCTGGTAATAGTTTTAACTTTAAATTGAGATTATAGGTTGGCTTAACTTATTTGTGTTTAAGGTGTTTTGTGGCGAATCAGCCTTGTTTTCTTAGTGTGAGCACCGTAAAATCTGTCGCGAAGCGATGAAGGGCTTCAAGTAATGTTGTTAGGGTTGAAAGTCAAGGAAAATAATGTAATAAGACTAAAAAAGATAATAATAAAATTTAACTTTCTAATAGTTGTAAATATAAACGTAAATGGGTTAAGAACCTCAAGGATGTTAAGACTTGTTATTAGAAGAACACATCAAGAATAACATTAATAAATTCGAACTAATCCCTTTACTGCAAGCTGTTGAGCAAGCTGGCTATGGACCAAATCAGTGGTTTTTTAAGCGTAGTCATCAAACGCTTTCACCAACATCGATTGTTGAGGATGTTTCATTTGCTGAAGGGATTGCTTGGTTTGAAGTAAATTTAAGTTTATGTGGACCGTTAGGTGAATTACCTGACTTATTTATTGTATTAGTCGATGAAGATGAAGAATTTGCTTGTATTTTTGATGTTATCGTTCACCACTTGATTCAGGAATATATTGGAATTTTGTATCCTGAAAGACATTTATCATTGGCGTCAGCATTTTGTCAAGGTCAGGCTGTTCTTTCATTAGTCGATGCGCCTCAACAATCATCAAGTTATCTTTGTTATATTGTTTCACAGTGTTTTAGTGATTATGACATTGATATCGCCC
>LVCQ01000226.1 GCA_001644975.1 Piscirickettsiaceae bacterium NZ-RLO1
GCAACAGTGCCCCATATTTGATACTTTTTGCCAATAATTAAGAATGGTTTCTGTTCTTCAGGTCAAATCTCTCAAATTTTGCTTCACTAAAAAATGATCCATTAACCCGGCTGAAACTTTCAAATTCTTCAATATTAAAAATAAGCAACCTAAGCAGATTAAGGTTGCGGTTTGATTAAGGGCTTCGGCCCTTTTTTCTTTTTGATGAAAATATTTTAATTTGTATTAATTTTTTTGTAAAAATGAATGATACTATTAGTAGAAATTTTAATGCTGGGGAAATAAATGCCAATTGTTCAAATAGCAAATTCTAAGGGCGGAGTTGGAAAGAGTACAATAGCTTGTAATTTAGCAACAGCCCTAGTTCATGCTGGTTTTTCCGTTGCTGTTGCTGACTGTGACCCTCAGTTTTCTTCTTCAAGTTGGGCAGATGAAAGGCAAGGTAGCGATAGGCTACCTAATATTGATATAGTGCAAAAAACAGGCAAGATTATCCCAGCATTGCGGCAGTTAGCAAAAAGGTATGATTTTGTGGTTGTGGATACAGCAGGGCATGATTCTGTAGAAATGCGTGCGGCTTTAACTGTTTCTGATTTAACTATTGTCCCTTTTAAGCCAAGCCAGCTTGATATTGATGTGCTAGGGGCTATGCAAGAGTTAATAGAAAATGCACAAGATGCTGGAAATGATAAAATGCAGGTTGCTTGGATTATTAATATGGCGGCACCCAATCCACGGAGCAAGAAGCTAAAAGAAACTCAAGATGCTTTGAATGGTGCAGAGGGCTTTAACCTTCTTAAGTCTGTCTTACATAATAGGGATGCTTATGTAGAGTCTATGTCTGAAGGTTGTGGCGTAGTCGAATTGAAAGATAAAAAAGCTAAAACTGAGATAGAGGCTTTAGTTAAAGAAGTGTTGAAATTAACGGGCAAGAAGGCAGTGCGTCATGGCATTAAAGCTAAAAAAACAGTCAAAGCAAAAAAATCAGCGTAAAGCAAACAAGAACGATTTTATATACGCTTTCAAAGGAAGTGAGCACTTAAAAGAAAAGTTTGATAGCGGTGATAAGTGGGTAGATACAGAGCAGTGCTATATTGCTGACATTAAAATAGACCGTAAGACTAAAGATCCGGAATATCTTATTGAGCTTGCTGCATCAATGAGTGGCAAGAAACAAATTAATGCGGCTATAGTTCGTAAAGCAAAGGATGGTCGTTATGAGTTGATTAACGGCGAGTGTCGTTATGATGCTGCAAAAATCAATAATGAGCCTTTGCTTGTTCGGGTTGTGGATTATGACGATGATGAAGCGATCGGTGCTATCATTGCTGAAAATGATAAACGTAAAGACTTATGTGATTACGATAAAGCGTTAGCCTATCTTGAGTATAAAGGCGGTCTAAGTATTCGTGTATTTGCGGAAAAATACAACCTTAACAGAAACTATGTTAATCGACTTTTTAAGGTTGATAAGATACCTGAGTCAGCTGTATTAGCTCTACCTATGGCTGATTTGAGTGCGTCTCAGTTTGAAGAAATAGCTATAAGAATCAAGGATAATCAGCTTTATACAGACGTATTTATAGAGCTTGCTCCACTACTGTCTCAAATTGAGACACCTGTCACATGGAAAGATTTTTTAAGTCGAGTAGACCGCAAAGTTAACCCACCAGAGAAGCCGCCTCAGAAGAAAGTCGAGCGGTATGTCTTCAGCTCTGAAAAAGCGAATCTGAGGTATACGGATAGCGGCTTTATAGTTAAGTCAGAAAAGCTCACACGCAAGCAAAAAGAACAAATACAAGAAACGTTAGACGCGATTCTATAACTAAAAAGGCACCATTGTCACACTGAGTTTTCTATTACTAACACCGCGACCCGCCCCCGGGGGAGCGGTAAAGCGAGCTTTCCAACCTTCTTGATATTGAAGAATTTGAAAGTTTCAGCCGGGTTAATGGATCATTTTTTAGTGAAGCAAAATTTGAGAGATTTGACCTGAAGAACAGAAACCATTCTTAATTATTGGCAAAAAGTATCAAATATGGTGCATTTTATCGTTTTTGGACGGATTAATCCTATGCAGGCTGAATTAAAGTCGGACCTGCTTCATCTTCGCAAGCTTTTCATGATGTTGACGCAACTGCCATAAAGGGGTTGAGTTTGTGAATCCAGAGAGTCTCATTTCATTGCCACAAAGTATGCAAATGAGAGGATCTACTGCGTAATTGGCTTTCATCAGGCTGGAATAGGTAACAGACTGAGCAGCTTCAATGGTCTGATCTAATAAATCATAGACTTTTGGTAACAAGGTTTTTCTGACTCGATTCGCTAGAAAGCCGTAATACCGTATCATTTTGAAAAACTTTTCTGGTATATGCTGTGTCAATCGCTCAATAAACTTCTCAACTGAACACTCATAATTTTTGTGCTTTTTTTCTTTGTGATCGTACGCTGCGAGCCAAGGAGTGCAAAGCACGGGGTGAGTAGGCCGAGGTAGGTGAGGATTTCGCCCTCCG
>LVCQ01000227.1 GCA_001644975.1 Piscirickettsiaceae bacterium NZ-RLO1
GCAACAGTGCCTTTTTGCCGCTTTACATGATTTTGCTAGATGTCATGCGCGATTCCAGGGGTTTTTCCTAGAAGTAATAAAACAAGAATTATTTAATAAAATCAGTGACTTCAATCAGATCATAGTGATGGTTGGTTCTGCGTTTTTTCACTTGCTCAACATAAACCAACGCTTCATCCAAAGAATGAAAGGCAATTGTTTTGTTGCCACCCCGTCGATTAAAACGGCTTCCCCAACGCTGCATAACGACCCAGTCTCCCAATAAGTCACGTTCAATTTTTAAAGCATAGTAATGCGTATCAGTTCGCCAATACCACGCTAAAGTTTGACTGTTCCCTTCTCTATTCATTTTATTCATACACTAAGTCTCTGGTATAATAGCCCACGTAAAAAATGCAGACAAAGCCTGACTTCATGCAGTCTTAACTGTATCATAGCGAACAAAGGAATTTTAATGAAGCCGACCGAAGAGCAATATAAGATAATTAACGCTGTAAAATCAGGAAATAACCTACATGTTGCAGCCTTTGCAGGAACAGGAAAAACAACCACATTAGAATTAATCGGCCGTCAATACTCAACTAAGCAAGGTCTCTATCTAGCCTATAATCGAGCTATCTTAGATGACTCTAAAGGAAAGTTTCCTAAAAATATCACCTGCAAAACCACACATAGCTTAGCCTACGCTAGGTATGGTCGTGACTATAGGGAAAAACTAAATAATCGCATTACCTCTATGAAAGTGGCCGATCATTTAGAAATTAGCTTATTACGCCATCACATCAATGGTAAAATCGTTCAAGCCACATCACGCAACATTGCGGCCTGTGCCACTAGGATCGTTGCTCATTATTGCAATAGTGCGGATACTGAGATTGGTGTTCAGCACTTATCGATGTTTCATATTAAGATGTTGCAAAACCGTTATAAAAAAGAAGAAATTGAGTTAGAACTCGATAAAAGTCGCATCAGTAAACCAAAAACATTTTTAGAATGTTATGCCAAAATCTGTCTACAAGAAGCAGAGCGACTGTGGCAATGCATGATTGATCTTAAAAACCACACAATTGGCATCACACATGACGGTTATTTGAAGCTTTATCAGCTCTCAAAGCCGATCTTAAGTCAATATGACTTTATCATGCTCGATGAGGCACAGGATGCCAACCCTGCTATTTTAGATATTTTTGAACGTCAAACCGCCCAACGCATTTATGTGGGTGATCAGCATCAACAAATTTACTCCTGGCGTGGTTCTATCAATGCAATGGAGCAAATGAGTGGTGAAAAACATTTTCTTACTCAATCATTTCGGTTTGGTCAGCCCATTGCCGACTTTGCCAATAAAATTCTAAAAAAATTAGGAGAATCTCGACAAATTCAAGCGAACCCTAATGTCACTAGCAAGCTTGATGTAATTGACCCAAGTCAGCCCTTTACAATCTTATGCCGAACAAACGCAGGTTTACTGGTCTGTTGCTTACAGCATATCGAGCTTGGCCGTCGCGTTGCCTGTGTAGGAGGCATTAAAGAGGCTCTATCTGATTTTACAGCCGCCTATTACCTTTGGCGTAACGAATTAGATAAAGTGATCTCAAACAAAATTAAACTCTATCAAACTTGGCAAAATCTTGTTGATGAAGCGAGTTTAACGGGAGATAGAGAACTTAAAGGCATCATCAAATTTATTCTAGAACATGATGAATATAGTCTAGAAGTCATCGAAAAGATTAAAGAAGCTGTTGAGATGGATGAGAATAAAGCGAATGTCATTCTCTCCACAGCTCATAAAGCAAAAGGCCGTCAATGGTCACAAGTATTAATTCATAGTGACTTTGAAGACTCTAAAAGCTGTAATGGTGAAGAGTTGAACCTCTGGTACGTTGCAGTCACACGAGCCATGCACACACTCGATCTCAGTGAAATTTCAAAACAAGAAGATCTTGAGAAACCAAAGAGCCAGCCTAAACAAGTAGCAGTTGCAACAGAACAAAAGCTCGAAGAGTTTGTCGATTTAGCCGAAGAATCTAAAGCCGCTAGCATTATTCAAAACAACCCTAATAAAAGCAGTCAGTGGCTAAAACTTAAAATGCATCAAAAAGGTATTGCGACCAATATTGCAGCTAAACTACTACCAGACTGTGCCAGTCACGACCGTGAAATCGCTCTCTGTTTAGCTCATAAAAAATGGCCAAAAATCAAAGCTAAAGATACCAGACAACGTATTTCTAAGCTAGCAGGTTTCTTAGGCAGACAAGGCTTTAGTGCTGATTTATGTTGGGAGGTTGCAAGTTTGCAAGAAAAGCTTAACGTCCCTTGAACCCGTGTAAGAAGTGTTATTTTGAAGATAAACACAATTATCTTATTTATAAAAGGATGGTGACCAGTCTTAATTAAAAAAACAGCCACCATCATTACGGCACTGTTGCGAAAAATTATAGTGAGCTTCAGAAAGGTTATTTAT
>LVCQ01000228.1 GCA_001644975.1 Piscirickettsiaceae bacterium NZ-RLO1
CGCTTACGTATGCTCTTGTCAAAGGTTCAAAAAAAGGAAAATATGATAGTATTGTTGAGGCTCTGAATTATGCTCTTAAAGAGCTTAAATCATTGGCCCAACATTCGCTGGCTGACCTTTATAAGACTCATTATTTGGCAAAGGATTCGGTTACTGCTCTAGATGTAAAATTTTCTCAACTTGACAGCATTTTTGGAGAGCAAGTTAAATGGGGTTTGAGCGAAAAAAAACCTAGCCAGCAGAAGGATCAAGCAGAAAAAATTGCACAAGAGATAGTGAAACTGTCAAAAAAAATAGTCAGAAGCTTTGAGGATAAGTCAAAAAAGTTTTATAAAGAATGTCGTTGGGTAGAGGTAACAAAATTAAAGTTAAGTGAAAATTATATTGATAAGGTTTTGGCTAGTCCCCAGCAGTTTCTTGAACATTATCAATGTTTAGAAAAGATTGGACTTAATAAACAGGCCGCTATTGTTCAACAAGTACTTGATAACCCTAAATTCTTTGAACAGGTTTATCTAACTTTGAATTTGGATGTTGAAGACCTTAGGCCTTTAAAGGATTATATTGAAAAAGCACTTGCAGGTCCTGAATTATTTGCAAAATCTTATGATTATCTAAAAGAATTTGGCTTGCATCAGTTTAAATATATTAACTTATTGCTCAATGACTTTGATGAGTTTAAGCAGAGTTGCGAATATTTAGATGAATGTCAGCTCGGTCAGTCCGTTAGTTATATTAAGGAAATTATTCTTCACCCCAAGTTATTGGCACAAGGTTATGAGCGTTTAAAAGCGCTTGAATTAAATCAGCCTGAATATATCGAAAAACTACTAAGTAACCTTGCATTATTTGCAGAAAATTATCAGCGCTTGGAAAATATTGGGTTTAATCTTAATGCTGAGTGTGTGCAAAAAATGCTTGATTATCCGGAAATTTTTGATCGGGACTATCCAAGTTTACAGAAACTTCATGTTGTTTATAAAGAATTGACTACAAAGATTGAGAGTAATCAGTTTAAAGTTCATGGATTGACTGGTGGTAGCCCTATTATGTTTAAAGGACAGCTAAGGTGTGTACCGAAAGGGGTAAGTAAAATATGGGAACAAATGACTGATGATGAGGGCAATTTTAAATGGATGGATGATGCTGATGCGGCTTTAACTCAGGCAAAAGCTCAAGCGGATCAACGACAAGGGTTTAGAGGGTTGACTGTGGTCAGTATATTTTTTGGCTCTTATCGGGATAGTGAAGCGAAAGCGTTGTATAAGGAAATTAGTGGGCTTTTAGCTTCTTAAGGAGCACTAGCTTGGGTTATGGCCATGCTTTATATTTTCTGTAGCTTTAGACTTAGTTAAAATGTGAGTCTAGTATTGCCTGTCGCATTTCTTTGCATTTAATGTTACTCATATTAAAAAAAAGAGTGGTAGGCTCACAAAATAGTTTGGGTTGGTGATCAATGTGGGCAGGCGATGGCGTATCGATGCTTGATTGTATTGCTGGGGAAGGATAACCGCTGGCCCATTGTTGCATTTCAGCTCGAATCGTATCTAAGCTGTTATCTTTATTTGCTATTAATTTTTAGCCTATCGGCATAGGGCTCCTGTTTACTCTTTGAGATACAATTATTGCAATTAAGGTAATCATAGGTGATAGCGAGTGTTTGCTGTAAAATCGTTTTATTATCAAGATTATTGTCTACTAAAATTCGAGCAAAGTCAGGGTTGATTAAACCAATATTTTCTTCTAAGGGAAGCCCATGCTTTATTAAAATAAAACGAATCATAAGCTGTATGGGAGTTATCTTGTCTTGAATATTGTTTTGGCAAATAGGCACGTGTACCATGATCATTATCATGTTTGCTGGATGCTATGCCATCAAGTTTTTCACAGGCGGCTAAATCAATAAAGTGAAATTGACCTTGATGGTCTTTAGTAATATTACCTGGCTTAATATCAAGGTGAGCATAGGCTGTACCGCTTTTGGAGAGCGTTCTGCTATGAAGCTTATCTAGAAGTCTGCATATTTTTATTGCATAATTAAAGCGATTTTGGGCGCTGATATATTGATTGTCTTTTGATGAGCTATTGAGTAGGTGATCTAATGAGGTCAAGAGGTATTGTTAACAAAGAGAGTACTTATCTGTATACTTTTTTTCTAAATGCCGCGTAGTCTGATTGGTAATAATACCTAAGTCAGCACCTGTGCTATATTCGTTGTTTTAAGGGAATTTCTCTCTTTTTATCACATATGGTGTGCCACTTTGATCTTCAGAAAGTTTAGCTGAAAGTACTCGGTAGCTTCCTTTTGCTAAGTGACTGCCTTTAGCATTTATCGCAAGAATGGTGTCACCAAATTTCA
>LVCQ01000229.1 GCA_001644975.1 Piscirickettsiaceae bacterium NZ-RLO1
GGGCGAACTGATCACTCTCCGTATTAAAAAATTTGTCTACTCCTTGATGAATTTTATCTTTCACGCCTTCTAGCCAAATTTCTTTATGCTCAAAATCCTTATAACCCACACAAAAATCACTCATAACTTTTGTTATAGTCAAGATAGTTGTTTGACAAAATGATAAAAACACCTCATCAGTAATCATTTGTGACTCTAATGAACGCAAAAAAGGTAACAACTCCTCTTCAGCTATAGAATGTGCCATCGCTGTCGCTTCTGTCTTATTCATTGCTTATTCCTTTAATTATTTAAGCTGCTATTTACTCGAATATTACACCACTCACCCAAATAAGATGAAAAGCGCTATATTGCACTAACTTAAATTTTTATTTCTCTCTCAGTATACTTATATCCACCAATACAAATAACTTCTTGTAAAACTCATCATTAAAAATCCAAAAGACAAAACATAGAAGTTAAAATTTCTCCATTAGCTGTAAAATTATCCATTGCATATCCTTGAATATAGCCTTAAATTATCTGTAAAATCTAAGGCCGCACGATATAAATAGTAAAGGTAAATATAAAATACATAACATTCAACTGACCTTATTAGATAATAATCTAATAAGATTTTACATAAGTAAAAACCACTGTCAACAAAATCAAAGGAACAGGTTGTATTAATTTTATGTCAAAAGAGAAGCAATTAAAAAAAATAGCCAACAACATAAAGCAAATTATGGAGCATCAAAACCCCCCAATAAACAAGCAACAATTAGCTGATAGGTCAAACATTAGTTATCCAACTCTCGTGCCAATACTGCAAGGGGTAAGAGATTTTGGAATAACAAAATTAATTAATATTGCTGAAGCACTCAATGTATCACCTAATGAAATACTTAATAAAACATATACAGAACGTGATGCAACAAATGAACGATTTAGTAAAAATATAGAATATTATGGTGTTTTTATATCTTCATCAGATTCAACATATTGTTATTTCTATAATAAAATAACAGATGAAACCTCTTATTTTGTTACAGAGTTTATTATTAGTTGTGGCTTAAATTATATTGATATAATCGATAATATCAAAAGCACTATAGAAAAAACTATTAACTCTAATTTTAAAAACATGGCTATATTCTGCTCTGTTCAAGAATATGAATTTTCAAAAAAAAGGGAGCTATTAATAAATTACGGTAAAAAACATTTTAATTTTTTTGAAGCTTACCCTGATTGGAAAACAAATTACCATGCAAACTTCGATAATGAAAGCGGTATTTGTATTGTAATAAATGATGGACTATCAATTAGCTACAAAGAAAAAAACAAGAGCCAAATTTTTAAAACTCAGGGTTTAGGATTCCCAATTTCTGATGAAGGTGGGAATCTTTGGCTCGGTTGGCAAGCTATACGTTATGCAATAAAAGTTAGAGAAAATTTAAAAAACAGATCAAAATTATCTGATAAAATTTTAGCGGCATTTAACTTTAATCTATATGAAATTTCTGAACAAATATCAAATACACCAAACAAAACCTACACTAAAGCTGCAAACATACTTAAAAATCAATATTTCCAAGAGTGTCAAGAAGCCAAATCCATCATAAATCTAGGAGGAGAGAAAATAAAAGAGTATATTTTAGAAATTGATAATAAAATAGAAGATAAGCTTCCAGTTTGTATAACAGGGGACCTTTCTTATCTTTATCAAAAGTATATACCCAGTGACCGCCTGACCTTATCAAACAAAGATCAAGAAGAGTTAATAAGAGACTACGCAATTGATGTCCTTAATAAAATCCAAAAATCTGTTAATGCCTAATGGCTTTATCTTAACTATTGAAATTAGAAATTGCATTAGTATAGTACTTAAAAATTAATCAGGACTCTATCACCATAAGGAATTAAATGTCTATCACCTCAGTAAGTTTTATAGCTCACGAACTACTAATTTTTCTTCGCCTTTATCTGTCACTTGCCAAGCTCTTTTTCCTACGACTTCACTTATAACTTTGAGCAACTTGCCGCCTATATAGTGAGCTGTAACATTATCTTCAAGAGCGATAGCTGATTTTACTTCATTTTCAGCTGCTTTTTTTAAGTAAGCTGGTTTACGTTCTAGTTCCGTATCATAATGAGGCAACAACTTCCCTTGATAAATCCCATGCAATCAATCACTCCAAGTAGAATTACCGAATCAGTAATTCCTTATTCAAACCAACAAATTGATCCAGCACTATTTCCAGATAAAATAACACCTTTATTATAGGCCTTTAGTAATACTTCATTCATTCCCCATTCACTCCATAATGCTAATATACTGCGAGTATTTCCACCTCCAACATATATTAGATTATAG
>LVCQ01000230.1 GCA_001644975.1 Piscirickettsiaceae bacterium NZ-RLO1
GGGCGAACGTATTCACTCAGCTATTTGAGGAGGTTGCCAAGCGGAATCCTTTGCAATGTAGTTTTTGTGGATCACTTATGGAGTTATGGCAGCTTTATCACCCTTCAAAAGGGGTATTCTACGATATATTTGACCCGCCCCGTAAAAAAGTGAGGTGAGTGCCGAAGGCTATTGTTCTGTCATCAGTATCATAATTAACCATTAAAATTCGCTCCAGGTGCTAACTCCAGAGAATCTCTTTCTTGGGAATGTTGAAATAATGGCAATGCGCTAGATTCTTCTTGTCGTAGAAAAGGTGTTGAGCTTAGCATCGCTATATCAATAGGCTCATTAGTTAAAGGGTTTTGTATATTGCCAAGACGAAGCCAAGACTTTAAAGACTCTCTATCATAACAATCACAGTCACCGTTTGACTTTAAAACATAAATTGCACTTTCAATCTGATCTCCTGTAGCATGACTAATAGGACAAAAATCTTCTTTTCTAGGTCTGGTATGTTTTAAAGTATTAATTTTTGCTAATAACTGCACACTCTGAATAAAATTTGGGGCATAAGGATCAGAAAAAGTAACTATTGACTCAGTTAGTATATCAGGATTTAAACCTGTATTTGTCAAGTTTACCCTTGCTAAAATAGCCCCTTTCAAATCAGATGGACTAACAATAGCACCGATAAGGTTTGTTTCTAAAAAAACAGTTCCTAGGCAATCTACTCCAGTTAAATTTGCCCCAGTTAAATCCGTTTTAACTAAAGTTGCAACATGACTCCTATACTTATTAAGTAACGTAGTAGTTAGAGCTGTGGCACCAGCAGCTAAAGTTGAGAGCCCCCAACCCGCACCAAAAATTTTTGTACAAGCTAGAACTATAGCACCTACTGTTGTTCCGGTTACTGCTGCATTAATGAAACGCACTTTTCTTAAGTTCGCTCCAGTTAAATTCGCCCCAGAAAGGTTAGCACCATCCAAATTCGCTCCACCTAAATCTGCTCCCGTTAAATTTAATCCATGTAAATCAGCATTTTCAAGATCCCAGCCATGCAAGTCAGGATCTGCACCAATTTTTTTTGCACTTTCAATTTCTTTTTCTACATCAGCTCTTGTTTTTCTTGTCATATTATTATCCTCATTAAATTATTTTTCATTTAGAATAAGAATCAAACATTAAATTAAGTATTTCTGGATTACCTGCTTCTAGCTCTCGCGTTCTTTACTTAACTAGGTATTTTTACTTCTAGGAAAAACCCCTGGAATCCCGCATGACATTTAGCAAAATCATGTAAAGCGGCAAAAACTGAAATGACCCCATCCCTTCCGACAAAAATGAACCTCAATTAAGAAATTATTTTTGCCCCTGAAAATACCTCGGCAGGAACAAAATTTCTTAGCGCTTGATGAGGTCGTTCGTAATTATAATGATGAATGTATTCTGCAATCAAGTCCTCCAACTCGTGAATATCATCAAATTAGCACTGTTGCGAAAAATTTAGATTTGAGTATGGTGTAGCAATCAACGGAAGTTAAGAGTGAATTGCTGTGACTAAACGTAATCGATTTAAGAAGAATCAACCCTTTAAATGGAAGCATTATTCCGGTGATATCATTCTTTGGTTGGTGCGCTGGTATGGCCGCTATGCTTTGTCTTATCGTGATCTCAAAGAAATGGCAGCTGAAAGAGGTCTTGAACTTGAACGTTCAACAACGAGTGAAGCGCCTAATGGATTTAATGGGGTTAAAAGCCATTTTTCCAGGGCCAAAGACTTCATTAAAAGGAGAAAATCAGAACAATAGCCTTCGGCACTCACCTCACTTTTTTACGGGGCGGGTCAAATATATCGTAGAATACCCCTTTTGAAGGGTGATAAAGCTGCCATAACTCCATAAGTGATCCACAAAAACTACATTGCAAAGGATTCCGCTTGGCAACCTCCTCAAATAGCTGAGCATAGGTTAACCGTATGACGTACGGTATCATCGCATCGACCATATCCCCTGCTGATTTAGCAATCAACTCAAAGTGTTTTTTAAAGCGGGTAGTTGCCTGTAACCCATAATAACGAACTCTATCGCTGCGAGCCAAGGAGTGCAAAGCACGGGGTGAGTAGGCCGAGGTAGGTGAGGATTTTTAGCAGAGCGGAGTTGCGGAAGACCGTAAGGTCTGTAGCAAGCGTAACGAGTGTCTAAAAATCTTTACGAGCCGTAGCGCCATTTGAGAGCAGGGTATGTAGTGGCCGATTCAAGGCACGTAATGCCCTGTGACGAGGGCAGCCGAGGGTTTATAGTCGTCGCGTTTTGCTCGGCGATTTTGCATCATTGGATGTGCAAAATACCTACCGAGGTAGCGACGCTTAC
>LVCQ01000231.1 GCA_001644975.1 Piscirickettsiaceae bacterium NZ-RLO1
GGGCGTTAGACAATTTACTATCGTTAGCTATGCTTTTTTATAGCATTTCAGAATTTATGTATAGACAGAAAAATATAGTAATTTGCTCATAAATGAATTTATTTTTTTATCTAAAACATATTTCAAGGCTCATAACGAACCACTTTGGCAATGCGCTTTTGCCACTCGCTCAACATTTCGCGCCGGCTTAAGTTGTCACAAACATGGTGTAAGATCATCCCGGGCAGATTAACGGTATTACGATCTTCTTGTAGCCGGCAATCTTCACCGAGATAAATCGCCCCATGATTAATGCAAGTGGTGCGACCAACCCGCATCAATAACACATCACCGCGGCAAAGTGGCGTGGCTTTATCCACGTCAATAAAACCGGCCTCGGTAAAATACCGTTCATATAAATTATATTTTTCAATTTCCCACCATGACCGTTGGCGCGGAAAATCAGGCAAAATAATCTTTTTTTCAACCGCATAAAAATCACGAATCAACGAATAGCAATCAAAAATACCATGCAAAAAGGGACGCTCGAGTAATTGTTGTGTGAATAACTGCTCACCAAAAACAATAGTATCAGTGATTGCATGTTGGTTGAGTGCAACAATTCCCCATAATAATCCAGTATCACGTTGGCCGACCATATCCGCGAGTGAGGGTTCAACGGTGCCATCCGGGTGGGAATGCATCAGTATCGTACCGCTTGGGGTATCAATGAGTTGAGCGGGGTCTATGCAAAAATCCTTTTCCGGGGTCACTGATAAATTAGGGCAAGGCATAAAATGATCTGCCGGTAAAATCAGCCCGACGGCTTCTTTAGGGTATTGAGTTAAGGCATAGGCTTTAAAAAGGCTTAATGCCTTCGAACCCCTCAAAAGGTAAAGCGTGTCCATTGCCGAAGCGCGCCATGCAATCTGCGAGTTTTTTACCACATTGATCCTTTGTTTTATCAGTCGTTTGTTGTCCAAATTCGTTGTAATACTGAGCTGCGACATACGGGCAGCTGCCGGCGATCCATGTCTGTTGTTCTTCATCCCATTGGCGGTATATTTTGGAGCATGAGGCGAGCTGTGTACGCCTGGGTAGTTTTAAATCACTCGGTAATTTGCTGCCCAATTCAAAGGTAATCGTTAAATTGTTATGCTGTGATTTGCGTTCTATTACATAGACTTGTTCGGGCAAGGTGGCACTGGCATCCGGATCGCTGTGGCCATCTAAATGCCTAACGTAGGTCATCACCCGGCGAATTAAGGCACCACGTAAATTATCATGCGCTTTCAATAATGGCAGTAATAAGGGTTTTATTAGTAGATACAAAGTTGCATTAAACATAACTCTTTTCCCATATTTAGGTGGTCTCCCTCCTCGTTTTTTACTGTTAACCAAGTATTTCCTTATCAAAGTCCACTCAGAATCGCTAACGTTGTCGGGGTAAAGAGGTGAATGCATGAAAAATAACCGAATATACTGATTTATAAATCAGTAATCTACCAAAAAAGGGGTTTAAAGACACCCTCTAACGACTGTAGACATCGATTAAGGCCGTAAGATAAGCAAAGCCTTTACGTGTGCGAATATAGGTAATATTCACCTGCCAAGCGTGATTTGATCGCGCGATGTGAAGGCTGTCCAGTAAGCAATCATAAACTTTATGATTTTCTCCTTTTAATGAGGTCTTTGGCCCTGGGAAAATGGCTTTTAACCCCATTAAATCCATCAGGCGCTTCACTTTCTTACGATTCACTCGCATGCCTTCACGGCGCAGAAATTTTGTTACGCGACGATAACCAAAACAAGGACTCTTGTACCAAATGTCATAAATGCGATTCATCATCACCGTATCATCAACTTTTGGCACCGGCTTATAATAAAGCCCGCTGCGCTCAACACTAAGCAACTCACACTGACGGGCGACCGTAATTTTCAGCTCTGGATTTACGAGCAATCGACGTTCTTTAGAAGTTAGATGCTCGCGAAGCCCTTTTTTAAGTAATCCACCTCTAGGCTCAGTTCGCCAACCTTTTTAAACAACTGATCACGTTCATGCTCTAAACGAACATCGGAGGTTTTATAACCTTTTTCAAAAAGTTCACAGCCTCGCTCAAGCAAATCTTTTTTCCACTTTGAAATTAATGTGGGTGCAATGCCGTGCTTGGTGCTGAGAGCTGCAATGGTCTCTTTGCCCTTTATTGCTTCAAGCGCAATCTGGAACTTTTTGCTGCTTGAATACTGCTGTCTGCTCATGTAAAAATCTCCAAAAGTATGCCTTAATTTAGACATTAAATTTTGGGGATCACGCCCTCCG
>LVCQ01000232.1 GCA_001644975.1 Piscirickettsiaceae bacterium NZ-RLO1
AATACTCACACTGAGGAAGAATGGCATTTTGTTCCTCAATCCAAATCTCTGTTGCTTTTTTGCCACATGCACTGCAAAAACGTGACTTACAGGTATAAGGTACAACTTTGGTATGAGAGCATTCAGAGTTGCTACAACAGTATTTTGAGTGACCCATCACGGTTGTGCCGCATGCAAGTACTTTAATCACGTTTTCCACAACGACATCACGGTGCTTGTCCATGTTAGCTATGAAGTCACGCCACCAATTGTCGGCAGTTTGAAGAAGATGTTTGACTGTGTTGAGCAATTGTTTTCCTCTTAAAAACAATACTCTATAGTAGCGATTACGTTGAGTTTAGCAAGGCCCTCCTAAAGCTGCCGACGCAGGAGGCCTCTTTTACTTATAACTATCTATATATAAGTTTTAAAAATGAATTTTTTTACTGAAACAGTTTGCCTTATTGTTAACTATATATTATATTTTTTATATAAAAAGTTAACCGGGATAAAATAATGTCAAATATGAGTCAATTCAAAATTAGTGAAATGGCAAAAGTTGCAGGTGTTAGCACTCCTTTCATCAGTAAGTATTTTCGAGACTTTGATGATAGTAAAGTTACTCGAGTAAATAAGCGTATTGTTGGGATTACTCCTGAGGCTGTTGAAAATTATCTGATGCATGTAGGATTAGATTATTTTTATCGTCCATCTATTATACTATCTGCAAATTTATGTGGTGGAGTAGGTAAAACATCTAGTATTTATAATCTTGGTGCTGCGATGAGAAGGATTACAAGTAGAGATACACCTATCGTCTATATAGATGGTGATTCACAAGGGAGTTTCACCTCTATGGTTTTTGGTGAACCTGCTGATGATAGTGAGCCTTTATTACTGGATTTTTTAGAAGGTAAAGTAAAAATAGAGGAAATATTAACAGAGGTTGATGATAATGTTTGGTTTATTAAGTCAAATTTAAATCAAGCTTGGATTGAGAAAATCTTATCTAAACCAAAAGATATTAAAAATAGTATGTTGAATTTTTATAAGGAAATTTATAAGCACTTAGGAAAAGAGACTAAAATTTTTCAAGATCACACACCACAATTGTCTAGTTTGTTTGCATCTAGTGTTTGCGCTCTTTGTCAGTTAGATGAAAGTATTTTGCGCAGTGTGATTATACCTATGCGTAGTGATAAATTCGCAATTCAAGGAGCTAATTATATTATTCAAGAAATCGATGATTTAGTTGATACATTTTCATTGGATAATGATATAGATATCCATTGTTTTTTTTCCAGTATAGATCGTAGAGTATCAACAACTGGAGAAGCTTTAAAGTTGGCTAAGGCGAATGAGAATATTTTAGATAGGTTATCATCTATTATTGTCCGTTATTGTTCTGAAGTTCCTAAGAGCATTATGAAATCATCAAGTGTATTTACAAGTGGAAAAACAAATAACGCTGCTCAAGATTATCAAGATTTACTTCAATATATATATAGTTATGGTGTGGAGTCTATAAATGGGTAGCAATAGTTTGGATGAGCTTGCTGAAAAAATAGGAGTTGATCTTTCTGAAAAAAAAATGCCTAAAAAGAATAGAAATAAATTTGTTGCAAAAAGGCGGCGTGGATGGATTGAAGATGATAATAAATCTCAAGGAGAGATTATAGAAAAAAGTAAATCTGTGCCGATTAATAAAGCGAAAGAAAATAAACAACAAGATTTAGGTTTAACTTTTAGTCGTTTAAGAGGGAATCCTCTTAATTTAATTTTTTATTTGCATGGAAGGGTGTCATCAAGAAATTTTACTACTGGAAAAATAACACAGTTAGAAGTTATAGATTCTCTTAATATTTCCAGAGAATCAGCTAGGACAGCTTTAAGGTTTTTGTTAAAAAACTCTTTAATTACTCGAATTGACTTTCAAGCAGGAAGGTCTGGCTGGTCTATTTATTCTATTGATGAGAAAATTTTTGAAGAAATTTCTAGAAGTAGGCAAGAAAATAATGTTTAAAAAAAGGGTTTTTAAGAGAAGTATACAAAAGGGGTTTATAGCCCCCTTTTAAGAGAAGCATACAAAAGGGGTTTATAGCCCCCTTTTAAGAGAAGCATACAAAAGGGGTTTATAGCCCCCTTTTAAGAGAAGCACACAAAAGGGGTTTATAGCCCCCTTTTAAGAGAAGCACACAAAAGGGGTTTATAGCCCCCTTTTAAGAGAAGTACACAAAAGGGGTTTATAGCCCTATCTTTGATAAGTGCTACGGTAGGATTGCCTCCATTTAATATTGAAGAATTTGAAAGTTTCAGTC
>LVCQ01000233.1 GCA_001644975.1 Piscirickettsiaceae bacterium NZ-RLO1
GGGCGTACCGTACGTCATACGGTTAACCTATGCTCAGCTATTTGAGGAGGTTGCCAAGCGGAATCCTTTGCAATGTAGTTTTTGTGGATCACTTATGGAGTTATGGCAGCTTTATCACCCTTCAAAAGGGGTATTCTACGATATATTTGACCCGCCCCGTAAAAAAGTGAGGTGAGTGCCGAAGGCTATTGTTCTAATTAGGTCCATCTTAAAGATAAACGTGAGTTAACATGTTATATCAAGTCAAAACGGCGGCTATCAAGATAATGGTATAATTTTTATTACTAAATAAAACAACATTTCAACAAAAAAACTGGTATAACAAAAGGGCAAATAAAACCACACAAAGTAAGATAATAGGGAGATCAACAATGCTATGCCCCCTTTGCAAAACAACACCTTTACAGCTCTCAGAGCGCCATCAAGTTGAAATTGACTACTGCCCTACTTGCCGCGGAGTCTGGTTAGATCGTGGTGAGTTGGATAAAATTATCGAACAGGCCAGTCCAGCCTCTCAATACAACAGCAAACAACATTTCTCCCACTCAGATAAAAAATATCACAAGAAAAAACGCAGCTCTTTTTTAAGTGATCTATTTGATTTTTAAGGTTATCGGGGCAAGCAGTCAGCCCCATTTTTATCTAGAAAATATCAAACGATACTTGCATCACTTTGATACATTCGCCTTATAGCAGCGACTAGTATTCTATGTATTTTGTTTTTGCCCAAAAAAAACTCTTTACTCTCTTTCAATCAAAATATAAGCAATAGACTTGATATAGATCAATTTATTTTAACCAAAAGCCATTATGATAACTGACAGAATAAACAGTTAATTGTTGAGCAAGAGGAAATAACCATGGCAAAAAAATATCAACATGTTATGTTTGCAACTGATCTTAATAATAAAAACAGCAATATCGACATAGAGGCGGCACAAGAAGCTCAAGACCTTGCTAATCTATTTAGTGCCAAATTTAGCCTACTGCATGTTGTTCAGCCCATTGCAAGCGCTTATGGTTATATCGGCGATTATGGTCTTGAAAAGCAGCTTGTACAAGAAGCACAAATTCAAATGGAAAAAATCAGCAAAGAGCTGAATGTCAATGAAGAGGACACTTATATTATTGAGGGACAGCCTAAAGAAGACATTATTAATTTTTCCAAAGAGGTTAATGTTGACCTTTTAGTTCTTCAAGGCCATCGTCATCACTTTTTGGGCATACTTGGATCAACAGCAAATACAGTGATTAATAAAGCTGAATGCGATGTTATGGTTCTTGCTACAGGAAAAAAATAAGCTCACCCTGCAACGATATTATGGCAGACTGTGACAGAGCAAGCAGCTCTGTCTTATTTTCAATTATAACAAGCTAGAGACTTTAGCATGCGATCAAAAAAAAACGACATTAATTATATTATTAGCAACTTCTCTCGTATTTACTCTTCCCAGTAGCCTTCTTGCTGCAACTACTAATAATACCACCACAAATCAAAGCAATAACTCATTAAAACATTGGTTTATTCGTGGCCGCATTGTCAATGTTAATTCTGATATTAGCAGCAACACAATTTCAACTATCGGTGGTAAAGTATCCCATGTCAGTAACCAAGTGATTCCTGAACTTGATTTTAGCTACTTTTTTACTTCTCATCTTGCAATGGAACTTATCCTTGGCACCAGTAAACATCATTTAATTGCAACAGGAACAGCAGTCGGCTCAGTTGATCTTGGTACCGTACGTATACTTCCTCCTACAATCACACTGCAATACCACTTTTTCCCAAAGAAAAAACTTAATCCTTACCTCGGTGCCGGCATCAATTATACTTACTTTTATAATAGCAACACAGACAATGCTAATACTGCCGTACAATCAATAGATTACAAAAACAGCCTAGGCTTTGCTTTACAAGCGGGTATTGATTACAACCTCAATCAAAATTGGTCCATTAATCTCGATGTGAAAAAACTCTTTGTCAAAACAACGGCTACTGTCAATCTTACTGGTGGCGGTACTGCTAAAACAGATGTCCATCTCGACCCTTATGTATACGGTATTGGTGTTGGCTACCGTTTCTAGTCACGCCTTCAATCACAATAACGCGTGCATTTCGCATATGACAATACTGCTAAATGTGCGTCATGTATAAACAAACCAAAACTATTATTTAGTAATCTTTACTATCCTTCACCCTTAACACTCTAATTAATATCAACATCACCTCACTTAACACCATCTTTTAGCCATCTAATTAAATTATTTTTTCTAAAAATTATATTTAAAA
>LVCQ01000234.1 GCA_001644975.1 Piscirickettsiaceae bacterium NZ-RLO1
TTCTGATATTTTTAGCAGCGCGGGTAACAAAAGTACGGCGACCGCTGTGGCTACTACAGCCTTCAAAGCCTAAGTTTTTGTAGAGTTCAGCAAACCAGTTCACCACCGTTTGGGCCGGAAAGTGTGAGTTGCGACGCGATAGAATCACTGGTCTTTGCCCATGTTTTGGCTTTGACTCGTTTAATAGTTGATATAAAGCCTGTTTTAATTGTTTGTTGAGCGGAATGACTCGACCCCCTTGTTTACCTTTGCTGGCTATGTTGCGTAGATGGATCGATTCACAGAGTTCGCCTTCTGGGGTTAGCAGCATATCCCAGGTGAGCGCTGCAATTTCTTTGGCTCTTAAACCTGCTTTGATAGAGAGCAGAAACATCACTGTGTTACGGGTGGGGTAGGTGGTTGATTGCAGTGAGCTTAGCACCGTTTTTTCTTGACGCTCGCTTAAAATTTTTGCTTGTTTACTCAGCCCCATTTTTTAGTATCCATATCAGTATAATAAGTTTATATAGCAAGATAATATACTGATTGTGTTTTGTCGTCTAGTTGTTATCCTTTGATTTTATTACCTTTAGTATATATTGTAAAAAATGTACTGTTAGTTTTTGTCGCCTAAATTTTATTTTTTTGCAATTGAGTCGAAAAAGACAAAATTGTTTACAAAAAATTAACATACTTGTTTTATCTATTTGATATATAAGTACTTTATAAAAATAAGAAAAAGTTAACTAAAATTTAAAAGGTAAATGTTATGGCTATCATAAATGATGTAGAGAAAGATATCGATTGTAGTGATCTGGTTTTGCAAAGACAGAAAGAGCTAAAAAAAGAGTTATTAAAATTATCTTCAAATCAAACTAGTACCCCCGTTCCCTGTTTGGATCAAAATAATATAGCTAAGGGTAAAGATCTTGGAAAACTAGATACATTAGGCCAATTATCATCTTTTGGCTGGAAACCTGGAGAAAATAATCAAGGCAGCCAACAAGCCACTCCATTTCAAAGACAATCTGAATCTAGATCAGATCAAGAACACCAAGAAAATGAGAGAGCCACTAAAAAGTGCTGTACTATAATGTAAAATCAAAATAATCTCTTTAATCTTCGATTCGAGTTATGGAATTCTAAGCACTCCATAGCTCGAAGCGCTTCAAACTATATTCTCCCTCTAAAAGTATAATTTCTATAAAATATACTGTTTGATAATTTAATTAAAAATTTTAACCACTTAGGAATAAAAAAGTTAAGTTACGTCCTCTGCCACTTAAATGTAGTAACGTAACTACAAATAGACTATAATCTATTAAGTAAAACTTAAAAAAGGAAAGAGTGATGAGTATTTTAACCGTGACTAGCAGAGAATTTAATAGGGATGCGAGCAAGATTAAAAGTGCAGCTTCAGATAACCTTGTATTTATTACAGTGAGAGGTAAGCCATCACACGTTTTACTCTCAATTGAAGAATATAAAAAATTAGCTGCGTCACAAAATAATATTGTTGATTTGCTTGCAATAGATAATGATGAGCAGATTGAACTTATAGCACCAAAAATGAAAAGCAGTTTCAAACCAGAGAGTTTTGATTAATGTACCTTTTAGACACTAATGTTGTTTCTGAGTTAAGAAAAATAAAATCCAATAAAGTAGACAAAGCTGTAGTAGAGTGGTTTTCTAAAGTTTCATCTGAAATGTTATTTATTTCTGTTATTACGTTGCTTGAGATAGAAATGGGAATTTTATCAAAACAAAGAAAAGACCCTGATCAAGGGGCTGTACTTAAATTGTGGTTTAATAACCAGGTTATACCAGCATTTGCGAACAGGGTTTTAGATATTGATACTGATGTTGCTTTACAGTGTGCAAGATTACATGTGCCAGATCCCCGGTCAGATCGTGATGCTTTGATTGCTGCTACTGCTTTAGTTCACAATTTAACGATTGTTACTAGGAATATTGGCGATTTTCAGCCGACGGGGGTGGCTATTATTAACCCTTGGGGAGAGTAATTGTAACGAACTGACTTTATAATCGCCTCGATCTGATTTAATCCGAAGTGGGAACAAGGTCAGAAAAAACCAAGTAAATTCTCATTAAAACTATTGAGTTTAGTTGATCGTCACGGGGTTAAATTTTTAGCTGTTTAAAAGTAAGTTTGAGTTGTTATCATATTTTAAATTCAACAAATTTGAGATTTACTTGATTCTTGATTAAAATGGCGCATTAAAATCTAAAATATGGAGGTTCGCCCTCCG
>LVCQ01000235.1 GCA_001644975.1 Piscirickettsiaceae bacterium NZ-RLO1
CTTCAACATGCGGTAGAGCTCAACACCTGAGATCGTCGCCTTGGCACCTTGAGTAGATTTAAATCCCAAAGCGGCTTTCATCTTCTTTTTTACCGATCGATGGTCCTGCTCAATTAGGTTGTTAAGGTATTTTATTTGGATGATTTCTATCATCAAAAACCATAAGCCTAAAGTGAAAAACAGATAATTAAACATCGTAATACCCGCTGTATTTGCACCACTTTGATCAATCACAATCTTATCTGGAATCACATTGCTTGAGCCCGTTGCTTTTTTTAAAAAAGTGTAAGCGGTTTTTTCATCTCTGTGCTCTGAAAGGGCAAAGTCTACGGTATCCCCATGCCTATCAATGGCTCGATATAAATAATACCACTGGCCTTTGATCTTAATGTAGGTTTCATCTAGACGCCAACTAGTGCAAGGCTGGCGCTTATAACACTTGTTGAAATGCTCTTCTAATTGAGGTGCATATTTAACAACCCAGCGATGAATGGTTGAGTGATCAACTTGGATACCACGTTCTGCCATGAGTTCTTCGATATCACGATAACTGAGGGTATAAGCAACATACCAACGAATCGCCATCATAATCAGGTCTTTCTTAAAATGACGACCGCTGAAGTTAATCATGGTTTACCTTAAACAAAAATCAGCATCATATCATCAAATCAAATTGCGACAGAACCAAAATACCTACCGAGGTAGCGACGCTTACGCTTTAGCTCTTCTAAGTTAATCGCTCGAGGTTTTGGTGCTCTCTTTTTTATTTCTATTCTTGTATTCCATCGAAACAGCGTCCTCATTGAAACGCCAAAGAGCTCTGAAACTTCCTCATAAGTTAGCCCTTTCTTTTCTTTTAACTTAAAGACCTTCCGTCTGAATTCAACTGGATATCCCATGACACATTCCTTGTTTAATTCTACAATTATTCAATAAGTTATTATGCCATACATTTAGGATTTAGCTATATCATCAAATCAAATTGCGACAGAACCTGAAAAAACCGCTTACACTTTTTTAAAAAAAGCAACGGGCTCAAGTAATGTGATTCCAGATAAGATTGTGATTGATCAAAGTGGTGCAAATACAGTGGGTATTACGATGTTTAATTATCTGTTTTTCACTTTAGGATTATGGTTTTTGATGATAGAAATCATCCAAATAAAATACCTTAACAACCTAATTGAGCAGGACCATCGATCGGTAAAAAAGAAGATGAAAGCCGCTTTGGGATTTAAATCTACTCAAGGTGCCAAGGCTACGATCTCAGGTGTTGAGCTCTACCGCATGTTGAAGAAAAAACAGATGCACTGCCATCAAGATAAAGCAACTTACCAGCAATTTTACTTGCTCGCAGCCTAACTATGCCTGAAGAAAAGTGCCTCTCTGTGAAAATTTCAAATTGCGACAAAACCTTATATCATCAGGTCAAATTGCGACAGAACCCAGCACCCTACGTCAAGTCAATTGAGTAGCCACATTTGATAACTCAAGTAGGTTGCATATGCTAACCATAAAAAGTATGGAATGAATAATAATGCAACAACCGGCAATGTTCTTATAGACTTTAATATAACATGCAAACTAAATACGCTAATAAAAACAAGGCAAACAAAAGATGATAAAATCAAATGGTAATAAAAAAACAGCGGTGTCCAGCTCCAATTCAAGAACGCTTGAACGATAAATGATTTTCTAATTATATTTATTCTTGGTGTTTTCTTTGCCCGCCAAATTATCCAACCACTTATGGCAATCAGCAGGTATAAGATTGACCAGGCTATACCAAAAATATAATTAGGAGGAGTTAGTGTAGACTTTATTAAAGATTCATACCAAATATTTACTGAGCCTTGAATAATTTGCCCCATTAGGAAGCCTACTCCTTGAAAAACTATAATCCACACGACGAGTAATAAGTATTTTTTCATGTAAAACCATCAAATTAATATAATGTCTTATAAGGATATCACCCTCCGTCATCTGAAGTGCAACACTCAGTAGAGAGTTCATATTCATACAGATAAACTCTCTAGTTCGCCTTTTGACTTAGAGGGTAGAGATGGTTTATCGGCACTTAAATGAAAAAGATCGTTTTTATATCGAACAACGGTTATCAGATGGAGACTCGCTCAGATCAATTGCTAGAGCACTTGGCTTTTCTCCTAGCACGATTAGCCGTGAGATTAAACGGCACACTTCAATCGATTTCGCCCTCC
>LVCQ01000236.1 GCA_001644975.1 Piscirickettsiaceae bacterium NZ-RLO1
GAGGTTTTTTATTTATATTGTATAAATAACAATGAGCAAGAAAATGTTATTTTTGCGTTTTAAAGAAGGAAATTGTTTCGATGAGACGCTTTGCTTGTTGTTCCATTTTTCCAGCTGATTGAGTCATTTGGTCAGCCAGCTTGTTGTTCGCTTGTGTTCTCTTGTCGATTTCTCCCATCGACTTATTGACTTTGATTACTCCTGTGGCCTGTTCTTGACTGGCGTTATTAATTTCAGCAATTTTAGTAGAAACGTCTTCAACCACTTGAACAATGCCATCGAGAGATAAGCCCGCTTCACTAATTAATTTTGCACCATCTTCGATTTTTCTTACAATTTCATTGATTAAGTCATTAATTTCAGTCGCTGAAGTGGCGCTGCGTTGGGCGAGCTGGCGAATTTCATTAGCAACGACAGCAAAGCCACGACCTTGCTCTCCCGCACGCGCTGCTTCAATGGCAGCATTTAGGGCGAGTAAATTAGTTTGTGAAGAAATATCATTGATGACTCCAACGATGTCTGAAATTTCTTTACTGCTGGATTTAATAACTTCCATAGCGTTAATAGCGCTACTAACGACTTGCCCGCCATTTTCTGCAAAGTTTTGCGCACGTTTAGATAATTCGTTGGCCTCTTTGGATTGGATGGAGTTTTGTGTTGCCATAGAGGATATTTCTTCAATGTTGGCAGATGTTTTTTCAAGCGCAATCGCTTGTTCTTCAGTTCGCTGTCCGAGACTTTTATTGCCCGCGGCAATCTCATTGGCAGCGCTTGACACATTTAGGCTGCCACTGCGGATTTTTTCAATAACCTTAATTAGGTGGTCGACAGTTTGGTTGACATAGTTTTGTAACTCATTAAAAACACCTGCATATTGACCATCAATATTTTGGGTTAAATCTCCTTTGCTTACAGCAGAGAGAACATCAACTGCGCTATCGATTGATTTTAGTCCCTGGCGCATTAAAGAAAATTGGCGGCGCAATTGGCCAATTTCATCTTTATTGAAATGATCTTCATTAATGATGGTTAGATTGCCCTGTTCGATATCATAGGCTTCATTAATGACAAAATTAAGGCTGGATTTTATATAGCGAATAAATACATTTAAAACAATTAAAGTGAAAATTAAAATAATACATATCGAAGAAACCTGTATGAAAATATCATTAATTTTTTGCTCGGCTGTTGTATGTGAATCACTAACAACTACCTTATTAAGGTAACGTTCGATTTGACGATATTGATTGATTAAAAGTGTTATTTTGCTAAACCATTGTGTGGGTGTTGTATCTAGAGTGTTAATTTTACTTGGATCATTTTCTAATATCGTATTGATCACTGTTTTAAAGTACTGGCCTTCTGAACTCTGTATTGCCTTATCAAGCATAATGTTTGCAGTTGTATTTGCCACTGAACGAAACTGTTTAATGTAAAGCCTAAATTCAGTCACAAGACTAACAAGTTTTTTATAGTTTTCTGTGTTAGTTTGTTTTTGAGCTAGAATGGGCACAACTACAGCACGAATCACTCCAGAGCGTTCTTTTGCCTGACTGAAATAATAAGAAGAGCGGATCACTTTAAATGTTTTCGGATTTTCTGCTACATATTGAGAAATTAATAGTAATGTATCGAGTAAATTACTATTTAATTCTGTAAATTGTTTAATTGCATTTTTTGTTGAGATATTATCTTTGTCAATTTTTTTCCTTAAGGTATTTAAATTATTAATATCTTTTAATACGGCTTCTACACTAGGAAAAATGAAATGGTTAGCTGGATTTTGTAACATCTGTTTTGCTGAGCTAGTATAGCTTTCGATTCTTTTATTGGTTGCATTTCTGGCAGCAATAAGCTTTTCTTTATTGATCTGATTACTGTTACTTAGATAAACCGCTGTCATTCCGCGTTCGATTTGTGTACGGTGCAGAAAGTTGCTCATGTTTTCTGTATATGATGAGAGCTCAACAATGTGTTTCTCAAAATTATACTCAGAAAATTTTTGGTTAATAATATCAAAAAAAAGGTAAATAAAAAAAGGTAAATAATTAGCAGAAAAGGCAAAAATAAAGCTAATAATATTTTATTAACGATGCTTAAATTTAGAAAAAAAGATTTAATGACTTGCATTTTTTGCCTATGTTCTTTAATTCATTAAACTAAAGCTGTGATG
>LVCQ01000237.1 GCA_001644975.1 Piscirickettsiaceae bacterium NZ-RLO1
TAGTTAAAACAGACGATACAGGTAAAATATTTTTATTTACAACCAGTGAAATTGGTGAACCATTTTCTTGGAGAGAAATAGATAAACAAATTTTCAGCAATATTCTAATAAATAGCAATATTGAAATTGGTTGCTCTTATAAATTTAATAAAGAGTTTTATAATCAGCAGATTTTAGATGCTTGTCTTGAAGCTCTCACATTTTCTCTCGCTGCGAGCCAAGGAGTGCAAAGCACGGGGTGAGTAGGCCGAGGTAGGTGAGGATTTTTAGCAGAGCGGAGTTGCGGAAGAGCGTAAGGTCTGTAGCAAGCGTAACGAGTGTCTAAAAATCTTTACGAGCCGTAGCGCCATTTGAGAGCAGGGTATGTAGTGGCCGATTCAAGGCACGTAATGCCCTGTGACGAGGGCAGCCGAGGGTTTATAGTCGTCGCGTTTTGCTCGGCGATTTTGCATCATTGGATGTGCAAAATACCTACCGAGGTAGCGACGCTTACGAGATAGGGATTATATCGAAAAAGCATCCCAAAATCTGCTCGCTTTTGAAAAAATAATGAGCCTTGGTTTAGATAAAAAGCACACCCAACAAGCACTGGATAACCCTAAAATTTTTCAAGAAATAACAAGATCTAGCTTAGATAAAAGCCATGTTCAAAAAGTACTAGATAACCCTGAAATTTTTGAAAAAGCAATACAGCTTGGCTTAGATGAAACGTATACCGAAAAAGCGCTCATAAGTACAACTCTTTTTGAAAAAATAGTAAGGGTTGGTTTAGATAAAAGCCATGCTCAAAAAGCATTTGATAATCCTCTAGTGTTTACAAAAATAAACAGATTGAAGTTAGATAAGAATACGTTTCAAACAGCACTTGATAATCCACAACTTTCTAAAAAAATAACAAGGCTGTGTTTAAATAAAGATTATACCCGAAAAGAATTTAATCATCTTCAAGCTGCTGAAAAAATTATAACCTTGGATTTAAATAAAGAACATATAGAAAAAGCGCTTGATAATCTTTCAACTTTTGAAAAAATAACAAGCCTTGGTTTAAGCAAAGAATATACTGAAAAAGCGCTCAATAATTCCACACAATTCACTCAAAAATACCAACTTTTAGAAACCATAAAAAATAAAACTGAAGAAACATATAATCTAATACATATGCGCTCACTTGGTAAGAATAGAAAAACGGGGTTAGAGAATCACTATCCTGTTTATAAAGCGAAGGTTATGCAATCATCTTTTGATTTTTCTATGTCTGGAAACCAAGATCCTGAAATTATAAAAGCCCAGCTTGCTGAGCATGAAGCGACACTCTTATCTGATTCTGGCCTCGAGAATGATCACTCAGGTTTTGGCAAGTTACGTCGCGTTGTTATGAGATGTACATCAAACTTGATAGCAAATATTTGTTTGGGGATTGGGGCAATAGTAGGCCATAACAGAAGCAAATATAACGCGAACATGTCTAACACTGACAAATTTTTCCCATTTTATAGCCAAACAACTTCTGCCTTTGAAATGACGGAGTCTACTCGTGATCTATGCCAAACTTTGAGTTGTTAATTGGTAGTTTGATCGATTCTGTCGCAATTTGAAATTTCCACAGAAAAACATTGGTCTTTGGACGTAGTTAGGCTGCAAGTAAGTAAAATTGCTGATAAGTTGGTTTATCTTGATGGCAGTGCATTTATTTTTTCTTCAGCATGCGGTAGAGTTCAATACCCAAGATCGTAGCCTTGGCACCTTGAATTGATTTAAACCCCAGCGTTGCCTTCATCTTCTTTTTTACCGGGGAATGGTCTTGCTCAATCATCTTGTTGAGGTATTTGGTTTGGATGGCTTCTATCGTCTAAAAAAAATTGAGCAAATAGAGCGGGCTCTTGAAAGCCCAGCCATAGATGACAAAGTCTTTGCAAAAATAGATAAAACCATTGAGTTTGTTCCTAATGTAAAAAAACGTTCTATGAATGATCCTGATTTTCGAGGATTTAGAGGGCGACCTTTAAGAGATAGAGTCAAAGCAAAAGCGAATTACCTAAAGATATGCGCACAAAATATTTATAGTTCTGGAAATGATAATAACAAACTATTTGTTGACTTGCTCGATGCGGAACAATTTTTAAATAAAGTAAATTTTATTATAGCTAAAACCTTATAAATTGACATAAT
>LVCQ01000238.1 GCA_001644975.1 Piscirickettsiaceae bacterium NZ-RLO1
TGCCCTCTTCCGCAACTCCGCTCTGCTAAAAATCCTCACCTACCTCGGCCTACTCACCCCGTGCTTTGCACTCCTTGGCTCGCAGCGCCAGAAGAAGAGCGAGTTTGAATTATCGCTCACCTAATCATGTTTTTTTAGAGTATTTGATGGCGGCTTAGTATAGAGTAGTGTTGCACTTCAGATGACGGAGGGCGATTTCGCACATCCAATGATGCAAAATCGCCGAGCAAAACGCGACGACTATAAACCCTCGGCTGCCCTCGTCACAGGGCATTACGTGCCTTAAATCGGCCACTTCATACCCTGCTCTCAAATGGCGCTACGGCTCGTAAAGATTTTTAGACACTCGTTAGTTCAAATTGCGACAAGACTGCTGTTTAGCACTGCTTGATTCTTCTGGAGGACTGTTCTTTTCTACTAAAGATTTATGATAAAAAAAATCTGGCTCTTCTAAGCTTTGAAAGGCACCGTGTAACCATTTTTTTGTAATCTCTTTTCTATCAAAGAAAAAAGATTCTGGAAGGCTATTACACGGTTGAGCTTGCTGACTTTGCCAGCGTTTAACACTATTTGGAAGATGTAGTAAACCTCCGTTATCTCTGGCAATATCAATTAAAGTTGCTCCTAATTTTTTTCCTAATTGTTCTTCTGGTCCAGACCTAAGGACCCAAAAATTGTTTTCAAATTGAATTAAATGCTGTTGAATATATCCTTCGGGGCTAATATGAGCAAAAACGATTTTATCAGGATGATTTTTAGATTTTCTGGCGATACAACCTGGATTCTGCTGGAGAAAAGATTTAGTTTCAGAAAATGAAATATTTTCACATATTTTAACTTTTTCTAAATTAAATGCATCAAGAGCTATTTCAATCTTATTTTTGGTTATCAACTTTCCTAAAACATCTTTAAAATAGTCAGGATTATCAAGTGCTTTTTGAATATAGTCTTGATTAAGGCCAAGTTTTATTGCACCTGCAAAACATGAAGGGTCGCATTCAACCTTATTGAAATATTCTTTGTTTAACTTCAGTTTTTCTAGTTGATCCCAAGAATATAATTCTTTAAATTCATTGACTAAACGTGAAATTTCTGGTTTTATATGTGACCCTAGGATTATTTCTATACATTGAATTTTAGATATACTCTTACCTGCACTTTCCTTACCCTTCAATATACTACTAAGCTGTGCTGAGATTGCACCGCGACATTGATTAAATTGTAATTCAGGAGGAGTTATAGCTTCTTCACTTTCTCTAAAGTAGTACTCCATAAAAAGTTTACTTAATGGCCTATTCAAGAGATGCTTTAATAAATTAATAGCTTCTTCTATATTTAATAAGGATTGTTTATATTTTTTTTTCTCCTGAGAGTCAAACTCATCATGAATCTCTTTAATTGTAGACTCTATATCATTTATATTTTTATTAAGAACATCATTAAGAATATTTGGCATTTTAAAACCTCACACTTTAATATTAATTAAATCGTAAATCGTAAATCGTAAGCGTCGCTACCTCGGTAGGTATTTTGCACATCCAATGATGCAAAACACGACGACTATAAACCCTCGGCTGCCCTCGTCACAGGACATTACGTGCCTTAAATCGGCCACTCCATACCCTGCTCTCAACTGGCGCTATGGCTCATAAATATTTTTAGACACTCGCTACGCTTGCTACAGACCTACGGCCTTTCGCAACTTCGCTCTGCTAAAAATCCTCACCTACCTCGGCCTACTCACCCCGTGCCTTGCACTCCTTGGCTCGCAGCGATTGATATTTAAATATGCTTACTCCATTCTTACATTATATGAATTTCATCGATGAAGGGCACAATTGCCATTTATTAAGAAAGCAAATAGGTACACCATAGTCATCAGAAAAAGTTACTTAATCGTGATAAAACAACCTGATCACCATTTTCTAAAATTTTTGAATAAAGTCTGCCACTTTATCTTTTTGTACTATTTTGAGGGAGGGTTACCGGTACTAAGAAGGTTTCATCTATATCAAGGGAAATTATCATTTGTAGCATTACTCTAACCTCTAACTTTTGGGGTATTAGCCGAGAAGTAAGAAACTTATAAAGTTATAATTGCATTAATAGATAAAATTTACAGCTTTAAAAAATATAAATAATTTAGATTAAAATATAAAACTCGCCC
>LVCQ01000239.1 GCA_001644975.1 Piscirickettsiaceae bacterium NZ-RLO1
CGTAAAGATTTTTAGACACTCGTTACGCTTGCTACAGACCTTACGGTCTTCCGCAACTCCGCTCTGCTAAAAATCCTCACCTACCTCGGCCTACTCACCCCGTGCTTTGCACTCCTTGGCTCGCAGCGTTTGCCAAGCGCATACAGAAAACTACGATATCTGTCCATATTGCCTAGATGATTTACCCTGGATTCAATCAGCCTGCGCACGCTGTGCACACCCCTTACCCGCCCATCAGGACTATTGTGGCAGTTGCATCAGCACACCGCCACCTTTTCACTACTCACATAGCCTGCTCGAATTTAACTGGCAAGCACAATTTCTTATCTATCAACTTAAGTATCAAAAAAACCCAGCCTATGCCAAACTGTTAGCTCAACTTTTTATCTGCCGCATAAAAATCACTCATTTACCTGATGCTCTCCTTGCCGTGCCTTTACATCAAGGCCGTTTAAAACAACGTGGCTTTAATCAAAGCCAACTCATTACCAATCAACTAGCCAAGCATTATCAGATTCCAGTCATCCAACCAATTAAACGCATAAAAAATACACAATCACAAACAGGGCTAAATAAAAAACAACGAGAAAATAACTTAAAAAATGCCTTTCAAATCACTCAATCAATCAGTAAAAATTTAACCCACCTTGCTATTATCGATGATGTTTTAACCACCGGCGCGACTATCTCAGAATTAAGCCAATTATTAACTCACCACACAGGCATAGAAAAAATCAGTGCATGGACCTTAGCAAGAGCCTGTAAAGCTTAACTTTTAAACGGTGGCTATGAAAAGATGAAAAACTACATTATTTATAATGAAGTTTCTGCAGAATTATCAACAGCACCCTCTCGAACTTGAGGCGCCCTATCTGCTAGCTCTATATCACAAGATTGTTGAGATTGGTATAACCCAGCGTGATAAGGTTCATGCCGAAGTGCTGTGACTAGTTTTAGTATAGATGGAATAACTTTATAAAATTCATCTGGATCTACTCCTAGATCAAGGCCATCCTTAACAATAAGAGCCGATAATTTATCTTCAATCATTTTTAAGCTCTTTTTCCCAGTGGCTGTCTCACCATAATCATTCGAATATTGCCCCCTCCAGGATCGCTGACGCCAAATATCATGACATTCACTGGACGAATTAGTCTTACCCTCTAAAATAGCCTGGTACAACATGAGCAGGCTTGTTTGGCTCTGCGTATTCTCAATAACACAAAATATAGCTTGCTTATAACTTGCTACGGCAAAACTTGGCCTATTTTTATCCCGCCATTGAGTAAGCCATAAAGGCACTTGGTGACCCTCACCTCTTTCCTTCATGCTATTTAAATAACAATCAACCGCATTCCAGAGTGTCTCAATATGATGGTTCATACCACGTCCTTTCACTAAAGCAGGTGCGGCATGCAACGCACGCTCAAACTCTTCTTGTGATAAGCACATTTGACCTTTCATTGACTGCATCAGGTTGTAATATGCCGAGGCAATGCCAGCACGATCAATGCCATCTTTACAGGTCATATTAAAAGAATTCGGCTGTAATGTTTCAATAATATATTGACTAAGGTCAAATTTTAAAAAATGAAAATATCGTAAGCGTCGCTACCTCGGTAGGTATTTTGCACATCCAATGATGCAAAATCGCCGAGCAAAACGCGACGACTATAAACCCTCGGCTGCCCTCGTCACAGGGCATTACGTGCCTTGAATCGGCCACTACATACCCTGCTCTCAAATGGCGCTACGGCTCGTAAAGATTTTTAGACACTCGTTACGCTTGCTACAGACCTTACGGTCTTCCGCAACTCCGCTCTGCTAAAAATCCTCACCTACCTCGGCCTACTCACCCCGTGCTTTGCACTCCTTGGCTCGCAGCGAATGCATGGCGCTCTCTTTTGCTTAGTTGTCTTTTACCCTCAAAACCTAGGGTTTTAATACTATTTTCAAGCAACTCAGTTAGCTTTTTATATTCATCGCTGTCTTTACCTTGGCCCTTAAATAAGGAACCCATATAGAGCAAATGCTTCACAGGCTCACTGATATAAAAGTCTTTACCATTTTCAAGCGCAATAGACAGTATCGATTCCTTAACACTTGCCATCGCCACCAGCTCTGTGCTCTTCAGACTATATGTAGATAACTATAG
>LVCQ01000240.1 GCA_001644975.1 Piscirickettsiaceae bacterium NZ-RLO1
CGGAGGGCGCCATCTTTAAGCGCATTCAAACAGCTGACATGCTCAGAATGTTGATATAGTTTAAAGAATCCTGAATTTCCAAACTCTATTATCTTATGAAGCCTACCCTCTAGCCTTTGAATTTCACTTTCACCTATCCACGGCTGTTGATTTTCTTTTGAGTTAGGCATAGTTTTCCCCAATTAAGTGATATCTGCAGAAAAAATTAATTTATAATTAATTAAGATTATCCTGATAATAGCAACAAATTCCCTTTTAAATTATTTGCTATTTTTCTTAAATTTAAACTAAAGTCTCCATAAGTACCCTTACTTCCTCTTGAGCATTGGCACTGTTTTTTGCACCAACAGCATCATTACTCGCACTTTGATCTTTAGCTGCCATAAATAAACAAGGGGAACAACCAGGAACAGGAATATCAAGCTCAACATCAGGCATATCAATTTTAACATCAGAAGTTGCACAACCAGGAACAGGGATATCAAGCTCAACATCAGGCACTTCAGTCGAACAATCCACTTTAGCCAAGCAATCCATTTTAGCCAAGCAACCCGATTTTTGCTCAGGCCCATCTCCCATCTGCTCGGCAACGACACGTTCTAACTCTTGGCCACTAATATTCGAAAATGGATACACTATATGGAATAACTCATATGCCTTATCGAGTGCCATGGCTCCTAGAACCCCTGACGACGTTCCAAAAAATTTGCTAGCCCCTACACCAAACGGCCCAACCTTAACCTGTGCTTTTGAGTCTTCCACACTTGCATATGTAAAAACTGCTGCCCCAGCAGCAAAAACACCCAGGTAACCAACTTTTTTGACAAAATCAACTTTACTGACCTCAGGGAAGTTAATATTTTTTACTTTTTCTAAATCATCTTTCATCCCTTGGAACACTTCAGGAGTAAAAGGCACTTGGTGAGACTCTCTTCTTACTCGATCTAATATCATTAAACGTAAAGCAAACCGAATAGTCTGACTATACCGAACTCCCTCATTGCTCTGCATAAAGCTAAGTGTTGCACCTTCCTTACATTGGAAAGGATTTTCCATTATTCCTTCCAGCTGTTCATCAAAATTAACTAAAGAAGCTAAAGAACTATTTGAGGACGCTAAAGAGCTCTTGGAACCAAGATAACTTGCACTATCAGCTTTATTATCTACCTCATCAAAACCAGCAGCTGAAGAAGCTGAAGAACTATTTGAGGCAGCCAAAGAAGGACTAGATGCTGTTAACGGGCTACTTGAATCATCAACATCATTTGAGTCAATATCACTTGTATTGTCAGCTTCACTACCTGAGGCAGCCATAGCCGCGGCTGCAAAATCTACTGTATCAAAGTCAGCAAAGCTTGCACCAAAAACTCTTAATAATACACTAGAGTCAGCATTATTAACGACCTCTTTATAACGCTTAACAAATTTCCCTGCCTCTTCACGAGTAAATGCGGTTTTATTTTTTGATGGCATATTCTAAAATCCTCTATAAAAACAAAAATTAATCTGAACTACTAAAGTATTAACTAGAGAACTAAATAAACGAATGAACGAATATCTTAATATTTAAAATACATTTATATAACAAAAAACTAACATTTGTAATTTCAAAAAATAGAAGAAAAATTATATAAATCAAAATTTTATAATGATATTTGTGATGGGGCGACTCAAATAATTAAAAAAAATCGCCCTCCGTCATCTGAAGTGCAACACTCAGTAGAGAGTTCATATTCATACAGATAAACTCTCTAGTTCGCCTTTTGACTTAGAGGGTAGAGATGGTTTATCGGCACTTAAATGAAAAAGATCGTTTTTATATCGAACAACGATTATCAGAAGGAGACTCGCTCAGATCAATTGCTAGAGCACTTGACTTTTCTCCTAGCACGATTAGCCGCGAGATTAAACGGCATACCCCAAGCGATTTTAACGGTCTTTATTGCCATCGCTTGGCCTCGCGTTGTACAGAAGAAAAAACGAGCTAACGCTAAGCAAGGACAAGCTTTTCAGCAAATCACAGAGAAAGCAAAAGTATTGATTCATGAGCGGTTAAGCACCCATACGTCACCCGATGTTATTAGTAAAGAGCTTATACAGGAGCATGATATCCAAGTGAGTGAGAGCACCATCTACC
>LVCQ01000241.1 GCA_001644975.1 Piscirickettsiaceae bacterium NZ-RLO1
CGTAAGCGTCGCTACCTCGGTAGGTATTTTGCACATCCAATGATGCAAAATCGCCGAGCAAAACGCGACGACTATAAACCCTCGGCTGCCCTCGTCACAGGGCATTACGTGCCTTGAATCGGCCACTACATACCCTGCTCTCAAATGGCGCTACGGCTCGTAAAGATTTTTAGACACTCGTTACGCTTGCTACAGACCTTACGCTCTTCCGCAACTCCGCTCTGCTAAAAATCCTCACCTACCTCGGCCTACTCACCCCGTGCTTTGCACTCCTTAGCTCGCAGCGTGGTACCAATCACTTTCTACAGCACGGCCTACCATTGACATAATGGAAGCGATGCGCATGGTTCAAAAAGGTCAATTACGTTATATTAAAAAACAGAATATCTGTGCCCAAAATCAGCTCATTGATAAATTATTTGGATTAGCTTCTTAATTCTAAGCAGAGAGCACAAGAAAATAACCTTTCTGAAGCTCACTATAATTTTTCGCAACAGTGCCTTATCACGGTTAGATGACTTTGATGGCCAGAAAGTTAGCTACCGCTTCAACTCCCACCATACTGGTCAGGTAGAAGGCGAGACAATCTTAGCTTTAGACTTCATCGGTAGAATGGTGCAGCATATTCTGCCGAAAAACTTCCATAGAGTTCGTTATTATGGGTTACAGGCAACTACCCGCTTTAAAAAACACTTTGAGTTGATTGCTAAATCAGCAGGGGATATGGTCGATGCGATGATACCGTACGTCATACGGTTAACCTATGCTCAGCTATTTGAGGAGGTTGCCAAGCGGAATCCTTTGCAATGTAGTTTTTGTGGATCACTTATGGAGTTATGGCAGCTTTATCACCCTTCAAAAGGGGTATTCTACGATATATTTGACCCGCCCCGTAAAAAAGTGAGGTGAGTGCCGAAGGCTATTGTTCTGATAGAGGTCTAAATGAACACACAAATGGTTTGATAAGGCGTTTTCTACCTAAAGGGACAGATTTTAATGAAATTAGTGACAAAGAAATAGCAAAAATAGAGCATACATTGAACACCAGAAGAAGAGCGAGTTTGAATTATCGCTCACCTAATCATGTTTTTTTAGAGTATTTGATGGCGGCTTAGTATAGAGTAGTGTTGCACTTCAGATGACGGAGGGTGTATCGAACAACGGTTATCAAATGTGTAAGTAAGTATATATTTTATAAAAATAAAAAATTTTAGGGGTTAAGGTATGCCAACTAAGTATAAAACTGCGTTTAATAAAGAAGAATTATTACAGTTTATTAAAGATTACAAGCCAGCGATAGAAAAAGTTCACCGAAACGATTTATTAAAAATTTTTAGAATAGACCATGATGATATGAAAGATATCAATGTCGATATCAATCCTCATCTAAAGAGTTCTCCATTTAGTCGCCCAACGAATCTTAACTGTCACCAGATTCTTAAAGCATCCATGGCCAATCCTTTTCGCTATAAACCTAATGCCACACTCGAGTTCCAAACAGGCCATGAGGGGTTAATCTTTAAAAGAACAATCCGATTGGGCCTACGGCTCATGGCTTTAAACCGAGTAACAAAAGAGTGTCCTTTAGAACCATTTACTCCAGAAGTCTTAGATAAAATGAGACGTGGAGTGAAAGAGTTAAGAGAACTTTACTTTCCTGAAGTCACTGCATTTGATACCGTGAGAAGAACTGGATACTGTTTACTTTCTATTGCTGGTGGTGCATTAGCTGTGTCATCAAATATAAAAGATACAACAGTGACCGACCTGACTGTTATGGGACATGAAGTTTCTCTAGGAGCAGTTACAGGAACACTAGCATCTGCTTTATTTGCTAATGCAATGAAAGAAGGTTATGGATTAATTGGTATAGCATATCCTTTCAAAAATATTAGTGGTCTAGAATTAGACAATATTATTGCCGAAGAAATGGGAGGAGTACCTAAAAAAGAATATTCAAATTGCTTGTCTTATTTATTTATGTCTAGAGCAGATGAAATATGCAGTCAAAATGAAGAAAACATACAATTAAATGAAGTTGTTTCTCAACGATAGATCAGCAATGTTGACGACATGGTTTGGAATGTGTTCTAAGACCATGTATATTTACGCCCTCCGTCATCTGAAG
>LVCQ01000242.1 GCA_001644975.1 Piscirickettsiaceae bacterium NZ-RLO1
CCAAAGAGCTCTGAAACTTCCTCATAAGTCTGAAACTTCCTCATAAGTTAGCCCTTTCTTTTCTTTTAACTTAAAGACCTTCCGTCTGAATTCAACTGGATACCCCATGGCACATTCCTTGTTTAATTCTACAATTATTCAATAAGTTATTATGCCATACATTTAGGATTTAGCTATATAAGGAAAATGCCTAACAAACAAGCCAAGACTGTTATCAATACATTCATGAATGTGGTTAGTTCAACTTTCTTTGATTTTAAAACCATCACTTCTGACAACGGAACAGAGTTTGCGGGTCATGAGGCCATTTCAAAGATCACTGAAGCAAACTTTTACTTTGCTAGACCTTATCGTTCTTGTGATAGAGGTCTAAATGAACACACAAATGGTTTGATAAGGCGTTTTCTACCTAAAGGGACGGATTTTAATGAAATTAGTGACAAAGAAATAGCAAAAATAGAGCATACATTGAACACCAGAAGAAGAGCGAGTTTGAATTATCGCTCACCTAATCATGTTTTTTTAGAGTATTTGATGGCGGCTTAGTATAGAGTAGTGTTGCACTTCAGATGACGGAGGGCGTTGCTTAGCCCCATTTTTTAGCATCCATATTAAGTATAATAAGTTTATATATTAAGATAATATACTGATCTTGCTTTGTCGTCCATTCGTGAGTCTTTGATTTTATTAGCTTTAGTATATTTTGTTAAAAATATACTATTTGATATTTTTAACCTTATAGGTTAATATAACTTTATAGGTTTTTAATGGTCTATAATAATGATAAAGAAAGGTACAAGCTTCACAAAACCAACTTATTGCTTAGACAGCATTAAAGCTGAGTTTGATCGAGTTGAAAGTTTGAGAATGACAGGTATTGCTAGTCGTTCAATTGCTGAACTTGATTTTACTTTACAAGATGTTGTGGATTGTATCCAGGAGCTAGAAGACAATAACTTTTATAAAACAATGGCTCCTTATACGAAAGGATTTACTGCAAACCATGATGTTTACAAAATTAATTATTTAGAAGTTGATTTATATATTAAATTTCAAAAAGTAAAAGATTTTTTTATAGTTTCATTTAAAGAGGAATAAGGCATGACAAAGAAAACACAATGTCCTTTGTGTGGCGAGTTTGAGGTGTTGCGCCAAACTAAAGCAGTAACGCATACATTTAAAGGACATAAGTTAGAAGTAATGCAGCCAGGTGAATATTGCGGTGCATGTGGTGAGTCTATTCTTTCTCCTGCTGATTTAAAGGCGACAGCAAAAGAGATTGAGCAATGGCGCTCTGAAATTTCAGGGCGTTTAACACCTCAAGATGTTAAGCGTATTCGTAATGGTTTAAAGTTAAATCAAAAAGAAGCAGGCGCGATTTTTGGTGGTGGCCCTAATGCATTTAGTCGCTATGAAAATGGTTTAGCAAGGATACCAAAAGCTGTTGAATTCTTATTTAAAATGTTAGACCAATATCCAAATGAGACGACAGTAAGAGCTGTTTCTAGCGTAATAAATCTTAGTTGTCTTGCTTTTCAATCTAAAAAAATTAAACAGGCGAACAGATAGTAAACTAATATATAAATGTTATCTCGTTTGTTTTGAGTATTAATGTATTTTGTGCAGGCAGATTTTGCTTGCTAATTAATGATAAAGTACAGAGAAAATATTAACTGTATTATGTTAGATAGAGTCTAAAATAATCAACTCTTTTCAGTGATGAGATTTGTTAATAGCTTCGTCACTTCCTACCCTTAAACTTATAATTTTCTTGCTGCGAATATGGTCTAACAATTTAGAAAAGATTATCAAATTTATAGAAGAAAATTAATTTAAAAGTTTAACTCAAGCGCCGTTAATTTGATCAGGCTGAGCGTTAAAAATAAGCGCAGATTTTGAAAGTAATAGCAGTATATTTTTAATAATTGAGATTACTGGATACTTAAGATTAACCTCTACACATCACGCAATAGAAAATTGCCAAATTTATCCTGTTCAAAGTTAGCTATATCAATGTATTTAGCTTTTTTTAATATATCTAATATTATTACTTTTTAAAAAAAATTGCTGTGTAACATA
>LVCQ01000243.1 GCA_001644975.1 Piscirickettsiaceae bacterium NZ-RLO1
CGCTTACGGAACACCAGAAGAAGAGCGAGTTTGAATTATCGCTCACCTAATCATGTTTTTTTAGAGTATTTGATGGCGGCTTAGTATAGAGTAGTGTTGCACTTCAGATGACGGAGGGCGATCTCTTTATGATTGGCCAAATTGTAAAGATGTTAAAAAGTTGCAAAACCGCCCAGGTTATCGTTTAAGAGTTGGGCTGTATCGTGTTTTTTTTGAAGTTAAACAAGGGAAGTTGAACATTATCACAATTAATGAGGTAAAAAAGCGTGACTCGAAAACATATTAACTACCAAGTGATAGAGCAAAACGGTAAGCCTGCATTTGCAGTTGTACCAATGAAAGATTTTGAAAAGCTGATGGCACAGTTTGACACTGAGGTGCCAACTAAAAAGGTAAGCACGCGCACAAAAGAAGTAACAGTGCCTCACGAAGTAGCAAAATTAGTAGCCTTAAAGAATTACTCTCCAATAAAAGCGTGGAGAAAGTACAAAGGGGTTACACAAGCTGAGTTAGCAAAGAAGTTAAAGTTAACTCAACCGGCGTTTTCTCAAATAGAAAAGAGTGAGAAAGGTCTACAGCAAGATACTGTTAAAAAAGTTGCAAGAGCATTAGGCATCAAACCTGAACAGCTCGCTATTGATTAAGATGGAAGCATGAAATCCAATGGCAGTGTAATTTGTCTAAACCCAACTAATCAGGCAAAATAGAGCCACATTTTTGGGTAGCTATGAAGGTTTTCATTATGAGTGATAAAATTTTCACGATTACATTATCATGCGGGGGAGCAAAGAAAAAATGCGAAATTGAAAGCAATTATACATTGTATCATCTTTGTACTTTCGTTCTTGACTGTTTTGAGTTTGAAAATGATCATTTGCATGAGTTTTATTTATCGAAATCTGGCCAGCCATATTCCAATAGCAATATTAAGATACCGGATGAAGCAACCAAGCTGTCTGATATTTTCCCGAGAGATGATAAACATAAGCTATTTATGCTGTTTGATTTTGGTGATTCATGGGTGTTCACCATTAATAAATCACGAAAGAAAACAGCGTATGATAAAAACGTTGATTACCCTCGTGTGATTGAAGAGAAAGGTGAAAATCCTGAACAATACCCTGATTATGAAGATGAAAATGAGTACTAACAATCGATGCAAACAATAAAATTAGAGTACGGTACCTACAGTAATTATCTCCCAGCAATCTATGTAAAACATAATTTGAATGATGAAGCGATGATGTGTTTGGCATTCACTGTTGATATATTAATTAGAAAGCAGGGTTATGGTTATAGTGATCGAGAAAAAGAATACTGTAAATTTCCTTTATACTGGAGAGATTTGCTAGTTAAACATTTTGGTGCGACTAACTTAGAGTCTCCTGACACTAAAAACTATCATTGTGAAGATTATATGCCTCTTATTGATTGTGGAGATGCTGGACCAGATCGTAATGAAATTTTTAATGAGCTGTTTGCTCCGTTTAATCTCAATTATGATCAATTACAAGAAACCTTTATAGAGAGTGTTAAACGCTATTCGTCAGTTGAAATTGGAGTTGATCCTCGTAGTATTAGACCTTATTAAGTTCATGGAGTGGATTAACAATGCAAAAAGAAGCTGGAAACAAAACACTGGGTGGTTATTTACGAAAAATCGATATGCTCTGTGATGAGTTGAAGCTGAGTTATCAAGTTGAGAAGGATAACAGCGTGTATGCGGTTAACCTGTTTAAGAGCGTTGAAGACGCAATGGACGTATTCACAGGTGGCAGCTTGCATGAGGCAATGTTTAATGCCATTACTTTTCTAAATGATAAGAAAGAATCGTCAAAAGCAAAATCTGATATTGAAGAAGTGGTGGTCGATGAATGCAACGATCAAGCTAAGCTTATCAAAAACTATAAAGAGCCACAGTACAGTTTTTGAGGATAAGATAGTTAAGTCTAACGATATGTTTATAGTGATGATCTATCACACTAATCCCGCTCTCGGGGGATGAAACCAATGGAGTCCGACTTTTATCGGCAACAAAAACAGACGCTGCGAGC
>LVCQ01000244.1 GCA_001644975.1 Piscirickettsiaceae bacterium NZ-RLO1
CCATACATTTAGGATTTAGCTATAACATAACTTTTAAAGCATTTCAAATGCCTCTTTATTAAACTTATTGTGATATTTTTTTTCATATCTTTTTTATTTAATTCTATAAACGTTAACTCTGCTAATATCATTTAAAACGATTAAAAAATATAGATTTCAACTAAAGTGATAAGGTTAAGAGGCCATTCAATCAAATATAAAAATGATAAATAGGCAAGCCAAAAGCGACTTGCCTCACTATCTGCTGTTAATTACCACAATCAAGATTCTTGATATACGTATTTGTCGATAATTGCGTTCTCGCAAAGAAGAAAAGAACACTGTGCTGAACCCCATCAGCAACTGCTTGTATCGCTTGTATTCTCCTGAGCTTGTCCTCTGGAGTAAAATTAGCACCATCCTGATCTGCCTGAATTATCAACAAGATTTTAGCAATCCTTTTCGGCACTTCAATAGATCTACCACCATTTACTATGATAGAGCACGAGCTACCACCGACCCCCAACTCAAAGCATCCAGCTTGAGCATCCCTCAGGATTTTCCGCATCATTAAATTTAGCCTTTGCTGTGCGGAGGGTTCATCTTGGACATTTATATTTGGCTGATGAGAAGCTCCTGCTCCTGAAGTACTCGCGCTTGGCTGTACAACTTGATCACTCGCACTTAGTTGATACGAAGGTCCTGCTTCTGGAGTGCTTGGAGTTGGCTGTACAACTTGATCACTCGCACTTAGTTGATACGAAGGTTCTGCTCCTGGAGTATTTGGGCTTGGCTGTAAAGCTTGATCACTTGCGGCCTCTAGCTTTTGTCGTCTGGCAGACAGCATTCGTTGAAGGTGCTGTACTCGTATTTCAAGAGTAGCAAATGATTCCATATGACCATCTAGCCTTTGCTCACAAACAACTTCCTGCTCCTCACAACTATCTAATTGCTCTTTACAAAGGCCAAATTCCCGACTAATAACTTCTGCTCTCTGCCCAACACCCTGTGCTTGTTGCTCCAATGATAAACTAGCATCTACACTAATCGACTCACCTTCATCACTAGAGTTTGATTGACTCGCAACATCCATATCTTCATCAAGAGTATCGACTTCCTGTATAGTAGCCTTTGATTCCAGTACTACTTTTTCATCACTAACACTGGATTGAAGAAATATCTCGGCCTCTGAAGTACTGGTGCTTGGCCCTGCAACTTCGTCACTTACATTTGGTTGATGTGAAGAAGGCCCTGCTTCTGAAGTGCTTGTATCATCACTTTGCTGCACGTCAACCCTTGATCTTTGGCTAAAAGATCTAACTGCTAGACTCTCCTCAGTAGCTGCTGCTTCCTCCAAGAGGACTGTGAATCTCTGATTAAGGTCATTGTATCTACGACGAATAATAGCCAAAAGAGCTGCATTCTCTTCAGGAGAATCTGCCTCCTGTGCAGTAACCTCTGAGTCTAATACCATTTCTTCATCACTAAGGCTAAGCTCACTAGAAGATTCCATTTCTAAAGCAGTCATGCTTAGTTCACTGTCTTTTTCACTAGTTAGCGCCACCCCAGCAACTAATAATTCATCCCTCAATGATGGTCCCCACTTAACAATCTCTTTAGCTACTACCCCTATCTCTTTAGCAGCTACCCCCATCATTTCTTTACAAGCTAGAATATATTCTGCTAACAATTTGCCTTGTAAAACAGAGTCGTATGCACCAACTAAGTGACTTTCTTGAAGACAAACTAAAATATCAAGGAGAACTTCCGTCGATTTGGCTCCCTCTACCTGCTTCTCAAGCTTACTAAGAAAGCTAATAGCTCGATGAACTTCCCCTTCAAAATTATCGTCTGGTTGAGCAACAGGTAAACTTATAGCAACATGTTCTAATAACCTCAGCACCCTTGCCTGTAAATCTTTAAATAACATAGTCATCTCCAACAGATAATGTTAAAAATAATTCTGCTAGCTAAAAAAAGAACAAGCTAACTTTAGGATAATAATCAGGCTTTATATTTTTATACTACATCTAAAATACTGCCGTAAGCG
>LVCQ01000245.1 GCA_001644975.1 Piscirickettsiaceae bacterium NZ-RLO1
GGCTGAGCGTCTGATCTCCTTCGATGACCTCTAAGACAACTTTAGTTTTAAATTCAGCGCTTGGCTTCTTTCTTTTTTGACTCATATCATAGCTCCTAAAATGTTAAGCATCATTTTAACCTTTCAGGAATAAATCGTTAAACTATTCTGTCTGAAAACTCGGGAGCATTATATTGATCATGACTCCACCTTAAACAAAAACCAGCATTATACCATCAGCTCAAATTGAGACAGAACCCTTCAGATGACGGAGGGCGATCTATAACTTAAAGCTATAGATTTAATATAATTAATTGATTTCAATTAGTTAAGTTTGTAAGCAATACTAAACCTATCAGTTAAAGGTGCTTTGTTTGCTGGAATGTTACAATGAAAACAATAGATATCCTCCTCCAAGATCTTAGTGAAAGCAGAAAAAGAGAACTGCTAGAAGAGCTCTCTGAACTTTATAACGGTAGCTCTAGCAATACACATCTTTATAATGAGGTTTATGATAAATATCGTGAACTTCTTGGTAAATTTGGTTATAGAGATCGTTTACATAAAGCAGGTGGTGAAAAAGGGGAAGCTAGCAAAATTAAAAATGGCGCAGACTTCTGGCCTGGCATTAATTTTTTTTCAGAGTGGGGTCAAGCTAGACTATTAATTCTACGCTTAAAAGCCTTGGCAGATACGATTTCTGAAGCATTAAATTCACAATTTTTTAAAAAAAACATTGATAAAGCTGCTCCTGGTTTATCTATCCTTGGCATTCTTTGGCATGTACCAAGATTTCTACGTCACACTGCGCTTATTCTAAAACACTTAACTAGCAATGAGAAAAGCCATTCTGATTATCTTAGAAAATTCTGGTTCGAATGGCTAAATGATGCGGTTGCCATTGCAGCAGGGATAGTCACTTTAGGCATTTCCACTGGCTGGTTCCTTGCTCCTTTAGCTGTGACTTTAGGTCCTGGCGGTATAGCTCTGATCGTTGGTGTATACGCTTTTGAAATATTTACCCTTGCTGCTAAAGCCTATACTAAAATACAAAAAATCAACCGCATCATCAAAAATGTCAATGAAAATATTCAAACCACTTGTGCTGAATTGGGTTTAGAGGCGACTAGTGGTATTCAAGCATTACGTAGACAAATTGCCGAAATAGAGCAACAGTTCACTATCAAATCAACTTACTTCAGTAAACTTGGCATTATGGACCGATCAAGTAAATTAGATGAAAAAAAACTAAAAATTATCATTAATAAGAAAGAACAAGTCCAAAAATTAAAAAATCTGATTGAGATTAAAGAAAAAGTAACACTGAAAAAATCTTACCTTCTGCACGATCAATTAAGCAAAGTAGGTATTGCAACGGCTTTATTCGCTGGCATTACACTTGCACTGACTGGCCCTATTGGTGCAGCAATAGGCGCAAGCCTAGTTGTTTTAACTTGTACTGTTCAATACTGGGTTAACCATCACTATTTACCTAAGAAAGAAGTTCAACTCGCTTACGACCCTCTCGAATTATTACATGCTAAACTAAACAAACATACTCATACTCAATTAGAAGCACTGACAAAAAAAATCAGCCACTTAGTAGATGGACTAGAGAAACAACAAACACTAGAAAAAATTACAGCTTACAGAAAATCACAAACAGCGCTAAATGACTGGAAAGAGACTCCAGTAAAAGAATGCAAAAAGCTATACCAAGCTATGAATTTAGTCATGAATGCAAGCAAAATTAGAAGAAATAGAGATGTAACACCTGCTAGCTACAAAGCACTGAAAACTGACATCAAGCATTTTTTTACTAGCTGGAGAAATGAATATAAAGAACAGCAAGATGAGTTTTATGTAATTGCTCAAAAATTTGTCCTTTCTAGCAAAACGACAGATCAAGCCAGTCTAAAAATTGATATTGTCTCAGAAGTAACTACTGGTAGCTGCCTATTTTTTGCTAAAGCTGAAGGAACAAACACAACTCAAGCACAAGCCTATGCTTTCGGCGGTTCTGTCGCGCCCTCCG
>LVCQ01000246.1 GCA_001644975.1 Piscirickettsiaceae bacterium NZ-RLO1
GCGTCTGAATGCCTTCCTGCTTTAATTTTTCACATAAATTTTTAAATTTTTCTATATTATTTAAATAAAAAATAACAAGGTGCTCCTTAGATAAAGTCTTTAGTTCTTCCTTTTCTAATAAACGTAAAAATAAACTTTGGCTTAAATCATTGCTATATAATATAATTTGCTGAGCTTCAGTATAAATTTTTTTAAAGCTCAAAGAGTTTTCAGCTGCCGACTAACTACTGAAACATCTGAAACAGTCAATGTTAAAATAAGCCCTTTTGCCAAAACCACCTGGTCATTAAAAAACTCTATTTCCACCTTATATAACCTTTTAACCACGAATCACTAAATTTTCATGAGATATATAAAATTAAACCTTTATTGCAGAAATATGAGTTTGGCGTGCGATAGCAAAGTAATATCTAGCATCTGCTGCAAGATTTTTCAAAGAATCTATCAGCACATCAAATCTTTCTGCTGAAATTAATCCATGTTCAATACAATCATTACGAGCAGCAGACATACTTAAATCCATAAACCGCTTACGCTCTTCATTCATCAAAATAGGCTGAGAAAATTGCATATCAGTAATTTTCAGCCCTAGTTCTATAAATAGCGTGTGAAATTCAGCACCAACTTTAAAATTCATTTTCTTCACCTTGCCCAACGCCCTAAACAAATGAAGGAATTCATCATAAGCAGCATGTGATGGGTTACAAAAATTTGTACTTAAATCTGGCTCCTCACAAATAATTGTTCCACCTACTTTTAATTTCTTTAAAATCTGTTTTAGTACCAAGGTATAATTTTGTATATACATGAAGTAAAGTCGGCTATAAATTACATCGAAAAGTCCAAAGTCAAAATGATGAATATCTGCTGCAGTTGAGTGAATAAGTCTCAAAGATTTAAGGGGAGTACCTTTTAAGCGCTTTGCTGCTTGCTCTATAAACTCGGAATTATCATCAATTCCTGTATATTCAATTAAATTTGGATATTGATTTGCCAAGGCTACAATCAAATTACAGTGCCCTCTACAGCCAAGTTCAAGAAATTTTAAATTTTCTTTATTCAATTTACTCGCTATAAAATTAAAACTCTGCTGATCAAAAATTTTTTGTAACGTATCTTGCCTCATCTGACAATCATTTTTATAGATTTTTTGTGACATCAGCTATACTCCATATTATTAAACTCATAATGGCTGATATAAAATCATTAAAGTATCATACTCTATATAACCTAGACCAAAACAGAAGCCAGCACTTACTTTGAACAAATTGAAAAAATAGCGATTATTCCATTGATAATTGTGGTATCACTGCAGATGCTACTGCCCCTACTGCTGCAAATGCACCAAAACAGATTAACGCCCCTGTAGAGTAACTACAGCACGCAGATGTTTGATGCTCACTTGGATCTTGAACCAATGTTTCACATATATCTTCATCCGTGCTTACACGAACATAATAAGAAGCATCATCATCAAAATTCTCTCGCATTGCCCAAATATCCTCATCAAATACTTTGTTTGTCTTTGTTATTGGAAAAAATTGAGGCGGAAGCCGTCCTAGCCGTCTTGACTGATCGTTTAAAATAGACTGAACAAAAGGCTTTAATTTCTTTGGCGACACAATAAGCGCCTTAGAATCCTCCTTATTCAAGTTATATTGATGCCAAGGATCATAAAAGAGATGATGCCCATCTAATTCAAACTTAACCATCGTGTGAGATATATTTTTAAAGCTACAAATGCTTACCTGAATACCAGAATATTCAGGATTTTCAGCTTGTAACTGAAGAGATAAAGAAAAAACAACAGCAGCCATTTCATCACATAAAACAAAGCGACCATCACCTTCTTGCCTTAAAATAAGCGCAGATAAATCTAAATATCTTGCTTTTAGATTTTCATATCCACTAATATCATACGTAAGCGTCGCTACCTCGGTAGGTATTTTGCACATCCAATGATGCAAAATCGCCGAGCAAAACGCGACGACTATAAACCCTCGGCTGCCC
>LVCQ01000247.1 GCA_001644975.1 Piscirickettsiaceae bacterium NZ-RLO1
AGAGCAGGGTATGTAGTGGCCGATTCAAGGCACGTAATGCCCTGTGACGAGGGCAGCCGAGGGTTTATAGTCGTCGCGTTTTGCTCGGCGATTTTGCATCATTGGAGGTGCAAAATACCTACCGAGGTAGCGACGCTTACGCCACTGCTTTTGTTCTAATAATTTTGGCATCATTGCTTCCAAGCAAAATACTACTTATTCTCATGAGTTATATGGAAATGTCAACGGAGCCTACTTTATTTAGCTCAAGTAAGTGCTATTTGATTTTAAAATTTATAGATGAGTAGTGTGAGTTGTGAGTGTGTAAGAGTTATTTGCTTGCTAGTATTAATTTTTCACCTAATTTTTCGGTTTTCTGTGTTGCATGCGTATCAAAAAATAGGCTGACCTGGCCTGTTGTTGCTTTAGAGTAAGCTGCTTTTATTGCTAAGGCGATAAGGCCAATACCCGTTAGTGCAATCATTACATTGCCTATAGTGCCTTGCCAATCTCTATGTGTGGACAATGCTTGGGCTGCTGCGGAAGACTGGATGATCTCTTTTGTCTTATCTCTATATGTTAGGACATAACCGATCATACTCCCGTCTTCATTAGCGCCTTTCTTCTGCTGCGTATAGCTACGAATAAAATCGTCTCGACAGGTTGTTAATTGTTGCGCTAAGTCATGTGTTGCCTGGACAACTTCTTGCCTGCATTGCTTAGTTCCCCAGCGAATAAATTGCCCTATATGGTGGTTAGTTGTTGTTACAAAATCAGGAATTGCTTTTTTAGCCAAGTGGGGAGTTGCTAGGCCGATTATTTGGGCGACAGCTTGGCAAAAATCACCATGGGGCATATGCTGAATAGTGTCGGTGCCAGTGTCACTTAAGTAGTCAAACAGAGTAAATAAACGAAAATACTCAAGCATGGATAACTGACTGATGAGTTCACTATATTGCTCTGAGAATACATGTTGAATTTCAGGCCAAGTCTGATCTGCTCCGATAATTGTTTTACCTTGGATATTATTAAGGCTAACGTTTTGATATGCTTCTTGAATAAGGGGAAGCATTTCTTCGAGAGCACGGCGTCTATTTATATTATTAGGGCGATTCAAATATGCTTTAAGTTTTGATGTTGTTGGCATCGTTTCTTTGTCCTTATCCTTACTGTCTCTGGTCTTATTTGTTGCATACTAAAAATATGCTGGCGTTATTTTTTCATTAAGAGTAGATCTTCGCTTAACTGCTCAGCTTTTTGAGCTGCATTAGTATCAAAAAATAGGCTGGCTTGGCCTGTTGTCGCTTGAGAGTGAGCGGCTTTGACTGCTAAGGCGACAAGACCTATCCCTGTTAGCCCAATGAGTACATTGCCGATGATGCCTGGCCAGTCCTGCTGAGAAGAGAGCAATTTTATTTCTGTGGATGATTCGATAATTTCTCTAATTTTTCGCCGATAATTTGGTACATCATCCGTAATTTTATACCCTTGATTAGTCTCTTTATTTTGAATGGTACGCTGAATAAATTCATCTCGGCAGACTGCTAACTTTGTCGCTAAAACATGCGCTGCGCGTGTGACTTCATCATTATTGTGAGTTGTCCCCCACTTAACAAATCCGTCTATACACTGATTGCTGCTTTCAACAAATTCAGGAATTGCTTTTGTAGCTAAATAGGGGGTGGTTAGATTGATTACTTGAACGACAGGCTGACAAAATTCACCATGCTTGATGTTTTGAATTTCATCGCAGCTAGATTCAGTAAGGTCATCAAATAAAGTATATAAATGAAAGTATTGAAGTATTGATAGTTGGCTGGCGAACTGACCATAGTGGGCTGAGAATATGATTTGAATTTGAGGCCAAATCTCATCTGCACCGAATGGTTTATTTGGGTGTTGCTTTTTTACATTTTCATATGCCTCATTAAGGAGCGGGAGCATTTCTTCTAAGGCGTGTTTTTTATTCGTACTGTTCGGTTCGTTCAGGTAGGCTTCCGCCCTCCG
>LVCQ01000248.1 GCA_001644975.1 Piscirickettsiaceae bacterium NZ-RLO1
CCATACATTTAGGATTTAGCTATATAAAGGCTATATTCATATTTTGACATTGCTATAAATTTATTAGCTATTAATAATTAGAATTAGTATGAGGCAAATTGCCAGTGTTACTTTGATCTAGGTCAAGTTTTCTTATTATTAATGTTAGATAATTTTATCTAAGGATTAATAAAAACAAAGTTTGTCAAAGAATTTTCTCAGTAAATTAAATGGTATAAGAAGCTGGTTTGTTACTTTCTGTGCGATAATTTCTCGGGTGAAGTGAAGCTGTGAAAATATGATCCAAATTTATAGAATAATTAAAAAATAGGGTCTTATCCTATTAGAAGTTGATTGTTTATATGGAAGTTCAAGCTTTGTGATGGTTTTTAATTGTTCTAAATTTGTATTTATAAGGATGTTCTTTAAAAAGCAGACGATTGCTACTTGCCTTAGTTTTGTTATTGATGTATTTAGTAAAATAGAGTTACTTGATTTTGTGCTTTTAGAAAATAGTAGAGGTTAGTATTCAAGAAACTAATATATATAATATTATCCCTGATAACAGGAAAAATTGCTATGCTCAGAAAAATGAAAATAGACTTGTCGATTAACGACTATATCCCTGTGGGGCATGAGCTGATGGTTGAAGTTGCGTAAGCAGGCGCCCACTTTTTCGGATTAAAGCTAAATCTTTATAAATATGATGAAGCGTATTTTACATTGAAAGTCTATAGAGGATTATAAAAATCTGCCACCTTGGGATAGAGATGAAAGTTCTATTTTGAAAAATTAATATTAAGTACTCTTTAAGGAAAAATTATGAGAATTAAAAATTTAATTATTGAGTATAGTTGTTCTCAAGATAAAAATTATTACATCCCTATATCAAAGGAACTGAAAGCACTTAGGTCCAAAAGTGAAATTATTAACTTTTTAGATAATCATAGATATATCAATTTAGTTATTGTCAATCAGTTGATAAAAAAACTTAGTGCTGTTGATATGGACCTATGTGCCGAATTATTTGATTCTCTCACAGATTGTGACACCATCACCTATAATAGCTTTATTAATGCGGCAGGGAAAGGTGGCCGATTTGATAAAGCGAAGAAAGCTTTTACGGAAGCTAAAGGCGCTGGTTTGGCTGATACTGCTACCTATAATAATTTTATTGATGCGGCAGGGAAAAATGGTCAATTTGATGAAGCTAAGGAAGCATTTGAGGACGCTAAAGACAAAGGTCTAATTGATATCGTCACCTATAATAGCTTTATTGATGCAGCAGGGAAAAATGGTCAATTTAATGAAGCTCTGAATGCTTTTGTACATGCCAGAGGCATAGGGATCGCCAACGCTATCACCTATAATAGCTATATTGATGTGGCAGGGAAGAATGGTCAATTTAGTGAAGCCTTGAAAGCCTTTGGAGAAACTATAAAAAAAAATCTAGCTAATACTATCACTTACTCTAGCTTTATTGATGCGTCAGGGAAAAATGGCCGATTTGATCAAGCTAAAAAAGCCATGCTGGTAGCTGTAGGCAAAGGGCTAGCTAACGTCATCACCTATAATAACTTTATTGATGCGGCAGGTAAGAATAATCAATTTGATCAAGCTAAGATAGCCTTTAATAAAGCTAGAGATGCAAAGATAGCTAGCATCATTACCTATAATAGCTTCATTGATGCGGCAGGGAAAAATGGCGAGTTAGATCAAGCTAAGGAAGCCCTTAAGGAGGCTGGAGACAAAGGGCTGGCTAATGCCATCACTTATAATAGCTTTATTAATGTGGCAGGGAAAAATGGTAGATTTGGTGAAGTTAAAAAAGCCTTTGAGGAAGCTAAAGGAAAGGGTTTAGTCGATGCCGTTACTCATAACGGCTTTATTGATGCGGCAATGAAAAATGGACACAAAGCTGAGGCATTAGCTCTGGCTCAGGAATATAAATATCCCCTTGTCGATCAATGTATAGAGAAAGGTGAGATTGACTTCGCCC
>LVCQ01000249.1 GCA_001644975.1 Piscirickettsiaceae bacterium NZ-RLO1
GCAAGGCCGCCATCTCGTCGTTGAGCATGAGCTGCAAGCGGACTTCACACCAAATGATTTAAATTTACAGCAAAACCGCCGCATGCTCATTATTACTGGACCAAACATGGGTGGAAAATCAACGTATATGCGCCAAACTGCGCTAATTACCTTATTGAGTTATATCGGCAGTTTTGTACCCGCCCAAGCCGTCACCATTGGCCCCATTGACCGTATTTTCACTCGCATTGGTGCCGCAGATGACCTTGCCAGTGGTCGCTCAACCTTTATGGTTGAAATGAGTGAAACCGCTAATATTTTACATAACGCCACAGCACATAGCCTCGTCTTAATGGATGAAATCGGCCGCGGCACCAGCACCTTCGACGGTTTATCCCTCGCCTGGGCCAGTGCCCAACACCTCGCTCAATCAATTAAAGCCTTTACTTTGTTTGCTACTCATTACTTTGAACTTACCGCATTACCAGACAGTGTACCCAATTGTCATAATGTCCATCTCAATGCCATAGAGCACGATGAACGTATTGTCTTTTTACATACGGTCAGCGAGGGTGCAGCCAGCCAAAGTTACGGCTTACAAGTCGCGCAACTCGCCGGTGTACCTAGCCAAGTTATTCAAATGGCTAAAACTAAGCTTAATACACTAGAGCAGCCTCTGCCCACTGCCATAACAGCTCAGCCGACACAAACAAGTTTAAACCTTGATAGCGAAGACGAGCCTCAGGCACTCAAAGCGCTACGGCATTTAAATCCAGATGAATTAAGCCCACGCCAAGCACAAGATGCCCTGTACCAACTCAAACAGTTATTACAATAAATTTAACGGTAAATTAATTAAAATTAAAATTAAAAAAGAAAAATACATGAAAAAAATCATACTGACACTTACTTTTAATCACTTCATTTTATTCTTTCAGTCATTTTATGCCGCCGCACTCACCTGCCCAGATGCAAGTACCCTACACTGGCAAGACTCAGCATGGCAAGCTCCACAAGGTTGGAGCCTGATAAATGACCCAGCATTTAGCCCAACCATCAAATTTGCCACTGTTCAGTACGGTGCCAAATATCACAAGGCGGGAGAAGCCTTTAACGGTAGCGTACAGTGCTATTATGAGCTTACCAGTGGTAGCTTATTAATGCTCAAGCTGACCTCAAAACTGGCATTTAATCTCCCCCCCCCTGGTGGTGCAGGCTGGCGCATGAATATCGTCTATCCACCACTCAATAAAAATCCAGGCTATCTAAGCGGCTATTGTGGCAGCTATAATCAAACCCTGGCAAAAAGCTGTATTCTTGCTAAAAACCGTGAAGTTTATAGCTAAAAATAATACTAAATATTTAAGCGGCTAAGTTAAATAATGATATAAAAAATTAAGAGGCCATTATGCAAGCCATGCAGCTTAGCACAACTGACCTCTATAAAAGATACAGTTACTTACGGGCCATAGTGAGTAGAACCAAAGATTTCCTTATGAGTCCCTGCTTTTTTCACTTTAAACGGATAAAAGTTAGAAAAATGCCCACCACCTAGGTCACCTTGCCGATCAGGAATAAATTTTAAGCCATGCTTAGCATATTGTGCTGCAACTTTTTCATCTACTTTTTTACACGCTTGGTTAATCTTATTCATTTTTTTCTGAGTCACTTCAAAATAGCCAAGTTCCTCCTCAGTACCTTTTTATATATATAACTAATATTTTTATATAGCTAAAACCTTATAAATTGACATAATGTAGATGTTCTAAAAAAAGATCTTCGATACTACAGTGATACTTTCTTCGAATGGCTTAGCTTCTGCCCATTTTCTCTCAATCGGGTTAAGGTCAGGGCTATAAGATGGTAAATACTCAAGTGTATGCCCTTGCTCTTCAATTGCTTCAATCATATCAGAGCGTTTGTGAAAACGCGCATTATCCATAACAATTACTGAATGTGCTGGCAATTTAGGCAAT
>LVCQ01000250.1 GCA_001644975.1 Piscirickettsiaceae bacterium NZ-RLO1
CCAAAGCGCTTATTCCTGTATGCCCATCCTGATCAACCTGACATAATGCGCTGATTAGCTCTTCTTTAGCTGATTTAGTGATCGCTAAAGCAAGAGCAGCACTAAATGACTTTGGAGCAAAATGCCCCAAAGCTCTTATCCCTGTCCAGCCATTACTTCCAACGTGACACAATGCAGTCACCAATTGTATTTTAGTTTCTTCAGTTATACTTGAAGAACGCGACCAATTAATGATATTTAGAGATAGCCTTGGCCAAATTAAAGGTGTGAAGCCATCTTGCAGTTTATTGTAGTGATTAATGAGTAAGTTGCTATCTCCCTTAGTACTATTAAAAACACGTACCATTGGCCTAAGTTCATAAGTTATCTCATCCTCAACCCATTCCTCAATAAAAATATCATTATCCGTCTGATATATTTTTTTGTATTGCTTTAAGATGCCAGAATGTATTATTGTTTCTTTAACAAACCCTTCAATAAAACCCTGATTTTGTAAAATCACCAATAATAACAATCTACCTGTACGAGAAATGTCATGAGAAACCCCTTCATTATTATATAATGCATATACCCAATGCCCATATAAACTTTTAGGTAAAATACTTTCCATTTGTAAATGGTTATACTCATTAGAGATAACGAAGTTTTTTTCTAAAATATTAATTAAGGCTGAAGCGGTAAGATGTTCACGTAAATAGTCATCAAAACTCTCCAAATTTTGATAAGATACAATATGAGCAAGGCTATCTTGAATTAGACACATATTATAACTAGGTGCTACATGATTATATAAGCTGTTTACAAAATGAACATCACCGTGTCCTATACCTGTTTCTTCAATATAATTTAACGCTTGTTGCTGGATAAATTCCCTTTTTGCTGCTAATAAATAGCTATTAATACCACCACCAGAAATAACTCTATCAATAAACATGATGGTATTAGCATAAGCACCTTGGTAACAGTGCTCAAAAGTTAAATCAGTAAGTTGTCCATTTTGTAATTTCCTTAATAAGGATCGGTTGTAATAGTATAAAGATTCAAGACGCTTTTTTAAATCTTGTAGTAGCGAGGCTATATCAGCCTGATTATGATTGATGCCGGTAGTTTCTAATTTGTTTAAATTTTCTTTTAATTCTTTTAATTTACTTAAAGCACTTGGATTTTCATAAATAATTTTATCTATTAGTAATAACATCTGAAATTTTGCAATATTAAATGAACTTATATCACTAAGTGAGCAGTATATAGGGTTTTCACCGTATAACGTTTCGTCATTTAAAGGAATATCTACAAAGACTTCTTCTTTTAATTGAATAAAATTCTTCATTGAATGTAGAGGCATAATCATCACCTTATAAACTATATTTGGTTCTGTCGCAATTTGAATTTTTCATAAAAGAACGTGAGTTCGATATAAGGTTCTATTGAAAAAGCAACCCGTTTGCAATTAATATTTAGGTTCTCAAAGTCTAAATCCATTGCAAGGAGCTGCTTATGGATACCAGCTTAATCGGTTTGTTTTGTATTGTCGATGACTTTTGTCAGATTTTCTTGCCTCACTGGAATGCCTCATTGCTTGAGCACCAAGATAAACAACGCAACAAACCAGGCCGCATGTCAACAAGCGAAATAATGACTCTCATGATTTATTTTCATCCGCTGCGAGCCAAGGAGTGCAAAGCACGGGGTGAGTAGGCCGAGGTAGGTGAGGATTTTTAGCAGAGCGGAGTTGCGGAAGAGCGTAAGGTCTGTAGCAAGCGTAACGAGTGTCTAAAAATCTTTACGAGCCGTAGCGCCATTTGAGAGCAGGGTATGTAGTGGCCGATTCAAGGCACGTAATGCCCTGTGACGAGGGCAGCCGAGGGTTTATAGTCGTCGCGTTTTACTCGGCGATTTTGCATCATTGGATGTGCAAAATACCTACCGAGGCAGCGACGCTTACG
>LVCQ01000251.1 GCA_001644975.1 Piscirickettsiaceae bacterium NZ-RLO1
GCAACAGTGCCGAAAAGCTTGTCCTTGCTTAGCGTTAGCTCGTTTTTCTTCTGTACAACGCGAGGCCAAGCGATGGCAATAAAGACCGTTAAAATCGCTTGGGGTATGCCGTTTAATCTCGCGGCTAATCGTGCTAGGAGAAAAGTCAAGTGCTCTAGCAATTGATCTGAGCGAGTCTCCTTCTGATAATCGTTGTTCGATATAAAAACGATCTTTTTCATTTAAGTGCCGATAAACCATCTCTACCCTCTAAGTCAAAAGGCGAACTAGAGAGTTTATCTGTATGAATATGAACTCTCTACTGAGTGTTGCACTTCAGATGACGGAGGGCGATTTTATTTATCGGCCTAACATTAAACATGCCCAGTCTTTCTTGTAGCGGAGCTGATGCACTGGGTAATAGCGTAATCATTAGATTATCAGCAGAATAATGCTTTAAATAATACGATACATACTCATTAAACATGCTCAGCAAATTACCTTCATAACAACCAATCTCTTCATTTATACAGGCAATCCGTGCAGCAATACCACAGTCTTCTAGCATCTGAAAGTTGCCAATCACATAGTTAGGCACCCCCTTAATAACGCGCAATGATGGTCGAATTGCAAGTGGTAACTGATCGCACTCAAATAAAAATAATGTCTTAGCTAGTACTTGCTGATCTTGATCACTGTAAGCCAAGGCTAATGCTAAACCCATCAGTAAACTTGCTTTAGGTACTAAAATTAAATGGTAGCGAGAGTCTAAACGAGACGGGTCATTAATCTCATAAAATTTATCTAGCAACTCGCTATTAAAGTCGCTATTTTTTATAGTAAAACTATAATTTTCTTTATTTTTATTATCTTCAAAAACTTTATCTTCAAAAAATTCAGCACTCACCTTAAAAAGTGCATCAACTCTGAACTGATCCGCAGCACATTTTAAAACAATACCTTCTAGAGTATTACCTTGATTGTTTATATGGCAGTTTAAGCATTTTCCAAAAAGATCGATAGATTTATCAACTAGTACGAGTCTTAACCAGCTATATTCTTTACCTGCAGGCTTAATCGCAACAATTTTTGCCAACAAGTTACTCACCGTCGCTTTGACCTTGATCTTGCTCATGTAGCCAAGTTTCTATAATGACCACCGCAGCCATCGAATCTAACTGATCATGACGTTGCAAACGAGATTTAGCCTCTATAGAAGATAAACGTTCATCGACTTGAATCACCGGTAGTTTAAAGCGCTCATGCAAACGATTAGCAAATTTACGGGCAGCATAACTAATAGGATCAATCATTTGTCCATTCATATGTAAAGGACGACCAACAATTAAATAATTAGGTTGCCACTCTGTTATTAACTTAGCAATTTCATCCCATGTCGGAATACCGTCACGTGTTTTCAATGCCGCCAATGGGTTGGCACTTTGCAACAAGGTCTGGCCCACTGCCACCCCCAACCGCTTCATACCAAAATCAAAACCTAAGACTACCTGCTCTCTTGCCAAAATACTGCCCTTGAATCTCTCTGATCACCGATAATGATTAACTAGCGCAAATACGCTTCGTAAGCGTCGCTACCTCGGTAGGTATTTTGCACATCCAATGATGCAAAATCGCCGAGCAAAACGCGACGACTATAAACCCTCGGCTGCCCTCGTCACAGGGCATTACGTGCCTTGAATCGGCCACTACATACCCTGCTCTCAAATGGCGCTACGGCTCGTAAAGATTTTTAGACACTCGTTACGCTTGCTACAGACCTTACGCTCTTCCGCAACTCCGCTCTGCTAAAAATCCTCACCTACCTCGGCCTACTCACCCCGTGCTTTGCACTCCTTGGCTCGCAGCGACTGAAAAGCTATCTTATCATAGCAGATTCGAATTAAATGTAAGACTTAAGATATAGAGTTCGCCCTCCG
>LVCQ01000252.1 GCA_001644975.1 Piscirickettsiaceae bacterium NZ-RLO1
ATTATACACTATCTAACTTTGGTTGAGGTACCTCTCAGCTGAAATCAGCAGTATTTTTTTATATTCAGGGCCTAATTATAGGTATATATAATATGCGAAGGGTAAAGATTTTAAGCAAAACAAATCCAACTAAAAGGTAGTAAACATGCCATCTAACAGAAAAACATCTGGCTATACTAAATGTACGAACCCAACTAAAAGTAGGCAAATCTATACAGCTTATAACATTCTACAAAATCATAAATTTATTCTTGGTAAAAATACAATTCGTCATAAAAACGCAATAGATAACAATGATCACTTTAGAGGTGCGGTTATAGAGCTTGAAAATAAGAAAATATTAAATAAAAATCAATTCAATCGGTTAATACATAAAGAGCATGGTAGTAAATATCAGAAAACAGCATTAAAGATTGCTCTACAAGATGAAATACCTACTGAACAACGGACATTGCTTCTAGACTGTGCTTGGAATAAGTTACAAAAACAAGAAAATACTATAGCTTTAAGTCCTAAGAAGAGCAAAGTTTGTCAAACAATGCTTTCATCATCCAGTTTTAAAAACGCCATACTCTCTGAAGAAATTATAAAGAACCTAAAAAAAACATTTCCAAAAATTAGTATTGAATGTGATGATCCAAGTTTTAAGACAACGACTATAAAAGAGGCCTCAGCACAATGCACGGTGAGTAATGATGTAATATCCTGTGACCTAAATAGTGAAGCATCATTAAAGCTAGCACTAAAAGTTGGAAAAGAGTTAGGGTGTACTCAAATAAAAGTAGATGCATTGCCAAAAGACCCCGAAGAAAGAAAAAAAGCATATGAAAAAATCATTAAAGTCGGAATTAATCTCGGTATTAAAATGTCTGAAATGAAAGGTAAATTTAAAGTAGATGACCCTCTCGTAAATTTTCATACTGCACTTGAGAAAAAATTACTTCCGCGACAAAAAAGCAAAAACCTTTTTGATATATATAGTGATACTACCTTAGTTCACAAAAATATTCACAAAAAAGAACAATCTAGCTCGCAACAAGTCAAAGGAATGTAGGTTTTTTGTTGATATATCACTTTACTTGAAGGTTCAGGAATTTCAAAAAAATGATCCGGGAGACACTATAAAGCTATTTGGGGATATTATTCAGGCAATCTTGAACTGTCTGAAATAGAAATAGAGCTTTCTAAATTCGAAGCCAAAAGCTCATAGGAACAAATAAACAAATACTTTCCTGTCTATTCGCTCTTTCAATCTGAATGGTTTTATCGAGATTGAAAAATGGCTGGATGCTTAGTAAGGGTGGCAAGGGGACTGTTAATTATAAAAGAATTAAGCGTAACGGTGATTTACAAGTTGAACAAAAAGTCATTAGTGAGTATATAAGACACCAGACTCATCATCCAGAAAACACCCATAACAAGAGTTATAGCAATCATGAGCTTAAGGAATCAATCAATAGTATGAGAGAATTTATACAAGAGCAGTCGAACAAGGAACGATTAGTATGAATGAAATTATTTGTCCACATTGTAATAAAGCATTCAAGGTTGATGAAGCTGGGTATGCAGACATTCTCAAACAGGTTCATGATAGTGAGTTTAAGAGACAGCTAGATGATCGACTTGAATTAGCCGAAAAGGAAAAGCTAAAAGAAATAGAGTTGGCAAAGAGCAATGTCAGAAATAACATGCAAGAAGCCGCAGCGGCAAAAGATGTTGAGATTAAAAGATTAGAAGCAAAACTGGAAGCAGAAGAGGTTGCGCGAAAACTTGCAGTTACCGAGGCCATGAGAGTAGTAGAAAAAGAGCGTAAGCGTCGCTACCTCGGTAGGTATTTTGCACATCCAATGATGCAAAATCGCCGAGCAAAACGCGACGACTATAAACCCTCGGCTGCCCTCGTCACAGGGCATTA
>LVCQ01000253.1 GCA_001644975.1 Piscirickettsiaceae bacterium NZ-RLO1
CTATATTGCTACTTTTCCTCCCTGCTTTGCAGCCAAAGTAACCGTTAAAGCCGTAGCCCCTGCAGCTAAAATTGAGCCCCCCAACCCATACCAAGTAATTTTGCACAGCCTAACGCCACAGCACCAGCTGCTGTTCCACTTACCGCCGCACTTTCCCAACGCGCTTTGCCAAGATTCACTTCACTTAAGTTGGCTCCAGTTAGATTAACACCGTCCAAATCTGCGCTACCCAAATCTGCACCAGTTAAATTTAATCCACTTAAATCAGCCCCACTAAGGTCCCAACCATGCAAGTCGGCCTTATCTCCCCATTTCATTGCTCTATCAATTTCTTTTTCTACATCCGCTCTTGTTTTTTTTGTCATATTATTTACCTATAAATTTATTTATAAATTTTAATTTAAAATTATTTAAACAATATTTTATATAACAACATTTTACAAATATAACCCTAAAAATAGAGCATTATTTTACATTTAGATTAATCTGCATGAATAAAAATAAATTTATATTTTTCATATAGTTATGAATTAATAAATTAATTTTATGAGCTATACAAAGAAGTTATTTTAACGAGAATCGAATAAATTTTAGCGTTGCAATACATCTAGCTGCTCTAGAATTCTATCGTACTCACCTGATTTACGTAATTTCTTTAAACCTTGATTAAAGGCAGTAATAACTTCACGAGCACGTGAGCTTGATCTTGGTGCAGCAAGATACTGCACTTTTTTAACCAAAGCTGGATTTAGCCAACGAATTTTTTCTTTATTTTTAAAGTTCTTATGGTAAATATACTGTCCAACGTATTTATCAATTAAAATAACATCCAAACGCTTATTAATAAGCAAGCGAATATTTTCCTCATCACTATTACCAATATAAAGATGCAAAGGTGAGCTCATTAATTTTACTGGGTTTGCATAGCCACGCACCACACCTATTTTATAACCTTCTAAATTCGCCAAATGGCTTTTTTTAACCCGTGAGCTTTCTAAGCTATAAAAGCCTAAAATATTTGGCATTAAACCCTTTGAAAAAATAAAATGCTTTTCACGCTCAGGGCTATACCACATCGTGAAAATAGCATCATACAAACCTTGCTGCGCTAAACTCTTTGCTCGCGCCCACGTGGCAAAATCAACACTCGCAACTATTCCTGACGCTTTAAAAGAAGCCTTAACAATTTCAGTGATAACGCCTTGGTTCGCTAACTTAGGACCATAATACGGCGGGTAATCAATGCTAACCAGGCGAACCTGCTTTAACGCCGAAGCAAAAGCAACATCAGCACTTGGTAAAAGAAAAATAAACAATAAAAGTAAAGCTCTCAATTTTAATTTTATCCTATGCTTATGATAGCGATAATAGCTAAATTAATTCCCTTTTACCTGAGTGTAGATGACAACTGTAACTTTTAACATATATCAGCTTATAGTAAAAACTTAAGCAACTTTCTGATAAACTCCAGTAAATACATTCACTAATCCGTCCGATTGCACACTAATATTTCCTATCCTTTTGTTTCTTCCAAACCATATGTATCGATATCACTCCATGATAGATAGCAAAACATCATTAGATTATAAAGCTTAAATATTTAATAGAGTCACAAGTGAGAGCCTTGAAAAATATAGAGATAAAAAGGTCAAAGAAAGTGACAGTAAGTACGATAAAGCAACTGCTTCCATCCAAGACACAAGACAACGCATTAATGACTTTAAGTTTGGTAATAACCAAGCCTTTGTAGGCTATCAAAAATGCCACAAAAAACGATTCAAGACCTTAAAGATAATCGGACAATACATAAATGATGACGTGCTATTGCCATCAGTCGACTTATTGCCTGATAAAACTTAACTTATGACTAGGAAAATATTCACTCC
>LVCQ01000254.1 GCA_001644975.1 Piscirickettsiaceae bacterium NZ-RLO1
CGCTTACGTTTTCCCGTATAGTGCATAATTTCGAATATCCCGCATACGAACCTCTCCACCCTTTGGACAAATAGTGCTCTTAATATATTTATTTTTAGGATCATTTAAAAGGTCAACAAGTTTATTTCCTGTTTTTGTTGTATTTTTTGGGTGAAACAGCCCACCTTTTTGACGAATTGATGCGACAAAACATAAATCTTGCAAGCTCTTACATTTAGAAAATTCTTTTTGTTTATCTCCATCACCAGAACATTTTTTTAAGGATTTTTAATGTTCAAAAATTGATCTTTAATAAGAATATATTCTAACTTGCTAATATACTTTTTACCATGTGATTTATTATAATAATTATTATCCACATAAATCACTTTAAAACCGGCTTTATATGCTGATTTAATATTATTAATATCGTTCGCTGCGAGCCAAGGAGTGCAAAGCACGGGGTGAGTAGGCCGAGGTAGGTGAGGATTTTTAGCAGAGCGGAGTTGCGGAAGAGCGTAAGGTCTGTAGCAAGCGTAACGAGTGTCTAAAAATCTTTACGAGCCGTAGCGCCATTTGAGAGCAGGGTATGTAGTGGCCGATTCAAGGCACGTAATGCCCTGTGACGAGGGCAGCCGAGGGTTTATAGTCGTCGCGTTTTGCTCGGCGATTTTGCATCATTGGATGTGCAAAATACCTACCGAGGTAGCGACGCTTACGATCAATAAATACTATATCTGAATAATTACGTTGTCCTGCAATTTTTTTAAGAATAGGTGTTTTATTTTTAATTTTATTAAAATGAAGAAAACTATTACCTAAACCGACATTATATTCAACTAGAAAAAATTTCTTTGCTTCTTCTTTACTTATATCACCTGAAGTAATACAAATAACTTCATGGCCATTTAGTAAAATGTTTTGCATCATTGCTGCCATTTTTTCTTTTTGTAATGTATAAGTCCCAGAATAATAACCATTATAAGGATCATATCCAGATAATGTTCTGGGAACTAAATTAAGGTGCTCCTCCCTTTCCACTGCTGTTAATAGCGTTTCATCTAAATCAAATGCGAACGTCTTTTTTGGCATGCTCTAACCTTGTTTTAACTCTAAGCATTAATCATTAATGACATTTATTAATTATAAAAATGGCCCAATGTCATCCATTATTATATTAATTTCAAACAATATATGATTTGCGCTAATTATTTTTATTTAAAATTAAAAATAATGCCATTGACAAAACATATAAAGATTTATGCTTTATAATTTATTTATCGAAACTTTCAAGCATAGGCCCGCTTTGCGGGCGACTTTGTTGAAGCCTTCCCATTGTTTATCGTTATCGGTATGATTAAGCGCTTGACTGCATATTTTGCATGATTTATTCATGAGCTTTGATAGCATAATCAACTAAGTGGCGCCGGCTCGCTGCGGTTATAGCTTTTTTTCAACAATATCCTTGAGCACTTTGTGCTCTAGGCTAATGTCTGCGTATATCTGTTTCGAACGATGGTTTTCGTCTTCAAGCTCTTTATAAACGCTGTAGATCTGAAATGCCCATGCCTTGATACTTGGATCTGAGTTTGTAGTAGCTGCTTTTAGCAATACCATACTGGCGACAAATATCTTCAACTTTAACACCTGTGTGGCCTTCATTAGGCATGGCTACAATTTGTGACTCTGTTAGTTTTGATCGTTTCATCTGCTCTCTCCTGTCTAAGTTAATTTAACAGAAGATTCTACGTATCACTTGTACTATTTGAGGGTTACCACAGTATGTAGCCAACCTCAAGGTATCACACTGAGTACTAAAAGGTTAAAAAATATAAAGAGAGCTAAGGTTAGCTTTACACTAAAGACAAAGATTAAACAAGCGCTGCGAGCCAAGGAGTGCAAAGCAC
>LVCQ01000255.1 GCA_001644975.1 Piscirickettsiaceae bacterium NZ-RLO1
TGATAAACACTTATTAGACTTATGTAAAGGTTTCTCAAGCGATTAGTATCTGTAGCGTCTTCAACTCCTTTTATTATTTTTTCCCAACCAAGTCTTTTCGCATCTGACTCATTTGCAAAGGGAGATTCAGACCTTCCAAGGGAAATAATAAAACAATCTTGGCTATTCAAGCCTGCGTTACTTACCAGTTTATATTTCATAAATTCTAATCTCTAAGCTTTGCTAGATACACAAGGAAACTCATTTCATGTATATATGAAAAACAAAAATCAGACAATATGAAAATATTTCGCATTAAAAAGATTTAAATGATAAATCAGATAAGGCTTATCGCTCTTCTAACACAAAAGCACTTAGAGAAGAAAGAAGCCTTAACTATAACTTAGAATCAGCGATATATTACAACAGTTCTAGGATGAGCATAGGGAAGGTGGTGACGGGGTAGCGCATGGCGTGTTGGAGCAACCGTACACCCTGCTAACATAATAAGTGTAAAGAGCGTCATGATGCGCGTAATTATTTTATCAATAGAGAACCGCTTTACTTGCATAAAACTACCTGCACTTATTTCTATAAATAACAACTTTACGACTGTGATAATAATGTACTACTTTCTCTCTAGCGCACGGTGCAGGATAAGACTGACGCACTACCATTGCCCGCCGTGCTAAACCTCTCCGTTGTACAATAATAGTATTAGCAACTACAGGCGTTATCATACCACTTAGACTTAGAATAAGAGTCCAAAAACAATAAGTTCTATGTATAATCACGCTCTAACCCAATATCATTATTCAATCTAAATTAATAGAGCTAATATACCGAGTAAACAGTTATCGTGCTGACAAGACTAAGTAATTTTTAAATAAAGCTTAGAGAAGGTTTAATCTCTATTATATCTATAATAAAGTTAATTTTAACTTTTTAAGGCTGGAGCAAGGTGATCACGCTTAGGAATATCCTCGCCTAAACGTTTATGAATCAGATCAATCAGCAAGGTTGCCACCTCATTGGGGCTAGTTTTCGGTACAAACGCATCGCAACCAACACGGTTCGCCATTTCCTGATTAAAAACACCTGAAATTGATGTATTTAACACAATATGCAGATCTTTTAAATATTGATCTTCTCTACAACGCTTAGTCAGTGTATAACCATCCATATTCGGCATTTCTGCATCTGTAATCAAAGCCAAGTAATCTTCTTTAAAATTTTTATTTTCGCGTGAGATTTTATACAGCATCTCATAGGCTTCTGCACCATCTTTAGCAACGTTAATATTCACACCAACCTGCGTTAAAATTCGGTGCAAATGCTGGCGGGCCACACTCGAATCATCCACCATAAAGACCGTAAAGCGTTTTGCCTTATCCGCAAGCCCCTCTTCTTCAAGGATCTCTTCATCAATCGTTACATTCGGTGGAATAATCTCAGCTAAAATCTTCTCAATATCAATAATTTCAATAATTTCATCACTTTGAAAGCGTGTAACTGCGGTTAAATAATGATTACTACCCAGCCCTCCAGCAGGTGATTCAATTTTATCCCACGAAGTATTAATAATGCGATTGACTGACTTAACTAAAAACCCCTGCACATTTTGATTATATTCCGTAATAATAAGCACACCCTCTTCAGGGTTAGTAAGCGGTTTATTATGTAACATTAAATCAATATCAATCACCGCCAATGACTTGTGCCCTCGCACATGAGCAACACCAATAACAGCAGAATGACGGCCGGGAGTACGGGTTAATTTAGGACAATGAATCACCTCACGTACTTTAAATACGTTTGTGGCATATGCTTGCTTACCTTGCAAGCTAAATAGCAAAAGCTCTAAGCGGTTTTTCCCTGCAAGCTGTGCGTAAGCG
>LVCQ01000256.1 GCA_001644975.1 Piscirickettsiaceae bacterium NZ-RLO1
GCAACAGTGCCCTCAATAAGGCACTTTCTTTTTTCATAGTCCAAGCTCTTCAACTTTTTTGCAGCCCACTCCAACTCTGCTGTGCGTTTGCCCAGTTGACGGTGAAGTTCATTCACTTCTTTTTCTTTGGTTTTAATTTCATCCTTAAACTCCGCCACAGCGCTATCGATATTAAAAGCCAGGCTTGCATTCGCTAAAAACACCTTTTTCCAGTTTTGAACAGTTTTAGGGACTAGCTCATATTTCGAGCATATTTGGTTGAGCGTCTGATCTCCTTCGATGACCTCTAAGACAACTTTAGTTTTAAATTCAGCGCTTGGCTTCTTTCTTTTTTGACTCATATCATAGCTCCTAAAATGTTAAGCATCATTTTAACCTTTCAGGAATAAATCGTTAAACTATTCTGTCTGAAAACTCGGGAGCATTATAAATTTGATGATATTCACGAGTTGGAGGACTTGATTGCAGAATACATTCATCACTATAATCACGAACGACCTCATCAAGCGCTAGGAGATTTTGTTCCTGCCGAGGTGTTTTCAGGGGCAAAAATAATTTCTTAATTGAGGTTCGCTTTTGTCGGAAGGGAGGGGAGCATTTCACAGCGAAAGAAGCTATGAAGTTTAAAAGAGTGTTGACTGATAAACACCTTAAGCGACTTACGTACTTATCAAATCGTTTTGGTAATAAGGTGCATGAAATGATATGGTTTCTTAAAAATGAATATCTTGATGAAGCTTATTCAATCGATAAGGTTATGGTGATTTTAAGTGCAATTGCACCAAGGTTTAGCAAGCCTATACAGATGCCTTAACTATTTAGACTTAGGAAAAACAAAGTTTGTCAAAGAGTGTTTTTAAATTTTTATGATCTTTTCGTAAAGTAAGTAATTAAAATAGAGGTCTGTGGGCATGAGAAGAGTTAACTTGTCAGAGCTTAAAAATAAAGAAATCTTTGAAGATCGTGCGTGTACACATTATATACAAACATGTTCTTTTGAAGAACAGAAGTGTTATGTAAAGCGCTCTTGTAAAGACGATTCTTCAACCTCTTTACTATTGTTCGAAGCATTTAACTTATTTTCTTTGAAAATCTTAGGGTTTGCTATACCCGGCACTATTCATCTCATCCAAGATCAAAAAAGTAATAAGTGTATTGGGTACTTAACTTCTGAAATTATCGTGGATGAGACTTTAAAGCTTATAGACTTTGCCGAAGATATTGCAAAAATAAGCCTTACTCGACTAATTTTAGGTGATAACGCGGCTACAGAAGATAATAATATATTAATGACTAGGAGTCAGTTAATCTCTATTGATGTACCATTCTTTGTTCTTGCTCCTGAATTCGTACCCAATAAATATCGAGACCATCTTGAGTTGTTTTCCGAAATATTTCCGAATAAAGATTCACTCAGCCATTTATCTGAAAATGTAATCAACTATTTTTATAACCATATGGGCTTAATAAGCTATGAATTTTCTAAGCTATGTCTTGATAATGTGATTTCTAGAATAGAAAAGGATGACTACCTAAAAAAATTGATAAGCAATGTAGCAAGCTTTTATGAACTTATTTCAATATTGAAAGAAAAGAAAGATCCTCACAAGGTTCTCACAGACTTTGATGATGAATTATACTTTGCAAATAGGTTTAAGCATATCCAGCAATTAAATACTATAGTCGTTGAACAGGCTCTTGCAGCCGAAAAAGATCATGTGTCTAAAGATCTATTTTTTGATGCAAATGAATATTTAGAAGATATTGATACTTCTGAACTGCTATTTTTTGACACAAAGGATATCGTGGAGGATAGTAACACTGCAATTTTTGAAATACCCCCAAAAATTTAATATCTACGCCCTCTGCGGCA
>LVCQ01000257.1 GCA_001644975.1 Piscirickettsiaceae bacterium NZ-RLO1
GCAACAGTGCCTTTTTTTAGAGTATTTGATGGCGGCTTAGTATAGAGTAGTGTTGCACTTCAGATGACGGAGGGCGAAGTAAAAATTAATATTTATATTATTTTTAGGAGAAAATTGTGCCTACTACTATGATTAAAGTTATTAAAGAAGGCGAAGGGTCCATTGTTACTAAAGGCCAAGAGACCATTATGCTTACAGGTAATATCTATGGTGGAAGTAATCTAGGTCAGAATCCAGCGATTATTGCCCTTTCGGGGCTTGGCTCAGGTCTATTCTGCGCAAAAGCAACACTCGAGTCAGAGGGCTTATGCCTGAACTGGCTACAAGAATTAAAAGAGGCTCTTGGGAATAAAGTAACATTTCATTTAACTGGTAAACAATCAAAAGAAAATTTAGCAGAGCTACGAGTCCTCTGCCAACAAGCAGAGATTGAAGCGCTGTTCGCTGTCCCTGAAAAAGATCCTTCCTTAAAAAAACAGCCTGTCTTATATTCCTTAACTGCTGGTGTTAATGCTAATGGAATCATGGCAGAAGTAGATTTAGAGGCAAAGACAGGCGGCCTCATGTTTGCTACAGCACTGATTGAAGAAATAAAAAAAGCAATTCAAACTCTAGAAGAAAGAATACAAAATCCAAAGACTTTTACTAATTTTTTTAATAGTATGTTTGCTAGCAAGGAAGGAAGAGTAGCCAGTGTAGGGCTACTAAAAGAACTTCAAAATAATTTAGAAGAACTAGCAAGTCAGCATATAGGACCTATAAAATCAAAATCAGATTTAACATTCCCTAAAGTTTTACAGGAAAAAATTGATGAATATGTTAATGCTGAAGTAAAAAATCATCGTCAGGGCACAGAGACTGTTAACCTGTTACTCAAGGCTATAGACACCCTCTTTCTCAAACAAACTCATTTAAAAACCATATTTAGTGAGCCTAGACTACAACCAACAGCAGCTTGGCATACTTCAGAACTCTCTGCAGATAATAAAGATTTAGACACCTCTGCAAGCGAATCCAAACCAACTCCCCCTCCTGCTGCACTTAAAGCAGATGCAAAAGCAAGACATGAAGCAGCTATGGCAGCTCAGGCTAATGCAATGGAACCTACCGATGATAACGCCGAAGACTTCCCTCCTCCACCTCCTCTGAGCAGCCTTGACTTGCAACAACCTTTATCAGATTTCAACGACAGCGATTTTCCTCCTCCACCGCCGTCTCCACTTTCTGAAGAAGAGCAAATGCCTTTAGCTAATTTTGATGACAGCGAACTCCCACCGCCACCTCCCTCAGTAAGTTCTGATATAGCTCAAGAAACTCAAAACCCGATGGCAATAGCAGAACCTGAAGTAGAAGTGGAAGCCGAAGTCGAAGCCGAAGCCGAAACCGAAATCGAAGCCGGAATCAAAGAAGAAGCAAAAGCCGAAGAAGAAGCAGATATAAAACCCAAGGCAGAAGTAGGCACTAGAAGTGAAATGCTTCAAGCTATTAAAGCAAGACGAGCCGCCGTTGAGAATTTAGATTCAGAGGAATCAGACTCAGAACCAAATGAGGATGAACTGGATAGCGGCTCAAGCACCTTATTCCAAATGCGCCAAAGTCAAGACCAACAAACTCAAAACTGTAATGAACTTCAGCACAGTTAAGCAATAAAACTAAATTTAACGTTCTAAAAAAACAGTTCTTTTACAAACGCTGCGAGCCAAGGAGTGCAAAGCACGGGGTGAGTAGGCCGAGGTAGGTGAGGATTTTTAGCAGAGCGGAGTTGCGGAAGACCGTAAGGTCTGTAGCAAGCGTAACGAGTGTCTAAAAATCTTTACGAGCCGTAGCGCCATTTGAGAGCAGGGTATGTT
>LVCQ01000258.1 GCA_001644975.1 Piscirickettsiaceae bacterium NZ-RLO1
AGTAAATTGTCTAACTTTATTGTTTTTGATTCTGAGAACTATATGTTTTTGCCGCTTTACATGATTTTGCTAGATGTCATGCGCGATTCCAGGGGTTTTTCCTAGAAGTAATAAAACGCACCATATTTGATACTTTTTTCCAATAATTAAGAATGGTTTCTGTTCTTCAGGTCAAATCTCTCAAATTTTGCTTCACTAAAAAATGATCCATTAACCCGGCTGAAACTTTCAAATTCTTCAATATTGAACTCTACCGCATGCTGAAGAAAAAACAGATGCACTGCCACCATGATAAGGCAGTATACGAGCAATTTTACTTGCTCGCAGCTTAACTGCGTCCAAAGGAAAGTGTTTTTACCTGTAAATCTCAAATTGCGACAAAATCCGCAGGAGGCCTCTTTTAAACTAACGCGGCATATAAGCGGTTGCAGCGGCACCAGCACCAGCCTCTTGCTGATTAAAAAATAAATGTTGTGCAGAGGCCCTTTCTTCTTGTTCATCACTAGTAGTTTGAGCTCTTATTTTTTCTAAAATTCTAGGGCAAATCATTGCAAACTCTGAACAATTATTTTTTATATTTGAGGAAGATAAAAACTCTGCCTCATATTTAGCAAGCTGACTAATTAACATTTTTAAGTCTGGCTTTTCAGACATTAAAAACTCAAAAACCGCTTGCAACGCCTGCGACTGATATAGATTAAATTGAACACCTACAATTGGCTGCCAATTTTCAGCAGTAATATGAGCCTTAATGCCCTCATGAACCTGTTGAATTTCATCATAAATACTACTTAAACATGCGTAACTTCCATAAAATTCCCAAGGATTATTAAGCACTTTATGAATACAAGCTCTCTCTTTAAGCCCAAGATGCCCTAAACGCTGACAATGTAGGTCAAACTGCTGAAGGTTATCAAGCGCAAGTTCTGTACCATAAAGATCTAACCCAAGAGATCTAGTCGATTGATAAACCTCCAAATTATCCAGCGCAATCGCAGCATAACGACCACCTAATTGCACTTGCAAATGTTCCTGTAGAAAAGATATCAACGTTGGCCGTAATGCAGCAACTTTATTTTGAGAATTGCTAATAAAGCCATAAAATGCCTGCGGCATTTTTACTGCATGGCGATGTGCGTAAGCTAACATATAACCAAAAGAATACACATCTTGACCATATTCAGCCTCAACTATTTTAGTTACTTGATACTTGCTTACTTGATAGTCAGTTAACTGAGTTCGTTCTGGTGCAAAATATGGACATACCTCAGACGTCGTTATCGCCTCCCCTGGCGTTAGATAAGCGAAACCAAAATCAATAAACTTTGCATTAAACACTCCAGATTTTTTTTCGATAATCACATTATCAAACTTAATATCACCATGCTGTAGGCCTAGATTATGGATCCTTTGTAACTCAAGAGCCACGGCCACAACAATCTCATGTGCATTCTCTGGATATTTCTGCAAGGTTTCATGGAAATTATTCCCCGGAAAAAGAGTCATAACTAAACGACCATCATAACCTTCTGTTCGTGTAAATAAAACTTCCTCATTTGGGTAAGCGCTTTCAAAAAAACATTTTTCCCTCCAAAGACTCTCTAAGTCATCTACGTCAATCCGAAGGGGGCGTTTTACCGCAAATTTTGCCAGTCCCGTTTGTGATTCAAATCGCCTGACACTGCCGTGCCTGCCTTCTCCCAAACTCCCCACTGACTGATATGTTTCGATACTCCCATTTTCTAATTTCCTTTCAATAATCGAGCCACTACGTGGCCTTTTATATTCTAATATTGGCATCGGCATATAACTAACTCTCTAAAATAAAAT
>LVCQ01000259.1 GCA_001644975.1 Piscirickettsiaceae bacterium NZ-RLO1
GCTCGGCGATTTTGCATCATTGGATGTGCAAAATACCTACCGAGGTAGCGACGCTTACGTTGTTCGCTTTGAAGCCAAATAAAAAATATAATTAACAAATAGATACCAATTATAACCAACTGCACTGGATTTCTCTCAATATACTTAGATGGTTCAGATTATAACTAATGGGGCGGTATAGTGTCACTGTTAATCAAGACAAATCTTTTAACTGATAAATCCGTCTTTTTTTCAATTATTCCGTAAGCGTCGCTACCTCGGCCTACTCACCTCGTGCTTTGCACTCCATGGCTCGCAGCGTCTGTATGGATATGAACTCTCTACTGAGTGTTGCACTTCAGATGACGGAGGGGCTGTGAAACTTCAAATTGCGACAGAACCTTGTCAGCCCCTTAAATAAATATTAATATTGTTTTTGTTATCTTTTTGATGTAACTATTAAATAGTAGTTGTTTATTTTGTTGAGTAAATTCTGACAGTTAGCAAATTATAATGATCGAACTATTAAAAATTTAAATAGTAATTAACTTCTAAATTAAAAAGACTAAAAAATAAGTTAAAGTTAAAAGTTAAATAAATTCTGGAGTTGGGAATGGTTAAATGTATTAATCCTGATCTTAAAAAACAACTTGAAGAGAAATTAAAGGATTTTTGTCAGGCTCTTGATTCTACTGGGAAGAAGCCAAAATACTTTGAGATGGTTACTAATTTAAATTTTGCCCTTGACGAATTTGGAGTATTAGCACAAGCCTCACTGGGTGATCTTTGTAAGGCAAACTATCTAAGGCCAGATCAGGTCAGTGCACCTGATCTAAAAATCGCTCAGCTTGATAGTATTCTTAGCATACAAATGAATCTAGGGCTTAAATTGAAAAACCCTAAAAAAAAGCATGCTGCTGAGAAACTTGCCGCAGAAGTTCGTCAGATTTCAACAGGAATCATTAGAGAATTTGAAGCGGTGTTACAGGGCTTTTATAAAGATCATCTTTGGGTTGAAATTACCAAAAATCTCAAATTAGGTGAAGCACATATTGATAAAGTATTGGCGGATCCTCAGTTATTTCGCAAAAACTATCAACACTTACAGGCTGTTGGCCTGCATGAACACCCTAACTACGTCCAGCAAATGCTTGATGCACCAGAGCGCTTTAGCCGCAATTGCCTGCGTTTAGAAAGGTTTGGCCTTAATCAGCCAGATAATTTAGCAAAAACATTTGAAAATTCTGAGTTTGGTGATTTTGAGCGACACTATAGCTGTTTGGAGCGACTGGGGCTAAATAGTCTCGAGAATCTAAAGTTGCTACTTGATAAGCCTGAGCAGTTTGATCGTAACTACTTAATGCTACAAACATTGGGTTTGGATAATAAAGCGCAATATGTCCAAAAAGCATTGAGTAAGCCTGAGCAGCTTGCTGAGGATAGTCAGGGCTTACGTAAGCTTTTAGCGGTTTATAAGGCGATTGTTACGAAAATTGAAAATAATCAGTTTAAAGTCCATGGCTGGGGCGGTGGCAGTGAGATTACCTTTAAAGGAGAGACGAGAATTGTGCCCAAGGGCGTTAGTAAAATGTGGGCGCAAATGACGGATGAGCAGGGTAATTTTACCTGGATGGACGATTTGGCAGCTGCTGTCAATCAATCAAAAGCACAAGCGGAAAGTCGACAAGGCAGTCGGGGAATAACAGGATTGACTTTGTGGTTTGGTTCGTATAGAGATAGTCAAACCAAAGAAATGTATAAGGAAATGAGTCAGGTTTTATCTTAAAAAGATCGTTTTTATATCGAACAACATTTATCAGAAGGGGACTCCATGCCTTT
>LVCQ01000260.1 GCA_001644975.1 Piscirickettsiaceae bacterium NZ-RLO1
AACTCAGAAGCGCACTTCTAGAAACACAAGAGGCGCTTGATGAGGCAAAAGCGATGAATACTGAGATTACCCTTAATAAGCCGTGTAACACTGAAGGTGTTACGCCTAACTTGAGTAATGACTTAGCTGTGCTTGAAGGTGTCCCTGTCGATATGGCTGTAGCGCATGGACCTGTGACAAACCAGCTAAGCCAAAATTTTTATAAGCAGCAAAAAAATTCAACTGGGCGAGAAGTGACGAATAAGCACATGCAGCGATTGAAACACTTTTCTAAACGCTTTGGTCACTCGATTGATGAAATCGTAAGCGTCGCTACCTCGGTAGGTATTTTGCACATCCAATGATGCAAAATCGCCGAGCAAAACGCGACGACTATAAACCCTCGGCTGCCCTCGTCACAGGGCATTACGTGCCTTGAATCGGCCACTACATACCCTGCTCTCAAATGGCGCTACGGCTCGTAAAGATTTTTAGACACTCGTTACGCTTGCTACAGACCTTACGCTCTTCCGCAACTCCGCTCTGCTAAAAATCCTCACCTACCTCGGCCTACTCACCCCGTGCTTTGCACTCCTTGGCTCGCAGCGGCTGTGGTTTTTAAAAAATGCGTATACCGAAAAAGGTTACACCATTGACAAAGTGATGGGGATTTTAAGCTCCATCGCACCAACATTTACACGGCCGAATGGGATGGCGAGCTTTTGATCTTCATAAACGGCTTGCCATTTAAACGCTGCGAGTCAAGGAATGTTAAGCACGGCGTGAGTAAGTCGAGGGTTTATAGTCGTCGCGTTTTGCATCATTAGATGTGCAAAATACCTACTGGAGTAGCGACGCTTACGGCCCTACTTAATTGTTCTACATTTTGCAGCTACTACAAGCGATAGGACTAAAGGAGCTGATTAATATGTTTTGAAGGTATTATGGACTTGCATGGCTTGTATGGCTTGTATTTTGATCTGGATTTGAAGATTGTATACTCTCGTTCTTAAATGGGAGGGCTGGAGATTTTATTTGAATTTCTTGATCAAGGACTTCTAGTGCTTTTCTTGTGCTAGTTGTTGAACCATAATTTTCTGGCTTATCACTTTTATATTTAAATAAACCTTTTTTACGCCATAGTTGGCGATATGAACTTTTGGATCAGTTTCACCTTCTAAGAGGTCTTTACGTAAATCTTCCAAAGTTTGTAATCCCATATTTTCTGCTTTTTGGGACAATTCACTTAGAAATTTAGATTTATTTTCGCAAGTGATGAAGCTAAACCCATTAGCTTCAAAAGGATCGTAATTTTGACGACGAAGTGCATTCATAGCCGCTTTCTTCTCTAGTTCACTAGAAAACTGTTGAATTATTTCAGTAGTCATAAGGTTGCCGGCAGAATACATACTCAGAAGATTATCTAACTTATCCACTTTCATGCAGGCTATTGACTCGGCAATATCAAATACATCGGCAAATTGTATATCTGGATTGTTTTGTATATATGCCATTAAAATCACTTCTGTCTTTTTTAAATGATCTTCATCAGTTGCATATGTGTTTAGTATTCCTTGGCATGCTTTATAAGTTCGGCAGCTTCTTACAGGGGATTGACTTAATTGGTCATGTTGTAAGTTAATGTCTATTTTTGTTTTCATTTCTACGATTGGCATAGGTTCTTTTCCTATAATTATTAATCAGTTAACGTGAAATAACTCCATAAACAAAAATGTTAAATTATTACTAATTAAAAATCTATTGGAGTTAGTTAACTTTGAAAAACATTTACTAAAAAATAAAACTCCACCTTGAAAAATACTAAAAACGG
>LVCQ01000261.1 GCA_001644975.1 Piscirickettsiaceae bacterium NZ-RLO1
GGGCGGTTTAATGGCGTCTGTTTCAAGCAATAGAGCATCGACACGCAACCACATTAAATAACCGACTTCACCGGTTTCAGCATAGAGTTCATTCAATCGGCGCAGCGAGATACCCCCACGGTCAGCAATAATAAAATTAGAAAAATCACCAAATAAGGCGGCGCATTTTCCAGCGGCTAGGGTGTCCATAAAATCCGAGGTATTCACACGTTTACCGCGCAATAAATCCCCTTCGCCGCTTTTAAAGTCAGGCTGGATAATATACTGACCATTGCCATCTTTCATTTTTAGCAATGAGCCATACGTTGAGTCGTGCATAAGATAGGAGGCTTTACGCCGATAAGCGGCTTTGACCGAACTACGTAAATCTAAAATATCATCCAGGGTAATACTGGTCGGTGCGGCAGCGGTGACTCCGGTAGGCGCTACATTTAATAAACCATTCGGTTTACCGGTGCCATCTCCGGTTAAAAAGGCTTTTTCTTGGGCTTCGCCAAAGCTGCGACCAAAAGAGTAAGCAATATGGGCACGAATATTAATGGCGCTATCGGCCAGTAATTCATCCGATATTTTTAACATCCGTGACAACTTATAGGCTTTAATGGATTTTTTCTTAAAGGTATCATCGGTTGCAGTATGGGCGACGGCTTCACCGGTCCAGGTCGCGGCTCCATAGGTGTCGGCCATGGGTAGATCAGTCGTTGAGCTGGTTTGAATAATGCGACACATTTGACGCATCACCGTCTGCTCCTCCAGAGCTTCGATTAAGGTGGTTTGTAGTTTCGTCGGCACTAAATAGCCGCCCTTATTATCCGTCCCTTCAACTTGCCCGGCACGAATATCAACCCCTGAATTTTGCCCACGCATATAGGCAAAAAAGTTCTTTTCATATTCTTCCGTCGCGAGTGGGTTGATCGGTGTATTGTCAGTCGCTGATTGTACACCGGCGCGCAACGGCTCAGAACTTAACGAATTAATTTCACGTTCCTGGGCTTCAACCTCTTCAATTTTAGCAATACGGTTTTTAATATTTAATTGCTGGGTGTTTAAATCGTTATATTGCCCGTCTTCCTCATCGGTAAAACCACGGCTTTCGCTTTCTGCATGATCTAGCATAGCGCGTTGCTTGTTAACGACTTCAGCACGTTGTTGGGCAAGTTCATAAATATCAGGCATAAGTCTATTCCTCCTAGAATATTAAGAGCCTTTTAAAAAATTAAGTTTTAAGGAAAATTATAAAAGGGAGCGTTTAAGTGCGAGTTTATGGCGTTGCAGTGTGTTTACTGCGTTATTTTCAGGGCGTTTAATCAGTGCTTGCGGGGTGTTTTTATATTGATTAGGATTAACACAAGCGGCGATATTCACCGCCTCGGTGATTTCGTCAATAAAACCATGTTCTTTTGCTTCTGCTGCGGTCAACCAAGAAGTTTCATACATCATATTTTTTATTACTTCTAGGAAAAACCCCTGGAATCGCGCATGACATCTAGCAAAATCATGTAAAGCGGCAAAAACATATAGTTCTCAGAATCAAAAACAATAAAGTTAGACAATTTACTATCGTTAGCTATGCTTTTCTTACTGGCACTAAATGGAAGTAGTACAGTGAAGTTAGCCATTCGCGTTAAACAAAAATTGCTCAGCTATAAATCGATTTTCTATGCATGCTGGACACTATTCACAAAGGTTTATCCTCGTTATGACACGGCTTATTATTTGGCTGAGGTTGAGAAGATGCTTAATTGCGGGCACTGTTGC
>LVCQ01000262.1 GCA_001644975.1 Piscirickettsiaceae bacterium NZ-RLO1
CCTACATAACTTCTAGATTCCAACAAAACAACTTAAAACTCCTTAAACATTTTAAATTTTAATACTTATATTTTTTGACTAATCTAGACTAAATTAGTCTATTTGGAGTTTTAACAGATGCCACCAAGTAAAATTTATAACATGGTTGTTGATAAATTAAATGATACAATCAATACACTAGAAGATAAAAACAAGGGATTTTCCTTGTTAAAATATACTCCAACTGTTCGAACTGCTAGAATAGAATATCTAAAACTTTTAAGAGAAAACCTAAAAAAACATGATAATAATGTCAAAGGTATGGTTAATTGTTTGAAAGATTGGAATGATCTTATAGAGGAAACCTTAAGTAGGGGTACAATAATAAGAGAGTTTTTTGAAGGGCGCAGGACTTGGGCTATTGGCCAAGGCTGTGCTATTCCAGGAAAAACAAGTATTTTTGATGAAATAGCTATACGCTCTGCTATTTTTACTCCTGTGGATAAAAAGTACAGTACTACTATCGAGGAAAGTTACAGCCCTACTATTGAGAAAAGTTACAGTGCTACTGTAGGTGAATCTTTTATAGAAAAAAATTGTAGTTCTGAGCTATTTTTAGAAGAGTTTATTGAAAAACAAGAACGGTCTTCATCCGATACTGGCATGCGTTATAACCCTATCGACATTTAAAAAGATTCTTTGACAAACTTTGTTTTTCCTAGACCTTAAAATTTTCGTAGAACAGAATTATTTGACCCTGTAAATAATTCTGTTTAAAACAGTTTCCCAAGTCGCTTAGACTACTTTTAATCCAGTATTGTAAATTAACTCACAACTAAAGTCTTGTTCATTTGGCCAAGCCACAGAACCCGTTTCATCAACATAAACAAGATTAAAATAATCAATATCCTTACGTAAGCGTCGCTACCTCGGTAGGTATTTTGCACATCCAATGATGCAAAATCGCCGAGCAAAACGCGACGACTATAAACCCTCGGCTGTCCGCGTCACACAGCGTTGCGTGCCTTGAATCGGCACACTCCACCACTGTGCTCTCACATGACTCTACGGTTCGTATAGATTTTTAGACACTCGTTACGCTTGCTACAGACCTAACGGCCTTTCGCAACTCCGCTCTGCTAAAAACCCGAACCTACCTCGGCCTACTCACCCCGTGCCTTGCACTCCTTGGCTCGCAGCGAGTGCTTTAAAATACCCATGATCTAAATAAGGAGATACATCAAACTTTACTTTTTTGCCATCATCAAAAGCAACTAGCAGTGTATAATTTCCATACACCTCAACCTCTTTTATCTCAGGAGCCAGCTTAAATTTCATGTAATCCTCTTGCTTTAACATGTTAATGTCTTACTAGTTGGTTCATTTTATCACGTAATTTTGTATAGACTTCCGCATACCGTTTTTTATGTCGATTGCCATAGCATGTCGATGATACACCAATAAACTCGCCTCTTTCCTTATCTAACAGCGCCCTCCGTCATCTGAAGTGCAACACTACTCTATCGCTGCGAGCCAAGGAGTGCAAAGCACGGGGTGAGTAGGCCGAGGTAGGTGAGGATTTTTAGCAGAGCGGAGTTGCGGAAGAGCGTAAGGTCTGTAGCAAGCGTAACGAGTGTCTAAAAATCTTTACGAGCCGTAGCGCCATTTGAGAGCAGGGTATGTAGTGGCCGATTCAAGGCACGTAATGCCCTGTGACGAGGGCAGCCGAGGGTTTATAGTCGTCGCGTTTTGCTCGGCGATTTTGCATCATTGGAT
>LVCQ01000263.1 GCA_001644975.1 Piscirickettsiaceae bacterium NZ-RLO1
ATTAACATTGGTCGATAAGGCGAATAAAATGTGTTGTATAAGGAAAATGCCTAACAAACAAGCCAAGACGGTTATCAATACATTCATGAATGTGGTTGGCTCAACTTTCTTTGATTTTAAGACCATCACCTCTGACAACGGAACAGAGTTTGCGGGTCATGAGGACATTTCAAAGATCACTGAAGCAAACTTTTACTTTGCTAGACCTTATCGTTCTTGTGATAGAGGTCTAAATGAACACACAAATGGTTTGATAAGGCGTTTTCTACCTAAAGGGACAGATTTTAATGAAATTAGTGACAAAGAAATAGCAAAAATAGAGCATACATTGAACACCAGAAGAAGAGCGAGTTTGAATTATCGCTCACCTAATCATGTTTTTTTAGAGTATTTGATGGCGGCTTAGTATAGAGTAGTGTTGCACTTCAGATGACGGAGGGCGCTGCCCCTAATAACAGAGCCTGTTTAAACTGCACCTGATTAAAGCCAGAAACACGCGTAAAATTTGCTTGAGATAGATCTGCACCTTGAAAATTTATATTATTTAAAGCATAAACACCTAAATTTGCTTTAAACAAACATGCACCTGATAAATCTATATTGTTTAATTGAGAATTATAAAAACTTGCTTCTTTTAAGTATGCATTTTTAAAATTAATATCTATTAATTTAGAGCTATCAAAGCACCCTGATAATAATATTGCACCACTTAAGTTAACACCCTCCAAGTTAGATTTACGTATAAATGACTCTGATAAATTTGCACCACTTAAGTCAACACCCTCCAAGTTAGACTTACGTATAGATGACCTTGATAAATTTGCACCACTTAAATCAATATTCATCAGGCTAGATTCAAGTATAGATAGCCTTGATAAATCTGTACCAGTTAAATTAGTATCATAAAGTATAGTCTTATTTAAATATGCTCCATATAAAGAAGCATGTGCCAAGTTGGACCTACTTATAGAGGCTTCTGTTAAAAGAGCTCTTTTTAAATTAGCATGGATTAAGTTGACTTCACTTACAAACGCTCCTGTTAAATTCGCATTTTCTAAGTCAGCTCCTTCTGCACTAATATGCTTTAACGTACAACCACATAAATTAGCTCCTCTTAAATTAGCACCAGTTAAAATGACATTATCTAAGTGTAAACCTGATAAATCTCGATACGCTAGGTTCCAACCACTTAAATCTGCTGATATTCCTTGTGCCTTAGCATACTCAAGCGCTTTAACAACATCCGCTCTCGTTTTCAACATTATGGTTCTCCGATGTCTTTCAATATGGGGAGGCAAAATAAACGAAATAAACTAGCAAAGCTTGGCTAAGCCCAAGGTAGTTATAACTTAAAAATTATAAAAAAGACGAATGTAAGGCTTATATCTTATTAAATTTCATAAATATTAGTTCTTATCTTAGTTATATCTATCAGATTAATTCAGTTTGTTTTTATCTGTCAATGATTTTGTAAATAAATATTAACGTACAAACTGCATTGGCTTGAATATTAAGAAAAATAACCAATTGGCTTTGGAGTTGCTCTGCTATCATTTGCTAAAGATAAAGCTATTTATGCTCTAAATTTTAGCTTTTATTTCTTCGCTTTAATTAGCTTTAATTAGACTTTCAGTGATAAATAGATAAAAAATCAAAGTTCTATAAAAAATATCGTAAGCG
>LVCQ01000265.1 GCA_001644975.1 Piscirickettsiaceae bacterium NZ-RLO1
CGCTTACGAACCCGGCTGAAACTTTCAAATTCTTCAATATCTAGGAAAAACAAAGTTTGTCAAAGAATCTATACACCACTGTTAGAGGAAGACTACGCGGGACCATAAGCTGGCGTTGAGGTGTGGTGTGATAGCAGTGGCTCTTGTGCTTGAGCAGCAGCCTGAAAAAGATTTGACTCTTTAGGGGTAGTAGGTGATGGAGATTGATCCATCATCATACCGCCTATCCAACGTCCAACTTTAGCACAAGCTAGAGCAATTACTGGAACCGCAGCACATGCAAGAACCGCCCAACCCACTGGTGTTAAAGCTAATGCTGACAAAGCAGCTGTAGCGGCGACTGCTGCACCTGTACCCGCAACTCCTGTTGCAGCCCCTATCAAAGACCCCCATCCTCGCCTTGCAGTATTTACCCTATGGTGTTCACCAAGAAGATCAGATCCTGTTTTGCTGTCTATTTTGTTTAAAACTTGATCCGATAATAAAGCGGATTTATGACCAGTCTCTGGGAACTCTAACCCCTGAAGTTCAACATTTGGAATAAAATGTTCATGATAGAACCCATCCCCACTGGGGTCCGGGTGTAAAATCATGCTTTCTTCACCCTCACGTTGCATGATAATCGTTACACCCTTTTTAGCTAGTTGTTGATACTGATAATAATTAAAAGCATGTACTGAAGAAACTAATAATACTTCCCCTCTTTTATCGCTGATGTCATCAATTGCACCTTTAATTTCTTTTGCCAAGAAATATGTGCAAATGGCTGAGCACACAGCTATTGCAGCAAAAATTACAATACCACCTATAATTGGATCAGTACAAAGCCCACCACCTCCTCCATGATGATGTATCCCTCCAGCATGATGGTGAGGCCCCGGCCCCCATCCAGCATGATGAGATCCTCCTCCAAAGTGGTGCTGATGTCTTCCTCCAGCATAAACAGGATAGCAATCTTCATCATCACTTCTTCGTCTACGCTGTCTTTTTAAATCTTTTGATCGTGTCGGCATTTTTACCCTTTAAGTTTCTACTTTCTATATTTATTAAAATAATAAATAAAGCCACAATAACTTTATATGGGATAAACAACATGTCTTTTTTTATTTGAGTTTTAGTTAATGTAAATTTATTAAAAACTTAATAAATTATTGCTTATAAATTAAGCACTAAAGGGTGTAGTAGGTCATAAATATCCACGGGTAAACCCGTGGTGTTATTTCTTTCTTCCTCATACTATTCTCGGTGTTTTAAGTTTTGCTGTTATGCTGGCCAGTGCGGTGTGTGCAATTATCAACACGCCTAAATCTAATAGTATTTTTGCTTTAATTTATAAGTTTATTGATGGTTTGGCTTTAAATTCATCAAAAGCTAAGCAGACCGGCGACACTGTGGCTGATCTTGTTAGTAAAATAAGGCAAGAGATAAAAGCGCATAACTGGAGCGGCTCAACGGATGATTTATTTAGCTTAATAAAAGCGGTTGAGCAATTTGATTAAAAGAGGCCTCCTGCGTCGGCAGCTTTAGGAGGGCCTTGCTAAACTCAACGTAATCGCTACTATAGAGTATTGTTTTTAAGAGGAAAACAATTGCTCAACACAGTCAAACATCTTCTTCAAACTGCCGACAATTGGTGGCGTGACTTCATAGCTAACATGGACAAGCACCGTGAT
>LVCQ01000266.1 GCA_001644975.1 Piscirickettsiaceae bacterium NZ-RLO1
GAGTTAAGGTCAGGGCTATAAGATGGTAAATACTCAAGTGTATGCCCTTGCTCTTCAATTGCTTCAATCATATCAGAGCGTTTGTGAAAGCGCGCATTATCCATAACAATTACTGAATGTGCTGGCAATTTAGGCAATAAGTCTTTAACTAGCCATGCATAAAACACATCAGAATTAATTGACCCAGTAAATAAAGAGGCTGTTAATAATAACTTCCCTAATAGGGCACCAATGACATTAATACGACCCTTTTCATGCCAGTTATGAACACCATAACAGCGCGTTCCTTTCTGGGAGTAGCCTCGCTTTCTTGGCATATCTGTTGCAAAACCACTTTCATCTAAATAAACAATGGGTCGACCATAGCCGGCGTAGCGCTTGATTTTATTCTGGAAGCTTGTACGTGTATTTTCGTTGGCTTCGTAAGCGTCGCTACCTCGGTAGGTATTTTGCACATCCAATGATGCAAAATCGCCGAGCAAAACGCGACGACTATAAACCCTCGGCTGCCCTCGTCACAGGGCATTACGTGCCTTGAATCGGCCACTACATACCCTGCTCTCAAATGGCGCTACGGCTCGTAAAGATTTTTAGACACTCGTTACGCTTGCTACAGACCTTACGCTCTTCCGCAACTCCGCTCTGCTAAAAATCCTCACCTACCTCGGCCTACTCACCCCGTGCTTTGCACTCCTTGGCTCGCAGCGTTGGATGTTTTAGTGTTTTTTTTACAGCTGATTCCAAGGAAATTCAACCAATGCTGAATACAGTGTTGACTTACACCAAAACGTTGCGCACGTTCCCATTGATAACTATCCGGATGATTTTTTACATCACTCTTTAGTTCTTCTAAGTTAATCGCTCGAGGTTTTTGTGCCTTCTTTTTTATTTCTATTCTTGTATTCCATCGAAACAGCGTCCTCATTGAAACGCCAAAGAGCTCTGAAACTTCCTCATAAGTTAGCCCTTTCTTTTCTTTTAACTTAAAGACTTTCCGTCTGAATTCAACTGGATATCCCATGACACATTCCTTGTTTAATTCTACAATTATTCAATAAATTATTATGCCATACATTTAGGATTTAGCTATATAGTGATATTTAAAACGAATCAGTCAACATTGTAAAATTCAAGTAATTAATATCGAAAGTAATGTTTTTATTAAGCATTAAAACTTTTCAAAAGTGCTGGGGTCTAAGTTAATAGAGTATAAAGCTACTCTTCTGAGTTTACATACAATTTTAGCTTTAATTCTAGCTTTAAGGACGAGGCGGTCTGAGCCTCTTAAGATTATGCAGATTATTTTTTCTAAGAGGCAACCTGATGATCATCACATTTAATGGCACTCAGATAGATGTTGAAAAGGTACTTACCTTCTCAGTAAAAGAAAATAACTTAATCATACACACCCCCCATGATCAATACATTATCAATTTTGAGACAAACAGCAAAGAAGCAATGAATACGGTCGCAGAGTATGCCCATTTATGCTGTAGAAATAATTTCGACAATATTGATCTTGATAAAATCACCCATTGGCTGTTTACCAAAAAGGGTAAAGCAATCACCATCAACCAAAGATCAATTTAGAAAGATTTAATCTTTATTTATTATATAGCTAAAACCTTATAAATTGACATAAT
>LVCQ01000267.1 GCA_001644975.1 Piscirickettsiaceae bacterium NZ-RLO1
ATTAAAATAGCTTTTAACTCGCCTCGCCCTACTCTTCCACATTCTGGTTCTAGTCGTTGTCGAAAAAACTCCGTTATTTTTAATTTTCCCATATTCTCTCTTATTCTACAGCTTCCAGCCGCTTGTTCTAAAGCATGATTTATATTCGCTGTAACAAGTGAAAAAGAAAAAGCATGAGAGTCCCTGCTGTGAGTAAGACCACTCTCCTTAAGATTTCGACCATTATTTTGAGAGCTCTGAGGTTTCTTAGCGGTATGAGCTTGAGCAAAAGCAGGATCAGATTGGATATAAAGTGCAATACGTCTAAGTACCTCTTTTGCAGGTTGTATCTCCATCGCCGCATTTAATTCCATCGTAAGCGTCGCTACCTCGGTAGGTATTTTGCACCTCCAATGATGCAAAATCGCCGAGCAAAACGCGACGACTATAAACCCTCGGCTGCCCTCGTCACAGGGCATTACGTGCCTTGAATCGGCCACTACATACCCTGCTCTCAAATGGCGCTACGGCTCGTAAAGATTTTTAGACACTCGTTACGCTTGCTACAGACCTTACGGTCTTCCGCAACTCCGCTCTGCTAAAAATCCTCACCTACCTCGGCCTACTCACCTCGTGCTTTGCACTCCTTGGCTCGCAGCGTTTTAAAGAAGCAAATATGCCAGCTTTTCCCTCATCACCCTGCGCTTGATAGCCATCTATAGCTACACCTAAACCTGGTTCTAGCAAAATTTTCACTAACGCTAATTCTTCAGGAGAATCAGCGATCCGCTTTCTATATTTCTCCACATCAAGTTCTAAGCTATGCAGGAATAACCCCATGTTATCAAAGAAACTCTGAGCACTCACTGTACTCTTGAGTAAAAGCTCAAGATATACTGTTTGGTTAAGTTTTAAAGTCACTAATTTTTGATAGTTCTCTAAAAACAGTAATGGATTATTAAGTAAGCTTTGAACATTAGCTACACTCAAAAGATTGTGCTGCTCTAAAATTAAATAGCCGACAAGGTGACTAAAGTCCTGCATTAGTAAAGGCTCTGCATCACCAGGCTCAGCCTCTAGAAATAGCGCTGGAGCAGTACCAAGCAAATCAGATCGAACGAGTTTACGAGTCTCTTCAACAAGCTCCTGATATTGAACATAGCTACGTGGACTAAAGCCGTCTAATATCATTTCTTGGGTAAGCGGCTGACGTGTTAAAGGTGATGATCGACTTGCTCTGAACCATTTAAATAAGGCTTCCGAACTATAGCTACCTTGTTCTCCTTGAATATAAGCAGGAGTAACAATGGGTTCTAACGATATAGGGCATTCGAACAGCCCTTCTCTATCACTTAGAAACTTATCTTTCTGCCCTTCATCAAGATGCTCTAAAAAATCAGGCAAAGGAAAAGTGTGATTTTTATCAATTTCATTACATTCCTCAGATTCTCTAGGACCACCGAAACCCGGGAAATTTCTTGGAAAAAGAGCGTTTAAATTAGCAGCATCAGGCAACATTGCACCTTGAGAAAATAACTCTCTATGTTCACTAGCTTCTCGTGCTGCTAGGTGTAACTGAAGGGCCTCAGGTAATTCACTCGCTTGAAAAATGGCAAGATGAATATCCGTTTGCCTTAAATCACTAGCCCTAAAGCCTGCGCCC
>LVCQ01000268.1 GCA_001644975.1 Piscirickettsiaceae bacterium NZ-RLO1
GCAACAGTGCCAACATGGGGATACCATAGACTTTTCCCTTTCAGAGCGCCGAGATGAAGCGGCTGCTTATGATTTTTTAAAGAAGGCAACCGCCTCAAGCAATGTGATTCCTGACAAAATTGTGATTGATAAAAGTGGTGCGAATACGGCAGGTATTACAATGTTCGGACGTAAAGGCTTCAAACCTGACTTATGCTGGGAGATTGCCAGCCTACAAGAAGATAGTCACAGTGTAGATTCATAGCCAAGGTATACAAGATGTCGAACAACGAGATTCTCAACCAACTAAACACAATGGCACCGATTGATCTTTATAAAGCCAATGTCGCCATTCAAAAGCGTCTGAACGATCCTGCTTTGCTCAAGCGCAGCAAAGCCCAGCTACAAGAAGGCAATATTGTGCAGTTCTTCTCAGGCCAGTGCGAGTGCATGCGTGAAGGCACCATTTTTGAGTTGTTTCAAAAGTATGCTGGTGTTGAAGACCACGATACCAAAGAACGTTGGAAGATCCCTTATTATGCGATTGATCTTCATCATATCAAAAAGGGTGAGAAGCCAACCCATGCGATCCAATTCAAGGTCGGTGATAAGGTTTTATTTAAAAGACAGGGTGTAAACGGCATGATTGCTAAGCTCAACAAAAAAACAGCTACGGTGCTCAGCTTTGATGGCAATGAATACCTGATCCCTTATCGTTCCCTCGAGAAAATGTAAAATATAGGTCATTTGTTCAGAATCATGCTGTTCTTACTTCTAGGAAAAACCCCTGGAATCGCGCATGACATCTAGCAAAATCATGTAAAGCGGCAAAAACATATAGTTCTCAGAATCAAAAACAATAAAGTTAGACAATTTACTATCGTTAGCTATGCTTTTCTTACTGGCACTAAATGGAAGTAGTACAGTGAAGTTAGCCATTCGTGTTAAACAAAAATTGCTCAGCTATAAATCGATTTTCTATGCATGCTGGACACTATTCACAAAGGTTTATCCTCGTTATGACACGGCTTATTATTTGGCTGAGGTTGAGAAGATGCTTAATTGCGGCACTGACCTGGGCGGCTTTGCTTTGTTTGGTTGCTGCCGTTGCGGCAAGGGCCGTCATAAAATTTTCTTCAGTTGCAAAAGCAACGCCTGTTTGAAATGCGCGAAACGTTACGGGCGTGAAGCAATGGAAAGGATTACATCAAAACTCTTTTTAGGCATCAGTTACCGTCAGGTGGTACTAACGCTGCCAGAGCAACTGCGTGGCCCATTCTATAACCACAGTAATAAAGATAAGCTTTACTCTGACTTCATGCGCCTAGCTCACTACTGTTTGCAAGATGTCATCAGGCAAATGTTTCGCAACGACCAGTTGAATGTTGCAGTGATCGCCTTTATTCACACCAACAGTCGTAATGGTACTTACAATCCTCATTTGCACGTTATTCTTGGAGAAGGCGCGTTTAACCCGCTAACAAGTGAGTGGCTGAGTTTCTCTAAGCTTCCGTTGCAGCTCCTGCGGAAGAAGTGGCAGTACTACTTATTGACTATGGTGAAAGCCAATTTCCCCGAGCGTAAAGAGTTAGTCGACTATGCTTTGGCGAGGCTACCCAGATGGCTTCTACACTCGC
>LVCQ01000269.1 GCA_001644975.1 Piscirickettsiaceae bacterium NZ-RLO1
GGTATTTTGCACATCCAATGATGCAAAATCGCCGAGCAAAACGCGACGACTATAAACCCTCGGCTGCCCTCGTCACAGGGCATTACGTGCCTTGAATCGGCCACTACATACCCTGCTCTCAAATGGCGCTACGGCTCGTAAAGATTTTTAGACACTCGTTACGCTTGCTACAGACCTTACGCTCTTCCGCAACTCCGCTCTGCTAAAAATCCTCACCTACCTCGGCCTACTCACCCCGTGCTTTGCACTCCTTGGCTCGCAGCGGCGGCTTTGGGCTCGCTTCCTTGGGTGCTGGCTTTTCTAATTCAATCATCAGTCTGGTCATATTCAGGCTATTACAAGGAATTTTCGGTGCAATTATTTTACCTGCGGGCATGGCGCTAACCGCTAGCGCTTTTCCTGCAAAAGAGCAGGGCCGTGCCATGGGTATTTATAATGGTATTTTAGGCCTAGGTCTCGCCTTTGGCCCTGTATTCGGTGGCATTATTTTAAGTTTTATGAGCTGGCACTGGATCTTTTTTATTAACATCCCAATTATTATAATTAGTCTATGCATCTGTTATTTCACCATCCAAGGCCGCGATAGCAAAACCGATCAAGAAATGGACTGGTTGGGCATTGTCCTCATTGCCGCCACCTTAATGAGTTTCGTTTACGCAGTGAATCAAGCCACCATTACCGGCTGGGGATCTCATCTTGTCATCTACCCTTTCATTGCATCTTTGGTTTTCTTAGGCATTTTTATCACGGTAGAAGCAAAAAGTAACTCACCTTTTTTACCGATGAGCTTATTTAGCAATCGTGGTTTTTTCCTTGGTGCAACCGCTTATATGATCGCGGCAGGCTTTGCTTGGCCGATTATTTTTCTTGTACCTCTGTATTTACAGCAAGTCTTAGATTATTCCGTATACAATGCCAGCATTGCCTTAATTCCTATGACATTAATGACTGCAATCCTACCACCGCTCATAGGTAAAATATATGATCATAAAGGTGCATTCACCTGCTTCATCTTACTCGCTAGCTGTCTAATCTTATCTTTTCTGCTATTTTTAACTTTTACCACACAGACCCACCTTACTGTATTGCTTCTCACCTTTTTGCTGTTTGGTGCGGCCTGGGGCATAGGCAATGGTTTTGCAACACCTCTGGCTTTATCTAACCTAAGCAATCATCAAGATGTTGGAGTCGTTAATGGAGCGGCCATCACACTACTTAATATCTCAGGTGTGGTTAGCCTTAGTGTAATTACTACTTTATTTCACTTTGGCGAGCAAAGTTGGTATCACAATCATGCACACCATACCGTAAGCACTCAAGCAAGCAAGTTTGCTTTTACTCATGGCTTTCATATCAGTATTTTTTATCTAGCGATCACAGCAGTTATTATACTTATACCCACGCTATACTATGCATATAGCACAACACTTAATAAAGCAGCCACGCTCAATTGACTAAGTGTATTTGAAAAAATATGAAGCTAACTTAAATAAACAAAAAAATTTGAATGGGCAAAATATAATGCTCCCGAGTTTTCAGACAGAATAGTTTAACGATTTATTCCTGAAAGGTTAAAATCGTAAGCGTCGCTACCTCGGTAGGTATTTTG
>LVCQ01000270.1 GCA_001644975.1 Piscirickettsiaceae bacterium NZ-RLO1
ATTATACTTTCACGAGACACTAAAGGATAGGCTTTTTTTGTATCAATCAAACGCATAGACCCAGGCAGAAGATCTTTTATTTTTTGAGCATCTTCTCTTGGATTATCTCCCTGCAAATGAATTAAAGTGGCTTTTTCTCCAGCGACAACTAAATTATCAACACCTAAAGAATTTAATTGGTCCATCAGTCCGATATAGTTTTTTAACGATGAGTTTTCTAATGCGATTACCATGATAAGTCCTTACATAATATGCAATAACAATAATTAAAACAGCTCTAATTGCCATATCGCTTTAATCAAGCAGACGGCGCATGACCTAATTTAAATACGTATGATTTCTTTTTTTAAAAAGAGTTTCTTAAAAACTGTAAAATGCCATTAAAAAGCACAAGTAATTTTTAAGAAAAATAAGAAAAACTAAATCGATAAGAAAAAGGAGCAAAGAAAGAGAAAGCAGGCGAGGAAAAGAATAAAGACAAAGCGGATGAAGCTAAAGACAAACAGAGATGGGATTGCATCTGTGCCGACGCTCGTCGTCGCCGCAGCTGTTCTTTCATTTGATTACCCTGAAAATTTAATGGATATATGCTTTCCAATCTAGAGCACTGCACAAATAAAGTCAAGTCATACACTGATAAAACTGGCGAATTTATGCACAAAGCAAACGGTGCTGATTTAAGCCCTCAACGAGCAGTATTTTTTAGCTTCAGCACTGATACTCGAGCCAATAACTGTATTATTTATATAGCGTTATATTTAAGATGCACTCAAACAATTGCTACAAACACATTTAATAACCATAACAACAGTGGAGTGAACTGACCAATAAGGATTATAAGATTTTTTAAAATATTGATAAGGGGTTATTACACGAATAGCCTACACATTCCCGTAGATCAACCAAACTAGACGCTCCTCTTTATACTTAACGCCCTCTATGGACGAGACGATCTAATTCATCTTGCGAAGTTGGGTTTTGAAAGGCAGAAAAGAAAGAAAAAACACCTAAAGACCTACCGGTTTTCACTTTAGCCACATTCGAGACTTCTTCATAAGAATAACCTTCCCTGTTTTCGCTCAATAATCCATTAAATAATAATAACTTATTCAGATCTCTAATAGAAAGTGCTTTTCTCCCATTATCAGATGCTCTATTTTCAAAACTATTTCTTATCTGGTTTAAAACTTCCCAAGAAACTACCTCTTCACTTGTGCCTTCCCTTCCCTCAGTTTGAGGTACATTATTTTCATAAATATCTCTTCTCTGCTGTAAAGCAGCCTGAGGTTTTACTTCTTCTCTAGTACTATCTTTTTTCTCATCTTGAGTAACATTACCTTCACAATGACCCTGTACTTGCTGTGCAGCCGCCACAGAAGCCGCTCCTTCACAAGTACTACCGATAAAAAGATTTTCAAAGACTTTATTATGATCTTGAGCGTATAAATTAGTTATAGCATGCTCTTCACCAATAACTCGACAATGATATAAGAAACTTGCAGCAGACTTGATCCTAGCAGCCGTCGCCTCTTGTAAACATATACTATATTCATTGGCTTCAAGCCCCCATAATCCATGCTCTACCGCTGCGAGCCAAGG
>LVCQ01000271.1 GCA_001644975.1 Piscirickettsiaceae bacterium NZ-RLO1
ATTATACTTCGTGTTTGTCGGAAGGGAAGGGGGCATTTCAGAAAGCGTTCCATTGAAACTTTTTTAAATTTTTTATGTGTTCATTTAAAGAAGCTGTTTTATAATATATACATTGAAGAAAATACATATATTTTATATTAATAAAATTAATGTAAAACTATAAAGTAGCAATAAATTTAATATAAAATTTTTATAAAATAACATTTTTATCTAGTGATATTCATATTTTTAACATTGATAAAATCTAAAGAAGTATATAAATGCCTAAACAAAAAAATATTCCTTATCGCATACCAAATCCAAGTCGGCGCTGGAGCAACAAAAATCATATATATAACGAATGCTTAAGATATGCACAAGCGATACAAAGTCAATTGAGTAATCATACTTATCAGACCTCAGACTGCCACAAAGATTTTAATAATGGTTTAAAAGAATTAATAACTGAATTAAGAGACGACTATATGCTTAAACTAGACAACGGTCGTTCCTCAGGACTTGCTAAGGATTCTCCTGGATGGTTGTCTTTACACTATCTTCGGGATGGTCTTTCATCCTTATATCAGGATCTTAGTCAAGGCTTTAACTATTTAGAAAGAATTGAAATATTTAAAAAAGATCTAGATATAGCACTAAAACCTTATTTGCCATCTAGCTTTCAAAGCCATAGAGTAAGAGCAAGCTCTGGCGAAAAAGCTTACAATAAATTAATTAAAGGATGCTCAGAAATATTTGCAGAAGGACTTACAGATACTAGTGATGATACTCTCAAGAAGCAAAGTCTCATCAGAAAAATCTGTTTAGCCTCAACTAAAAATATTAATTTTGGAAATGGTAGTAAGATTAATAAAGCTTATGGCTATAGTCAAGGAGTTTCATCAAAGATGAAAAAAGTTTTAAATACACATAATGTTTTATCGAATTATAATGATCCCGGTGTTTCTTTTGAAGACTTTAAACGAGTATTACAATCAACAATGGAAGACATGGATACATTTAACCTGTTTAGATCTAGGAATAATACTATTTTTTATGACAGTATTTCTGAAGGTGTTGATATAGAAGCAGCTGCAGAAACATATTATAATAAGGCTTTCTCCAATTGAAATTAAGAGTAAATGGAAAGCACTGTTGCGAAAAGTTATATTGAGCTTCAGTTCTTGTGCTCTCTTTTTAGAATTAAACAGCCAATCTCAAACATAGGCCCGCACAGCGGGCGATTTTTTTGAGGTTTTCCCATTGTTATCGTTACCGAAAGCAACAAATGACATCTAAAACAATAAACCAAAAGAGTGAAATTTAGAAGTTTGGTTCATTAATCATAGTCAATGAGACAGGCTCACTCGATTTTTTCATAACAAAATCAGCAATCAGTGTTGAGGTCTCGCGTGGAAGCTGAGGGTCTTTTTTTTCGTCAAGTTCTTGTATAATGTTTTTTCTGGAAGTTTCTATAATTCTGGTATTATTAAGTGCTTCTTTAATATCTTTAGGAATAATATAATCTCTAACTTCGTTATCTATGTAATTATCCATAAAATTATTAATTTTTATAAGCCGTAAGCG
>LVCQ01000272.1 GCA_001644975.1 Piscirickettsiaceae bacterium NZ-RLO1
ATAAATAAAAGCGACAAAAGAGGCGCACTGAATCATCTGGCATTAAAAAAGCCGCAACAAGAGCGGCTATATCGTTGGTGCTGGCCAAATCCAGGCCAATATAACAGGGCCTGTTTTCCAGTGATTCACGTTTAAAGGTATATTCAGCGCAAGCTTTCCAACGCTCTAAATCCAACCAAGCCGTTTCGGCATTCGTCCAGATATTTAAATGCTTACATAAAAAGCCATTGCGTTCGCCCTTCATTTGCTGGGCTTTTACACACTGGCGTTGCATATCATCGAGATTTTTGCTGACGCCTAAATTCGGATTTGCTTTGATCCAGTTTCTTTCGTCTGTCCAGTCGTCTTCTTTATCCAGGGTGTAAATAATGCCGAAAAACGTGTCATCCTCAATGATATTTTCCAGCACTTTAACGGTATAATCACGCAAACTATAACAAATCCCCGTTTGATCAAAGCCGGCGGTTGTAATCGCATACAACAACGGTTGACGCCTGGAGCCGGTGCCCGTCTCTAATACGCGCCACAAATCCCCGGTTTTATGGGCATGCAACTCATCAACTATACTACTATGCACATTTAAACCGTCTTGTGTCTGGCTATCACTCGATAACGGTTCAAATTTATTATTCGGTAAATCCTTGGGATAATGCATATTATTTTTATAAATGCCGATGCGAGAAGCTAAAGATTTTGAGGCTCTAACCATTTTTACCGCATCATCAAAAACGATTTTTGCTTGATCACGTTTGGTTGCCGCGGCATAGACTTCCGCACCGGGCTCTTCATCAGCACAAAATAAATACAAGCCGGTGCCTGATAGCTTCGTACTCTTGCCATTTTTACGTGCAACTTCTTCATAGACCGTGCGAAAGCGCCGCATGCCATCAACTTCACGCCTCCAACCAAATACCGTGGTAATAATAAACAACTGCCACGGTTCTAAGGTAATTTTTTTACCGTACCATTCGCCTTTGCTGTGTTTGCAGTAGCTAAAAATCTAACGACTTTACACGCGGCTTCTTTATCAAAGTAAAAACCGCGATCACCCGCATATTTTAAATCGTTTAAATGGCGCTGACAGGCTTTTTTTACATAGTCACAAGCAATCACGCGGCCGCTTAGTACATCGTCGCAGTAAGTTAGAGCGGCTTTTGTTGGGTTAATAATCAAATCCTTGTTGCTATATTTTTTATTTAAGAAATTAAATATATGTTTAATACTTCATAAGTTTAGTAAACTAAACTATACATGCAAATTTGCATGTATAATTTAAATTGAAACATTGACTTTATTGAGATAAATATATAAGGTATTAAATCTAGTTAACACGGTGAGGACCAATTAACTAGATTCAAATTAAATTAATTAAAAGGATAAATCTTATGAAGAAAGATTATAGCCTAATTATAAAGCTAATTGCTAGCTTTATGCTAAAAACAAACTTTGTATCTCTCTTTTTATCTCGAATTTTCCCAATCAAAGAAATAGATATTCGGTTTATTCACTTGAATTTTAAGTTCTTTAAGAAAAAGAAAAGTAAGTAACGTAAGCG
>LVCQ01000273.1 GCA_001644975.1 Piscirickettsiaceae bacterium NZ-RLO1
GGGCGCTATCTTTGCAGAACAAAGATAAAGATTAAACCTAATTCAATAAATATGTTTTAAGTCATACATCAAAAACTTGCCATCCCATTCGGCCGGGTAAATGTTGGTGCTATTGCACTTAAAATCCCCATCACTTTGTCAATGGTATAGCCTTTTTCGGTATACGCATTTTTCAAAAACCACAGCATTTCATCAAGACTATTACCAAATTTTTTAGAAAAGTGTTTCAATCGCTGCATGTGCTTATTCGTCACTTCTCGCCCAGCTGAGTTTTTTTGCTGCTTATAAAAATTTTGGCTTAGCTGGTTTGTCACAGGTCCATGCGCTACAGCCATATCGACAGGGACATCTTCAAGCACAGCTAAGTCATTACTCAAGTTAGGCGTAACACCTTCAGTGTTACACGGCTTATTAAGGGTAATCTCAGTATTCATCGCTTTTGCCTCATCAAGCGCCTCTTGTGTTTCTAGAAGTGCGCTTCTGAGTTCCTTTTCTTTGTTTGCCCAGTCAGTTAAATCAATAGTGTTTAAAAGTTGATCATTGTGTTTTCTTTTTTCTTCTCGTAATTGAGTCAAAACAAATTCAAGTTCAATAACAATATCCCCTTGTGATGCACATTGCTTAAAATTAAGCACGGGGTTATTAATACTTTCTTTATCTTTCTGTGCTTCCTTTATTGAAAAGTCGATTTTGACAGTTCCATTTTGCGAATTCGCAACTTGAGTATTTTCAAGGCTTTCAGCACTTTTACACTCTTTCGCCTTTTGTTTCTCTTTAATTGGGTATTGTGTTGTATAGCTGGCAAGAAAAGCACTAATTGCTTTAGTGTTTAAACTAAATACGGTGGTACGGTCATAGCACTTGCGCTTAATGTGCGTGAAAATTTTGTCAGTAAATAGCTGTTTTAGAGCCTTGCCAATTTGGTACAATGTGAATTGATGAAAGAGTGCCTCTTTTAGGTCTTCACGAGTTAAATAGTGCTCGCTCCAACCATACTCGTTATGGCGAAACGTAGACAGCGCTAAGATTGCGGAGGCACATGGATTGTGCTTACAAATGGCAGACATCCAGGGGTAGACAACTGTCACTCGCTCGCGAGGTAACTTAATTTTGTTGTCCATAGTAAGTTCCTTAATTTATATACTGTTAACTAATAATGATTAAAGTATATTTATAAGTTAACCAATAATCAAACTGTTCTGTTAATAAATTTAACATCTAGAAAGTCTTAAAAGGGGTGTATAGCCCCCTTTTAATAAAGGGGGCTATAGCCCCCTTTTGTAAAATTAAAAATATCAGTAAATTTTCATGTTAAAACCTTAAAAAGGGGGCTATAGCCCCCTTATATTATGAAAAAAATTTAAACGGATGCTTAATTTTTCGTTTTTATGAAGGTTGTATATAGTCTGATTTAATGTTTTAGATAAGATTTAGGTTAAAAAACTGTTCTTTGTTGACATCTTATAAAAGGGGTTTATAGCCCCCTTTTAAGAGAAGTACACAAAAGGGGTTTATAGCCCCCTTTTAAGAGAAGT
>LVCQ01000274.1 GCA_001644975.1 Piscirickettsiaceae bacterium NZ-RLO1
CCGTATTTTGAGTGACCCATCACGGTTGTGCTGCATGCAAGTACTTTAATCACGTTTTCCACAACGACATCACGTTGCTTGTCCATTTGCGACAAAACCCAGTACCTTCTTATTTACTGTTTTTTTCTGTCAGCATAGAGTATGTTTAAGAAGACTACACCACAGTTAAAGAAGAGGTATACTATGAGAGATTTTATAAAATCATGGGACCCTTGCTATTTTAGTAATCCCTTTGAAATTAATGCAGCTCAAAATAGGGAAACTCACAATCTTAAATATCGTTTTATTGTTCACACAGCGCCCATGGAACATTTAGTAGAACAACAAGGTATTTTTTCTCTTTCTCCATCTGAAAATATTTCAACATTTGATGTTATTAGTGCTAGTATTATTTCTCATAATAAAAATTACACTTATGGTTCAGTAGGGGTTATACTCCAAGTGCCCCAACAAAACATAATGGCTGTAAGTTCTGATGACCTTATGGCTGAAACAAATATTGGTAACATTCATAGGACTAAGCACTTAGCTAGAGTTTTTGATGCAGATAAAACCAAAGTTTATGAAGCTATGTCTCCTTTGGAAAGGAACGGCCTACTTAGCCAAGAAATTCAGTTTCACGCTAACAAAAGTAGAAATCAAAAATCACCGGAAGACGTGCTAAAAGGTACTTCTCTGGCAAGGAATGAACTCCTTCTAATAACAAGAGAAGGAATCAATATTCACCTAGGTGAAAAAGCCACCGGGAAAATTAAAGTTTGTGGTTTGTTTATTAATAATTGCGAACCCTCAGCTGATAGCGAACATTACGCAGAATTTCAAGGCAATAAATTACTTTCAATGCAAGAAAAAAAGTATATTTTTATAAAACATGCCTCTTGTTTGGCTGAAAAATTAAATATTCCTATGCTTTTTTTAAATGGTAATGCCGATTGTGGAGAAATAATAACCCCTACCTTAAAAAAAGCTTTATTACCTAAGAAAGATAATGAAAGTCAATCGACGGCTGAATTGTTCAGCCTTAAATTATACAAAAGTATAGATAACAAGAAAGAGGTTCTGTCGCAATTTGATCTGGTGACGTAAGCGTCGCTACCTCGGTAGGTATTTTGCACATCCAATGATGCAAAATCGCCGAGCAAAACGCGACGACTATAAACCCTCGGCTGCCCTCGTCACAGGGCATTACGTGCCTTGAATCGGCCACTACATACCCTGCTCTCAAATGGCGCTACGGCTCGTAAAGATTTTTAGACACTCGTTACGCTTGCTACAGACCTTACGCTCTTCCGCAACTCCGCTCTGCTAAAAATCCTCACCTACCTCGGCCTACTCACCCCGTGCTTTGCACTCCTTGGCTCGCAGCGTCTGACTTACAAGAATAGGCTCGCACAGCTCGCGACTTTCGGATGTCCCTGCTAACACCCGTCACTTTACCCCTTATTATAGCTAAAACCTTATAAATTGACATAATGTAGATGTTCTAAAAAAAGATCTTCGATACTACAGTGATACTTTCTTCGAA
>LVCQ01000275.1 GCA_001644975.1 Piscirickettsiaceae bacterium NZ-RLO1
CGTAAATAGAATAAAGCTTTCAACAATACTACTTAAGTATCACAACCCAAAACATTATTTTTTCCCATCCATATTTATTATAAAATGTCATAATTAAAAATATAGCAATATACTCTTAATTAAAAATTTACGATTATAAACAACTCAATTAACAAGAAAACAAAAAATAATTTTTAATTTTAGCTATTATAAATGATACTGTAGAAAATATAGAAAGAAAAACTGCCAGCTTATAAGTATAAAAAGCACCTACTTTGAGGTGCTTTCTTTATTTTTTCTGGTAAGTTTTTGCGTTTCGCTTACTTACGACGTGCACGTGTACGTTTTTTTTCAAGAATCTTAGCCCGACGTTCTTTTTCACGTTCAAATTGGCGTACTAACTTCTCACGATATTTTTCAACCGCAACTTCTAGCTGCTCAAGGGCACGCTCTTGGCGCATTTCTTCTTGAATACGCTCTTTTTCTAGCGCAACAACTTGTGCACGTTCAGAGCGTGCAAGCTTTAACTCATCTTTCCCTTCACGCAACTTCGCAGTAGTCGCATCTTGGGAATCTTTTACTTTAACAAGCTTATTCGCATTTGTTTTAGTATTCGATTTTTTCAAAGCAGAACGAGCAGCAGCAATTGACTTTTTATCCGAAGTTAAATCTTTTGTTAATTTTTCAATTGTTGCAGTTAATTTTGTAATTTCTTTATCAAGCGCTGTAATTTCACTTGAACTTACTGTAGGAAGTTTTGGACGACCGCGTTTTTTCAAAGCCACACCTTTAGTTGCTGACTTTTTAACTGCTGTTTTTTTCGTCGCCGTTTTTTCCACTACTTTTTTTACAGCTACTTTTTTAGTTGTTTTTTTAGCCGTTGCTTTTTTAGCTGCTGCACCTGCAGTTTTAGCAGGACGGCCGCGTTTTGTTGTGGTTTTTTTTGTAGATTTAGCTGCTGCTGCAACTTGAATATCTTTTTCTTCTTCCATTATCACCCTACCTAAAAGTTACTTTAATAGATCATAGTACAAATTTAAGTCATAGAGGATATTATAATTTCTCTTTAAAATCAAAATTTTTAGCCCTCTTTACTTAAATTTTCATCATTATATTTCATTTTCTCCTCTGTTTTGCAATGAATCCAATTAACAAAAGCTTAAAGTTAAGCATTAAAGCCTTAATAATATAAACAAACTTGATGAACTAAAATAAAATGACTAACCATGAATAATAAAAATTTATATCTTTAACAAAAAATTAATTAATTAAAAACAATTTAATTTTATCACAAAAACAACATAAAAAGTATTTTAAATAATTTAAAGTATTTTATTAACATTTTAAAAAATAAAAATCAACAGTAAAAAATAATAAAATATATCAAAATTACATAAAATATTTTAATATATCTATCTAAATTCGATATGATGCTCCCCAATATATAGCATCACTATAGGAAGCTATCTATAAATACAAACTCGATCAGTTGCTTC
>LVCQ01000276.1 GCA_001644975.1 Piscirickettsiaceae bacterium NZ-RLO1
TTTTAAATTAATATAAAAATAAAAATTTTAAATCAATTTAAAATTGATAATAAATTATTATTTTGGTTTCGACTTATTGGTTTGTTCTGCTGTTTTTTTATGAAGAATTACTTGTGGTTTGATTTGGTTTGACTGATTTTTCAATAAATTCAATAACACTTACTTTGACTTTAATGGATGCATTATGCTGGACATCAGCATTATTCTTTTTATTTTTCATTTCATTGTTTGCGATAACTAAGTCTTTACTAACCTGATCGAGTTGATATTGTAATTTTTCTATAATATTATTTTGTTTGGTTATGGCTTTTTGTATATTCTCATCTGCTCTTAGAGTTTCTTTTTTTAGTTTCTCAGCTTCAATATTTGCTTGTTTTGCTTCATAAGCCACTTGATCTTTAACTTTAACTAGATGGTTTAGATCAGCTTTATGCTGACTTCTTGTTAAGGTTATTTTTTCTTCAATTTTTTTGAACTCATAGTGTTTTTCTTGCTGATACTTATCAGCAATTTCACTGTTACTTTTTGCTCTCTCGGCAATGTTTTTTTATTCTCATATAGTTTTTGCAGATACTGAAGCTCAGCAATTTTGCTAGGTGAGATCTCATTAATGTTTTTGTTTATAATATCCTTTAGATCACAGTTGACGGTATTGTGGTAACAGTGCTTGCCATTCTCATTCTTACTCATAACACATCCTTGTTTAGTAAATAATTTTATATGAACTTAATAATATAACTTAATATATATAGGGGTCGGCAAAGAGAGAAAAATCTTGAGAGATTTTATGCGTGTGGGAACTTAAGGCAAGAGTAGGCTCCCATACTCATTAACATGAGCTTTTACGTTGGAGCCTAATGTAATGATTACTATAAATAAGATGCTGTGATTTGGTAATTAACCGTATGGTAGCCAGGATGCGCTCCTGGTTTTATTTTAATTTCTGTTTGAAAATTTGTACGGTAGGTTTGATATGATGGCAGTATGACATTTTTTGATTTTTTATAGCCATACTGGCCTTCGCTAAAATATGCGTAAAAGACAACCTTAGCATTGCTTGTTTCTTTTTTCTTTACTTTATCTACGGAAAGATGTATCACTTTGCCCTTATCGGCGGAAAGCTTGAGCCAGCCTTCTTTGTGGTAAGTGAGCGCGCTTTGCCCAGGAGCAGGGGCAACTTGGTTACCGTAATTTACATCATAAACATATAGCGATATGGGCCTAACAACATCCACGCCGACATTGAAGCTGGCATGCTCATGGTTTGTGTGAGCAAAAAAAGATAATGGTAATAAACTGACTGGTAGTAAGACAGCCAATATATATTTTTTCATGATACTTTCCCCTCTCTCTGAAATTGAAAACATGTGTGTTAGGAAATTATAAAAACTATGAGAACTTGGTTATTCTCCGAGAAAATAACAGTTAATCATAAAAAATACAATCGC
>LVCQ01000277.1 GCA_001644975.1 Piscirickettsiaceae bacterium NZ-RLO1
GTGCTTTGCACTCCTTGGCTCGCAGCGATTGCAAAGTCGAAATTTATCGACAGGGACGACAGGGAATTTTTGAAAAAACAGCCTAATATTAATCAAAAAAACTGTTACATAACAAACTGCAATTATAGTTTAGTTGCCAAATGATTAAAAATCAGATTAAATTAGATTAATATCTCTTTTATATTGTTAAATTTATTTTAAAAAACAAAGCATATTATTTTTTTAATTTTATTTTTTAATTAAGGTTGAAAGATTATGCCTAAATTTCACCACTCATTCTATCTATCTTTGCTTGCTAGTGACAACTCTGACCCTTTCGCTGGCGACGATGCACGTGAAAAATCTTTCTTTTCACAAAAAGATAAAGATCTTAGCCGCCAATATACTGTCGATATGTATACTCAGCAGCGAAGAAAGTCTTTGCTTAAAAATGAAATTCCTTTTATACGACTAAACTTCCCCTACACAGAAAACGCACCAGCTGAATGGCAAGTCAATCAAGATAAAACAAACAAGCAAGTCGCTGATGAAATGGTTAAGGCCGTTTTAATTAAAGCAGCACCCTTTACCCGTATTTATATAGAACCAGGAGGCTCGCTCGCTAATGAGAGTTTATCACAGCTTGTTAGCCGCCCAGTAAATCACCCCCGCCTTCCCATAATCAAAGTTAATGACATTAGAATCAATGAAATTGGCTATCAGCAACTTGCTGAGCTATTAGATCAAAGCCTACCTCATCACGCTAAAAATAACCTACAGATCAAGTTAGTCACATCGCACGCAGAAGGCTTTGCAGAAAATTTAATGCATGCACTGCATGCCAAAGGCTTTAAGAAAACATCTGTACTCGCTTATGATGAGGAAGTTTATATTATTGGAGGAAGGAAAAGCAGTAAAAATAAAAACAAATTTAAAATATCGAACATCCAAGGTGCAAGTGGTTATGATTTAATAAGATGCCGAAAAGTAGAAAATCCAGACGATAATAAAAAAGCCTTTCATAATTATGAAGGTCGTGTTGCTGCACTGACATCTCGAGAGTTTAAAAAAACATATTTAACTGACTTTAGCCGTGTAACCCACCATGAGATCAACGGCTTAACTGCTCAACAAGAAGAAGTCATTTTATTAAAGAACCTGTTAATTCAATCCTTAGATAAATTTAATGAGCCTAAAGAACGGCAACAACTTGAGAGCCTGACCGACAGTCTATTAAGTATTGATACTCAGACTATTCTAGATCAGCCAGAACAAACCGAATACTATATTCAACAAATGCTTAATGAGCTGAAAAGCTTTGCCAAACACATAGACAGTCATACTGGTTCTAGAAAGTTGTTTAAGCAAGGGCAAAATAAACAAGATAGCGAGTTAGTCTTATCTGCTATGCTATAGCTAAAACCTTATAAATTGACATAAT
>LVCQ01000278.1 GCA_001644975.1 Piscirickettsiaceae bacterium NZ-RLO1
GAACATTAAGGCCGTTTAACTGAGTATATTTAAAGTGGTATTTACATAGAAGGACTTACAGAATCCATTTTACCCTTCAAACCCTTAAGAAAGTCATTGGTATCAGTGTGAGTTCTCCCCAAAAAAAGAAAACCACTTTGATGATCACCTTTTACTGTAGCAAGCATATCTTCTACTTCTTTTGACTTTTCCTCTAAACTCCTATGATCACGACTCTCGATACAATTAAAGAGCTTAAATACTCTTTCAGGAACTTTGGCTGGCACACCATCTGCTAACAAAATCTGGAATTTACTACCACCAACCCCGAGCTTAAAGCCGCCTTCTTCCGGACCAAGTGCAGCTTTTTTCAAAATATCTTGCTTCAACAGCTCTAGCCAACTTAAGCAATCTTCAGCTCCAGCTTCAGCCTTTTCACTCTTTTGCTCTAACAATTGCTGCTCCAGCAACCGGTTCTGCTGCTGCAACTCTTCTACTTTCTGCTGCTGCTCTCTCAACAATTGATTCTTCTTATCCAGCTCCGCCTCTAACAAAGAGATATTTTCTTTATTCTTTCCATATTTATAACTACTAATTGCTTCCAGTAACTTTAATCGTGCCGAGTGAGTTTTCGCCCGCTCTGCTCTTAATTTCGACCGACTCTGCTTCTGACTCCCTTGATGCTCTTGATGCTCTTGATGCTCTTGATGCTCTTGATGCTCTTGATGCTCTTGATGCTCTTGATGCTCTTGATGCTTTTGATGCTTTTGTTTAGTCTGTTCGTGCTCACAAAGATTGCTAACAAAGTCTAGCTGACATTCAAAAACAACACTTCCTGGCATACGAAAATACTTCTGAAACAACTCATGCTGCTGTATATCATCTAAAAGCTCTTGCAGACCATCTAATGAGTCAAGCTTCTTAAGCCTCCTCTGAAAAATCTCCAAATTCAAACCTGGTAGAAGACGAGCCCACCTATCTAACTCACTCCGACGAATACTCTCTAACCATTGATGCACAAGATTTTTCAAAGAATCAAGCTTATTTACATCCGGCATATTTATCTCCAAAACTGCGTGAAAATTTAAGAATAACCAAAGGGAGATTAACTAAGTTAATTTTTCAAAAAAATATTCTATATAAATATTTATATTTAAATTTTATCTATTTAATAATACAGATTATTATCCAACTAATTTAATTAAGTTTATTTTAATAAAAAAATTTTATAATAAAAACAATAGTATTGCCTACGTAAATATTGCAAATATTAAGTAAAGAAAAATAAAGTGATAGTTAATAACTCTGAAACTCTATCGTAGTTTTATTCTTTCAGATTGACCTAAAACGACTAGAACTAAGGGACTAACGGGCTATATAGCTAAAACCTTATAAATTGACATAAT
>LVCQ01000279.1 GCA_001644975.1 Piscirickettsiaceae bacterium NZ-RLO1
ATTGAGTATCAAAATATGGCATATAGTGCAGGTGGCTATGCTTAGATTTTTGATTGATTTACTAAATTTTAATCAAGTTTTAATGAGAGAATATACCTTTGCGTTTAACAAAAAAATTTATTGAATTAAAAGAGGAAGTTGTTAAGGAAATTCCTGCAGCAGATCAGAAGCTATATGGAGATTACCCTGTCTATTACCTAAGAGGTGATCAAGAGTCTTTTAATCAATCTAAAGATCAGCTGATATTTTTGCTGGATAAAATTATAGCTGAAAATTTAACTGCTTTAGAGGTGTTAAATGTTTTTCAGGAAAATTTAATTAAATTAACGATAAATAATGAAGAAGATGTAAAAGAACCTATTCTTATTGACTTAAAAAAACGTTTTGAATCTTTATATTATTATAATCGACATTTGTTAGAAAAAATTAGGGTTGGGCAATTTAATGATTTGACCTTGGGTGTATGTTACCAAGGTGCTTATTCTAATGCAGTGATGCTGATTGATCGAGTTATTGCAGGTGGTGGATTAAGTAATTATTTATTATCAGCAAAAAGGGAGATTATTCAGCAATATGCTCTTAATTTCCTGTCAAAAAATAATATTGCTACCCCTAATATTCACTCGGTTAATAGCTTATATAATCATGTCGCATCAAGCTATAATATGCAGATTATTCCAGATTCTTTTGCTTCAGACCTTGGTCATCGAAATTTTAATCGTTTTGCCCGCTATCTAAGAGAGTCGATTACTCCTTTAGTGTTATTGCGTCTTGTTCAAAGTAAGTTTGTGATTCCTAAAGAGTATAATTCTCAATTGATGGCAGAAATTCTTCCAGAGCATTTACAGCAGGATTGGATGTGCGCTTTGTATGATACTAAGGGGCAGGCGCATGATTTAGAACGAACGAGTTTGTTGTTACTGAAAGTGATTTTGCAAGAGCTTGGATTTATTGAAGAGCTCGTAAAAAAAGTTCCTGTGAATGTAGAAGAGGGTATGATCAGTTTTTACCAAACTGGTGATGATATCCTTATTCAAGAATGCATCGATGATGAAGAGTTTCTTATTGATCGCTTTATCATACGTGTTTGTAACAATAGTGAGAAAGACTATCAGTTAGTAGAAAGCTGCTATCAAACTCTAAAAGAAAGACCACTATCACTAAAGGGGCTGCCTCAAGGTGTTATATTGAAATTACTTGAGACATACCAAGAAGATGCATTTTCTTTGATAAAAGTCTTGATAGAGCAGAGTGAAGAAATTCCTGTAGTGAATATGGATATTCTGCAAAGTTTCTTAGGGAAATTGGCTTTTTTAAAAGCTAAAGACAGTGAGGGAGAATCTATCTTAGCTGTTGCGCTAAGTCGGGCGCCCTCCG
>LVCQ01000280.1 GCA_001644975.1 Piscirickettsiaceae bacterium NZ-RLO1
GCAAATTCATTTAACAGCCAACGGTTATAGAGGAAAAAAATACGAAATTCTTTGGGAATGGTAAAAGTGATGTGTTGATACTCACACTGAGGAAGAATGGCATTTTGTTCCTCAATCCAAATCTCTGTTGCTTTTTTGCCACATGCACTGCAAAAACGTGACTTACAGGTATAAGGTACAACTTTGGTATGAGAGCATTCAGAGTTGCTACAACAGTATTTTGAGTGACCCATCACGGTTGTGCCGCATGCAAGTACTTTAATCACGTTTTCCACAACGACATCACGGTGCTTGTCCATGTTAGCTATGAAGTCACGCCACCAATTGTCGGCAGTTTGAAGAAGATGTTTGACTGTGTTGAGCAATTGTTTTCCTCTTAAAAACAATACTCTATAGTAGCGATTACGTTGAGTTTAGCAAGGCCCTCCTAAAGCTGCCGACGCAGGAGGCCTCTTTTAAACAGCAAAGAAAGAGAGAAAAAAGACTTCGAATATCTCCTAAGAGAATCAGACTTCGAAATAAATAAAATAACTACCCTTCCTCGAAATGGTTTGCTAAAGCTAAGTGTAATAGAGTGTAATCCAACGCTGCGAGCCAAGGAGTGCAAAGCACGGGGTGAGTAGGCCGAGGTAGGTGAGGATTTTTAGCAGAGCGGAGTTGCGGAAGAGCGTAAGGTCTGTAGCAAGCGTAACGAGTGTCTAAAAATCTTTACGAGCCGTAGCGCCATTTGAGAGCAGGGTATGTAGTGGCCGATTCAAGGCACGTAATGCCCTGTGACGAGGGCAGCCGAGGGTTTATAGTCGTCGCGTTTTGCTCGGCGATTTTGCATCATTGGATGTGCAAAATACCTACCGAGGTAGCGACGCTTACGTTACGAGAGTCTTCATCGTTAACTACTGGTTGCTTTCTTTGTTTCGCTCGTATAGTTACCATGAGTTCCAGTAGTTCAATATATTGTGTTCCATTTGTAGCGTTAAAGGAGTTGTTATCTGCATAAAAAACTGTGAAACCTGCTGCTCCTGCTGGTAATGTGTGGCGATGCGAGTTATCAATAAAAATGGCATCTGAATAAAGTGCACAGTCTTTTGCAATTAATTTGAGTACAGGAAGTTTATCTGAGGTTCTATTATAGTACTCAAAGTTATGACCTAAATTGACATTGTACTCACATTGAAAAAATTTTTTAATTGCTTTTTTTTCTATACCCCCTGCAGTTACAAACGCGATATCATCGCCATTTGCAATAATGCCTTGCATGATTGCAGCCATTTTCTCTTTTTGTAATGTATAACAGCGCCC
>LVCQ01000281.1 GCA_001644975.1 Piscirickettsiaceae bacterium NZ-RLO1
TAAATGAATGCTGTAACTTGCTATCTTTTCTGCGATATTTGTTTTGATCTTTATTGGCTAGGAAGTATGCGGTTGCTTTTTCAAACTCAATTTTTTTTGCTTGTTTGAATTCTATATGATATTCGGCATATACCTAACTCTTAGTTAGTTGTGAAAAAAAGGGATAAAGTTAATCTTATAAAAATTTAATATAAAAAATATTTTTATATTAAAAAATAAAAAACAATTATAAGTCCGGCTAGGCTAGCATGTGCGTTGATGATAAGCAATGGGTTGTAACAGAAAGAATAAGTGGTTGTTAAAATAATAGCGTAGGGTTAAATCACTAGAGATAGTCTAAATTTTATATTTACTAATGAGTAATCACAGGAGGCTGGCTCCTGTATTAACTCGTTAAGTTGTGGTGGGTATAAACTAATGGATAATACCGCAGGCAAAGCGGGCACCACCGCCGCCTAAGGATTCAGGCTTGTCAGCGTAGTTATCACCGCCTGCATGGAGCATTAACGAGCGGCCGTGAATTTGTTTTAAGGTGAGGTGAGGCGCAATCACTGGACCATTAATATCACCTTTTTTATTGGCATAAAGGACTGGTAAATCACCTAAATGACCATGACCGTATGGCCCTAAATGCTTGCCTGTTTTCGTGGGATCATAGTGTCCGCCTGCAGCCATACCATGGTCTTTACAGCTTGGATTGACATGAATATGAAAACCATGAAACCCTGCGGGAACGTGGTTTAAATGTGGGAGAATTAATAGGCCATTTGGGCTATCTTTAAGTAAGACATAACCGATATTATGTGAGGGAGTAACTTTGGCAACAGTATATAAAGTTACTTTTTCTGCTGAATGTTTATGGATATGTGTATTGGCATTCGCATAAGTATGGTAAGCCGTTATGCTAAAGAGCATTAGGCTGGCAATTTTTAAGGGCAGTAATAATTTTTTCACTATTTTTGTCCGCTTTTTTAAATTTATAGGCGATTAATTATATCGCTAATCTATAGGATTAACCAGAATTTCACTGGCCTGATTACTAAATATAAAATTATTGTTTTAATTTTAAGCATTGTTTTTAAAGTATAGATAGCTAATAGGATGATTTGTAATAATTTTAGTTAAAATTTGGATAGCTTAAAATTATTCGTCTCGCTTCTTTACGCTGGCCTTCATTCATATATGAAAAGAGAGTTGCAGACTCGCCAAATAGCCCTGATTGAGAAACAAAGCTAAGTCGTGATGAATTATTAAGGTTAGATGATTGACCAAAGAAGCCGTAGCCTTG
>LVCQ01000282.1 GCA_001644975.1 Piscirickettsiaceae bacterium NZ-RLO1
CGGAGGGCGCGGAGGGCGCTTTTAATGTCTGAAAAGCCAGACTTAAAAATGTTAATTAGTCAGCTTGCTAAATATGAGGCAGAGTTTTTATCTTCTTCAAATATAAAAAATAATTGTCCAGAGTTTGCAATCGCTGCGAGCCAAGGAGTGCAAAGCACGGGGTGAGTAGGCCGAGGTAGGTGAGGATTTTTAGCAGAGCGGAGTTGCGGAAGAGCGTAAGGTCTGTAGCAAGCGTAACGAGTGTCTAAAAATCTTTACGAGCCGTAGCGCCATTTGAGAGCAGGGTATGTAGTGGCCGATTCAAGGCACGTAATGCCCTGTGACGAGGGCAGCCGAGGGTTTATAGTCGTCGCGTTTTGCTCGGCGATTTTGCATCATTGGATGTGCAAAATACCTACCGAGGTAGCGACGCTTACGGATTTGCCCTTGAATTTTAGAAAAAATAAGAGCTCAAACTACTAGTGATGAACAAGAAGAAGGGGCCTCTGTACAACATTTATTTTTTAATCAGCAAGAGGATGGTGCTGGTGCCACTGCAACCACTTATATGCCGCGTTAGTTTAAGGTAAAATAATTACCTATTATTGGCCTGCTGTGCTGTAAATGTATTGATAGTTTAGTTTTATGGCGAGAGTGGTAGGTCAATACTGTGTTTTGAAATGAGCGCCTCAGCTGCATTATATATATAGAGTTGAAGGTATTTTGTTTTCTGATTTTTTTGGTGATTCCTTTGTTTTTTGCCATTTAAAATAACTCGTCTGAGTGGGACTGATTGAAAAATTTGCAAAGAATTTTAAAAACTCTTTGGGCTGATGCCAGGCTTACTGAAGCCAGGGTGGGTTTGGCCAAGTTTGATAGTTATCAATGAGCTTAATTTCGCCTTCTAGCTTTATCGCATTAAATACATGATTTATACCGATTAGGTGGGCAATGTTGGCAGAAACTTGTACATGTTGACCTTCATCTAGATTATGCATTAGTGCTTTAAGTAGTATTTCTCCATCTTTAAAGTGGTAAAAAAATTGATTTTTGGAGATTCTTGGCAACCTTTGTAAATAAGACTCTGCTAAATCTGTACCGGTATTTAAAAGGTGGCTGACTCTATTCGCAGCCTGAACACAGTTGCCAATGCCTGGGCGTTGGGTGTTTAATATTTTTTGATAGATTAAATCTAGATAGTCTGATTGGCGGTTTGGCATAATTTAAAGTCTTTTTTTGATTTTTAATATTTAAATTTAAATATTTATAATAAAAAGATAGAAAAGTATATAATTTTTAATTA
>LVCQ01000283.1 GCA_001644975.1 Piscirickettsiaceae bacterium NZ-RLO1
ATCTCTAAATTATTTTTAACTTGCTTCAAGTTATAGCACATCAATCAATAAGATACATCACCCAATTTTACTTCCTTGCAGCCTAACTATATCTTGAGAGCAGTGCTCTTCTATGAAAATTTCAAATTGCGACAGAACCCTTTACAGTGCTGATAAGATTTTGTTAGAATGCCCTTGCTATCAACAAATTATATATTATATAACCTAAGATATTTATAGATTAATTCTTTTGAAGAAACAGTTAAAGTTTTTTAATTGTAGTTATATAAAAATATACACAGAAGTTCCAACGAGATGTTTTAATTTTTTAGAGGTCTAACACTTAGGAAGAGAAAGCGATGATTAAGAAGAATATTAAGCCAGATAAAGAAAAGCAAGCTACTGAAAATTCTTTTGATGAGTTTTTACAGGGAGAGTCTTTTGATTTGATGCAACTTGGTTGTATAGAATCAGCGAAGGACGATGTAATTATTATTTAATCTTTAAGCTAATATAAATTAGGAATATTCCATGGGAAATACAAAAAATATAGACAATAACTACTGTGCTGTAGCTCCTTATTTCAAGATTCATTCTGGAAAAATTGATGAATTTAAAGGAGTTTGCCAAGGCTTAGTTGAAAAGGTAAAGAGCGAACCTAACTGCCTTTATTATGCGTTCAGTTTTCATGATGATGAAGTTCATTGCAGAGAAGCTTTTGCAGATGCAGCGGCATTTTTGTATCATTTAGATAATGTTGCAGAGCTACTTGATCAAGCTTTAACTATAGCAGATTTAGTTAAAATAGAAGTGCATGCTACTGTTGAGACTATAGAAGAGTTAAGACCTGTTTTAGCCAAATTCCATCCTAAGTATTTTACCTTTGAAGGTGGAATTTTACGTTAATTGCTACAGAACCCCATTTTTGGGTCTGTCACAATTTGAAATTTTCATAGAAGAGCACTGCTCTCCAGATATAGTTAGGCTGCAAGCAAGTAAAATTGCTCATAAGTTGATTTACCTTGATGGCCGTTCATCTGTTTTTTCTTCAGCATACGGTGGAGCTCAACATACGCTACGAGCCGTAGCGCCATTTGAGAGCGGGGAATGGAGTGGCCGATTTAAGGCACGTAATGCCCAGTGACGAGGGCAGCCGAGGGTTTATAGTCGTCGCGTTTTGCTCGGCGATTTTACATCATTGGATGCGCAAAATACCTACCGAGGTAGCGACGCTTACGATCGCTGCGAGCCAAGGAGTGCAAAGCAC
>LVCQ01000284.1 GCA_001644975.1 Piscirickettsiaceae bacterium NZ-RLO1
GGGCGGACTCTTTTGCCCATTAATTGAGAGCGTTTTGTTAATGACTGCAAGCAAAGTTTCATATTAAATTTATTAAAAATCAAATAATTAGATATTGATTGTCAAGCTATGCAGGCTATATATGGATAGCGACTGTGTTGCAATGAACAACTGTTGATCATTTGGAGTAAGCCCGACGTCTGAATTTTAATTAATAGCTTTCATACCGCTCTGGGAGTGTAATGTCAATGCTAAAAGAATTAACGCTAGTGTTGAGTAAGGTCAAGCTTAAATATCATGAGTTACTACTGACCAGCTTTGTTAAAGGGTTCCCTGCCAAAAGTAAAGAGCTTGGTACACTCAAATATAACTTAAAGAAAAAATAAATAGCCTGTTTGAGGAAATAGAGGCAATTAAAGGAATAGAAAGGTTATTTGTCCGAGGAAAAACAGGTGATTTTTTTATTGGTTTTGAACGGTTAAACTTTCAATTTGCGTATCAAGAATATCTGGCGGTAAAGGCGTTTTGCAAACAATAAAAATGATATTTTAGTAGACCTTTCTTTGAGAATTAGAACAAATCCAATCGTGGCGGAAGCAAAACGATTGGAGGTTTTAAGTAAAAGGAGAAAATGCATGCAGGTAGCGGATCAGGCTACGGCAATCCCTCAGGCTTTACTTCGTTACCTCGGTTCTCGATCCTTGTCTGTGGACTTAGGTCAATATGTTGTAGCCTTAGATCAGTCTGTTGCTCTTTTTCAAGAGCCACTTCTCATACTAAAGGAGCATCTTGATGATGGCTATAGAGACTGCGATAGCAATGAGGGAGGGCATATTAAGGATTTACTTAAAGGAATGGACAGTCCATGTAGCTTATGATCACAATCGAGTAGAGTGAAAAAATTTAGGCTGATGATCGCTGACCTTGAGCGTTAGCAAGAGGAAAAAATAGCTGTAAGTGAGGATTCGCATACAGTTGAGCGGTGGCTGGAGCAACAAGAAAAAAAGCAAGTAGCCAGGCAAGAGCAGGTTAGGCTTGCTATAGAGGAAGAGGTTAAATTGCATCAAACAAATTTCGATTACTCGTCATCGCTATCTGAGCTTTCTCAACCAATTTCAACGCCCTTTTTGGGGGCTAAGGCGGAGGGGCGCGAGTGAGTGTAAGTAATTTTAAGTTAGACTTTTAAAGTAAGTGCTTCACATTTTGGTTATTAGCTTAAATAATCGCCTTGCCTTGACTCACAAAAAAAATTAGACCTTA
>LVCQ01000285.1 GCA_001644975.1 Piscirickettsiaceae bacterium NZ-RLO1
CCATACATTTAGGATTTAGCTATATGTTGCAGAAAAATGCTAGCTTATTTTTGGGTTTAGAGCTAGCTATTATTAACTAGCTATGAGTCCGAATTTTTCGGGTGTATTTTGTTCCAAAGGTTTTTTGATCCAGTTTTTGTTTTTTCCCATGCATTTTCTGTTGCTGTTCTGGCTTTTTCACTCCATTGCTGAAATTGACTTGAGTCGACAGTCGAGCCAGTGGCCCAACCTGAGCTAATTATTAAGGTGATAGATAAAAGCAAAATAATTTTACGCATAGGTTATATCTTAATATTTTTAGTAAAAGTTAATTATAGTGGTTTTGTTTAATAAATCTACTTATTAAATTTTATTTTAAAAAAAATAACTTAAAGTTATTGTAAATGTTAAGTTTTTGAAGTGAAAGTATATTTTGTAATTGTTATTTTTAATGTGAGGGTGAGAGTATGACAATTTTTTTGGCGCAGACCTCTAACATTTGATTTGTTAGAGGGTGTCTTTAACCCCCTTTTTTAATGATTTTTCCAAGCATATTCTTTATCATCGCAAGGTAAATTAAACTCTTACTATCATTAGCTTTATATTCATAGGAGTCTAAAAGGCGGATGAGGCCGTTCCTGTCACCAAAATTAGTCTTTGTGACTTTTGCTTTGGTGAGAAGACCACTCGTATCTGTGATTATATGCCTTTTCTTACCATTAATCTTCTTGCCCCATGATACCCATGTAAATCACCACGATTGGTTATTTTGATAGATTGGCTGTCAGCAATTCCGGTTGAAGGTATTGATTTTTTACCGTCAAGATTTCTCAGTTTGTTCCTTAAAATAGCATGTATTCTTTTAAAAATATTACTGTTAATCAAACTACGATACTGTGTATACACTGGCTTTCAGGGAGGAAAGTCTTTTGCAAACATGACTCTTTTTCCATACTTAGGTGATCTCCCTCCTAGTTTTTTGCTATTAACCAAGTATTTCCTTATCAAAGTCCATTCAGAATCGCTAACGTTGTCGGGGTAAAGAGGTGAAGCCATGCAAAATAACCTAGTATGCTGGTTTATAATTAATAATTTATAAAAAAAAGGGTTTAAAGACAGCCTTTAACAGATAAGTATCTTAAACGACTGATATACTTCTTAACTCATTTTGGTAATAAAATACATGAAATGGGGAAACCTTCCCTTAAAAATACTTGCTTAAGTGAGGGTTAATCAATC
>LVCQ01000286.1 GCA_001644975.1 Piscirickettsiaceae bacterium NZ-RLO1
GCGTCGCTACCTCGGTAGGTATTTTGCACATCCAATGATGCAAAATCGCCGAGCAAAACGCGACGACTATAAACCCTCGGCTGCCCTCGTCACAGGGCATTACGTACCTTGAATCGGCCACTACATACCCTGCTCTCAAATGGCGCTACGGCTCGTAAAGATTTTTAGACACTCGTTACGCTTGCTACAGACCTTACGCTCTTCCGCAACTCCGCTCTGCTAAAAATCCTCACCTACCTCGGCCTACTCACCCCGTGCTTTGCACTCCTTGGCTCGCAGCGGCTGAAAAGCTTGTCCTTGCTTAGCGTTAGCTCGTTTTTCTTCTGTACAACGCGAGGCCAAGCGATGGCAATAAAGACCGTTAAAATCGCTTGGGGTATGCCGTTTAATCTCGCGGCTAATCGTGCTAGGAGAAAAGTCAAGTGCTCTAGCAATTGATCTGAGCGAGTCTCCTTCTGATAATCGTTGTTCGATATAAAAACGATCTTTTTCATTTAAGTGCCGATAAACCATCTCTACCCTCTAAGTCAAAAGGCGAACTAGAGAGTTTATCTGTATGAATATGAACTCTCTACTGAGTGTTGCACTTCAGATGACGGAGGGCGTGGTCTATCTGATTTAAGGCGATTAGTAGGAAGAAATATTGATGATTTATATGAGGAATATGAAAAAAATTCAAAAGAGATATCTGATCCGTTATTACAGTTAAATTCAACAGTTAATTCATTGAAACAACCGCTCAGTATTGTTGTTGAAAGAATAAACACCTGGAAAGCGCATGTAGCTCACAAAGAATGTATTGAGATTCTGAATGTATTTGTAGCAGTCTTTAATCAAGCAGTTTCTGCTAGAAAAATTGAAAGTAAAATTAGTAATAATGAACAATTGAAAATTAAAATTGCTGAGGAAGCAAATAAAGGTGATCTATTCAAAGAACAAATTGTAGAAAAAACAATTGAAAACAAGGAATTAGAAACACAGTCTGTAGTTAGAGATGCAAAACTTTCAGCGCAGGCTCAGTTAACAGTAGCTCTTATGGCAAGTGCTATTGATCGGTATACTTTGAGCTCAAATGGGGAAGTTGTTGACTTAAAGCAAAGGATCGAGTGTCAAGATGCAGTAATTACTGATTTAGAAACTAGTGTTAGAGCGTTGCGAGCTGATGCTCAGTTTAATAAAAAGATCATTCGAAAGC
>LVCQ01000287.1 GCA_001644975.1 Piscirickettsiaceae bacterium NZ-RLO1
TTAGCAGATAATTGAAAATCAATCGCCCCCACTTGCCCGGTATTTAAAATAGCAATGCGCTGTGATTGATAACGATGAAGCACTTTTACATGAGGCAATCGATAGGCATTATAGCGTCCTGCACTGATGATCACCGTATGAGGAGATACTGCCTTAATAAATGGCAATGTCGATGAACTATTACTGCCATGATGAGGTGCAAAAAGAATATCGCTTTTTAAACTTAAAGGCGCGTAAGCGTCGCTACCTCGGTAGGTATTTTGCACATCCAATGATGCAAAATCGCCGAGCAAAACGCGACGACTATAAACCCTCGGCTGCCCTCGTCACAGGGCATTACGTGCCTTGAATCGGCCACTACATACCCTGCTCTCAAATGGCGCTACGGCTCGTAAAGATTTTTAGACACTCGTTACGCTTGCTACAGACCTTACGGTCTTCCGCAACTCCGCTCTGCTAAAAATCCTCACCTACCTCGGCCTACTCACCCGTGCTTTGCACTCCTTGGCTCGCAGCGCTTGAACTCGCAGTTTTTTCTCTTGGCCTTTTTCTATATCTCCGGTGAGCAACATACTGCTTCCTTCCTTAACACTCACCTTAAGCACACATGATTGATTATTACGGCCATAAGGAAAAGGATAAGCTGGTGACAAAAATTCAAAGGTCACACCATCCCATAACCAATGATCTCCTGCAACACACGCCTGAGTCTTTGTATAAGGTAACAAGGGGCTGGAACTAACAACAGATGTTTTTGGATAAGCAGCCAATACACTAGATAACCCACCACTATGGTCAGAATCAATATGGCTAATTACAAGTTTATCAATGTGCTTAACAGCCAGTGCATACAGGTTAGGAACCACTACCATTTGACCAAGGTCAAAGCCAGTCTTGGTTTTATTTCCAACATCATAAACTAAGTTATGGTTATGTGTTTTTATAATAACCGCCAAGCCTTGTCCAACATCAAGTACTCGCACAAATGCATGATTCATCATGACAGGTCTTAGTGCGTAAACCCAAGGAGTCAACATCGTCACAAGCCCTAACAACCGTCCAGGGAAACCACGCGGCATTAATAAAATTAACGTACCTAAAAAAGAAAAAACCAATAAAACTAATGTTGGCACACCACAAAAGGGTTGAATATAAAGCTGCCAGTGGTCTAAATAAAGTAACGCCCTCCG
>LVCQ01000288.1 GCA_001644975.1 Piscirickettsiaceae bacterium NZ-RLO1
CGGAGGGCGTAATCATGAAAGAAGAAAAGGTAGTAACACCACCGATCTTAATTTTCTTGCTAAGTGTAAACGTGAAGCAGAGGAGGCTAAATCAAAACAAGAAATCGCTGATCTTTTAAATACACTACAAAGTCATCCCACATTTAAAGCACGTTTTTTCATAGATAACCCTTCTATGTATCAAGGTAAAACAGGCTACACTAGAAGGTTACAAAGATATTTACAAGATTGCAAAGATTCAGCAGATTTAGCAGCAGCGAAAAAATCCTTAGAGTCGGCAAGAACCGCCCTGTTATCATCTAAAGCAGATTTAGATCTCTCTCAAACTAACAGAAAAGCAGCTGAAAGAGCTATAAAACTCCCTCAAGCAACCTTAAAATTATTTCAAGTCACAACAGAATCATCCAAAAAAGCAGTAAAATCGTCTGAAGCTGCTATAACGTCAGCTCAAATAGCTCTAAAATCATCTGAATCCGCTATGAGCTTAGCCCAAGCTGCTTCAGATTTACTCCAAGATACTTTAAGCTTAGCTGGCCCTTTAAAAACGTCTCAATTTTTAGAACCAAATCAAGCTTTAGAGTTAACTGAATTAATTTCAGAGTCAACTCGATTAGCTTTAGAATCCACTCAAGTTTTAAAGTTCGCTAAAACAACTCAACAGTTCGCTCAATTAACCTTAAATTCAGCTCAAACTGCTTTTGAATTAGCTAAAGCTTTAGAGTTAGCTCAAAAAACTATAGAAACCGCGAAGGTCGCTTTAGAACGATCTAGAGAAGCACTACAATTATCTCAAACCACTGTCGAGGAACCTCAGTCACCTCTACCGCAAACAAACCTAACAACATCTAAAACCACCTTAGCGGCATCTCAAGCAACTGTGGATTTATCCAAAGAAGCTGTGGACTTATCCAAAGAAGCTGTAGAATTATTTCGTAGAGAAGCTGTGTGGTTCACCGAAGTTGTGCCAGAGTCAGTACTAACTTTAGAATCTACTCAAAAAGCACTACAATCATGCCAAACTGCTTTTAGTTTATCTCAAGCCGCTTTAGAATCAGCTCAGGCTGTAACATCAATTCAAACAATGCCCTCAACTTCAGAACCAGAATCAAGATCAGCACAAAGCTTACAAGAGCCACCACAAGAAAGCTCAGCCGGTGCGCAAGCAGCTCTAGGTGC
>LVCQ01000289.1 GCA_001644975.1 Piscirickettsiaceae bacterium NZ-RLO1
TTTTTTTTCAAGTTAACGCTCAAGCTACAACATTGCGAGATTGACCCTGACTAAATGCATCGATATTCAGCGCAATCTCATCAATCAAACGTTGGCGCGCATCTACACTTGCCCAAGCAACATGAGGAGTAATAATCAAGTTATCTAATTGTTGAGCTGCGAGCACCAAAGGATGATGCTCAGGTGGTGGCTCAATACTTAATACATCAAGTGCGGCGCCTGCGATTTTTTTATCGATTAAGGCCTGCGCCAGATCTACTTCGTTGACAATGCCGCCACGGGCAACATTGATCAAGTAACTGCTCGCTTTCATCGAAGCGAACTCTTTTGCCGTGATCAAATTTTTTGTTTCAGCTGTCAAAGGGCAATGTAAACTAAAAACATCTGCTAGTTTCAATGCTTCCTCAAAACATACTCGCCCTTGGCGTACAGGCTGACCTGGCCGCTCCGCAATCACCACGTTCATCAGCAAAGCACGCGTAACCTCTGCCACACGACGACCAATATCGCCATAACCGAAAATCACCAAGGTTTTATGTGCAAGTTCAGAAAAGCAAAAGTCACTTAAGCAAAAATGCAAAGAAGAAGACCAGGCCCCTGCCACTACTTTTTTATGATAACGCCCACTGGCTGAACATAAACTCAACATTAAGCTTAACGTATATAGCACAACAGACTCCGTACTATAAGCCGGCACATTTGTCACAACAATCCCTGCCGCCTTTGCCGCTACCAAATCAATATTATTCACCCCTGTCGCCGCAACACAAATAAGCTTTAATTCAGGTAGACACTTAAACTCATCTGCGCCTAATATCACTTTATTAGTAATAAGAACTTCTGCACCTTGTGCACGTTCAATCATTAACTCTGTAGGGGTATGATCATAACTAACAAGCTGACCTCCAATATTGTCATTAAGCTTTGACCAATCCAAATCACTAGGCTGCACTGAACCTTGATCTAAAAAAACAGTTTTCACCCATTTTCCTCCTTACATTAAAATAATGACAAAACAGACCTCAAACCGGTCTTTTTGCTAAATTTTGTGCCCTAAAATAAATATTCATAGTAAAAAAATAAAAAAGGCAGCCGCCC
>LVCQ01000290.1 GCA_001644975.1 Piscirickettsiaceae bacterium NZ-RLO1
GTCAGTGTAAACTCAGGCGAGTGAAGTATTTAAACAACTGCATTGAAAATGATCACAAAGCGGTAAAGCGCAAATCCCGTTTCCGCCAATGGTACCAATCACTTTCTACAGCACGGCCTACCATTGACATAATGGAAGCGATGCGCATGGTTCAAAAAGGTCAATTACGTTATATTAAAAAACAGAATATCTGTGCCCAAAATCAGCTCATTGATAAATTATTTGGATTATCTTCTTAATTCTAAGAAGAGAGCACAAGAAAATAACCTTTCTGAAGCTCACTATAATTTTTCGCAACAGTGCCAGAAAAGAGACCTTCATCTTTGGCTTTTTGGTGAGCGGGTGGAAATGAAGCGTGCTTGTCGACATTCACAACACGCGGTGATTTCACATAAGGTTGGGCGATTGCCTTTTTGAAAAAGCGCATCGCCGCTTTGGCATTTTGCTGTCGGCTGAGCATCCAGTCCAAAGTATTGCCATATTTATCAATGGCTCGATAAAGGTAATACCAACGACCTTTAATTTTCACCAAAGTTTCATCTAACCGCCAAGAGGTACACGTTTGACGAAAGTGGGGCCTCAGCCGTTTGGCGATCTGCGAGCCATACTCGTGCACCCAACGACAAATGGTTGAACGCTCAATCTCAAGACCTCTTTCAGCTGCTATTTCTTTGAGATCACGGTAAGATAAGGCATAGCGGCCATACCAACGCACCAGCCAAAGAATGATCTCACCGGAATAATGCTTCCATTTAAAGGGTTGATTCTTCTTAAATCGTTTACGTTTTACCACAGCAATTCACTCTTAACTTCCGTTGATTGCTACACCCTACTCAAATCTAAATTTTTTGCAACAGTGCCCACAAATGGTTTGATAAGGCGTTTTCTACCTAAAGGGACGGATTTTAATGAAATTAGTGACAAAGAAATAGCAAAAATAGAGCATACATTGAACACCAGAAGAAGAGCGAGTTTGAATTATCGCTCACCTAATCATGATTTTTTTAGAGTATTTGATGGCGGCTTAGTATAGAGTAGTGTTGCACTTCAGATGACGGAGGGCGTAGTGATTATTATCAAGAATAAATTA
>LVCQ01000291.1 GCA_001644975.1 Piscirickettsiaceae bacterium NZ-RLO1
TTTAACTGGCCTAGATTGCATTAATTATCCCCTAGCCCTCTGTGCCGCAGGCAGCTTATTGCATTATTTAAAAGAAACCCAACGTACCACACTCTCTCATATTCAGGGTTTACGTGTCGAGCAGCACAGTGATTATTTAATTCTCGATGCCGCCACTCGCCGTAATTTAGAGCTAACACAAAACTTGCAAGGCAGCCAAAAACATACCCTCGCTGCCGTCATCGATCAAAGTAGCACGGCCATGGGCAGCCGCTTATTACGCCGCTGGCTCCATCAACCCATACGCAATACAGAACAATTAACATTACGCCATAGTATCATCAACGAATTACTTGATAATCAAGCCTACTTGCCTATCCAAGAGCTCCTACAAAACACAGCGGATATCGAACGCATTGTCACTCGCATTACCTTAAGCTCCGCCCGTCCACGGGATTTAACTCAATTACGAGATACCCTGCAGCTCATCCCTGAATTATTTAACCACTACAAACGTTTATCCGACCCAGCTCAACAGGCTTTAACTGCTGACCCACTACCTCAAAATGATTTACTCAACTGTTTAAGCAAAGCCATTATTGATAACCCACCACAGCTTATTCGTGATGGCGGCGTCATTGCCCCAGGCTTTGATACTGAACTCGATGAGCTCCGCAACCTCTCAGCAAATGCCAATGATTATTTACTGCAGCTTGAACAACGTGAAAAAGAAACAACCGGCTTATCTACTCTGAAAGTCGGTTATAACCGTATACATGGCTATTACATTGAAATCAGCAAAGCTCAAGCCGCAACAGTGCCAGAGCACTATACCCGCAGACAAACTTTAAAAAATGCTGAGCGCTTTATTACTGAAGAGCTTAAAGGCTTTGAAGATAAAGTGTTAAGTGCCAAAGAACGTGCACTAGCCCGTGAAAAGTCACTATATGAAAATATCTTACAACATCTAGCTGAGCATACAGAATCGCTCCAAGCCCTCGCGACCGCATTGGCCGAGTTCGACGTCTTTGCTAATTTTGCTGAACGCGCTGAAACGCTAAATCTAATCGCACCAACCTTAACCAATGAACCGGGGATTATTATTCA
>LVCQ01000292.1 GCA_001644975.1 Piscirickettsiaceae bacterium NZ-RLO1
CCTTGGCTCGCAGCGTCTGACATGGCTTTTATCCTTAAAATGTTTTATAGTTCACTCGGTTATAAGGATACACAGGCATTACCGACCCTCCTGCTTGTTTAGCATAGCCTTGCTCATAAGCGATTACATTATTCTGAGTGGCCTGGCCAATCGTCTGTTTCCTTTCTGTAGTATGGAGCTGAATATGAGACTTTTTACCAAGGTCTATCAACGTTTTCATTGCATCATAGCGAATAGGCGTACCTGCAAGATCAGTATTTTTCTTGATGGATGATAACATATTTACCATAGAGTGCTCAGCAGTTCCTCCATAAATTGCTGTCAAAATAGCATACTCCAGCTTAACCGTAGATAACACCATAGAATTAGAATATACCGCTTTAGCTACAACACTTTCAATAAGCTTTGCCCAATCAATATACTGATCACTACAACCAGCAAGCTTATTACACATCAATTTTGTCTTTGCAGAATGAACAGCTGGAGATTGATACTTCTCAATATGTTTTCTGGCAGAGAAGTAACTTGCTAAAATCAAATGCTCTGTCTCCCAATATGTAGGAACTCCTCCCACTTTATCAATATCATAATTAATTATATTACCCGCAGGAAAGCCAGAGCAGTGAACCAGATCATACTTCGCTGAGAAATTATAAATATGGGGATAACAATTACTTATCTTATGGAAACACTCTCCACCTTGCTGATTGTTAAATAAACTATCCCATAAAAACACCATTGTCTCCTGCCCCATCCGTAATGCATCTTGACGATCTTTATAAATCATTTGGTGCTGAATAAGTTTTGAAAGTTTTCATAATTGTAAATATCAGAACTCTTCGAAGAGCTGCCATACTCGCGCTTATAATGCTTAATAACTTTCTCAGCGTGTTTTAATTTACTTTTAGAAAACTCAGAAGCGATAATTTCTTGAATTTCTGCAACCACCTTTGGATCAGTATAAGTTTTCTCAGCAGCTTTATCAGCATTATAAAATTGCATATACTGCTGAGCTTCTTTTATTTCTTGCTGGCTATAGATTTGTCCTTGTTTATAATGTCCATAATAATCACGCCCTCCG
>LVCQ01000293.1 GCA_001644975.1 Piscirickettsiaceae bacterium NZ-RLO1
AAACTCGCTCTTCTTCTGGTGTTCAATGTATGCTCTATTTTTGCTATTTCTTTGTCACTAATTTCATTAAAATCCGTCCCTTTAGGTAGAAAACGCCTTATCAAACCATTTGTGTGTTCATTTAGACCTCTATCACAAGAACGATAAGGTCTAGCAAAGTAAAAGTCTGCTTCAGCGATCTTTGAAATGGCCTCATGACCCGCAAACTCTGTTCCGTTGTCAGAAGTGATGGTTTTAAAATCAAAGAAAGTTGAACTAACCACATTCATGAATGTCGTAAGCGTCGCTACCTCGGTAGGTATTTTGCACATCCAATGATGCAAAATCGCCGAGCAAAACGCGACGACTATAAACCCTCGGCTGCCCTCGTCACAGGGCATTACGTGCCTTGAATCGGCCACTACATACCCTGCTCTCAAATGGCGCTACGGCTCGTAAAGATTTTTAGACACTCGTTACGCTTGCTACAGACCTTACGGTCTTCCGCAACTCCGCTCTGCTAAAAATCCTCACCTACCTCGGCCTACTCACCCCGTGCTTTGCACTCCTTGGCTCGCAGCGATTGATAACAGTCTTGGCTTGTTTGTTAGGCATTTTCCTTATACAACACATTTTATTCGCCTTATCCACCAGTGTTAATAAATAAGATTGGTGATCGCGACCCACAACCGTATCAATTTCAAAATGACCAAACTCCGTCTTTTCGTTAGCGATAGCAGGCCGTTGCTCAATGCCGATACGATTTACTATTTTCGCTTTATCACCACTTTTCACCTTCTTCTTATAAGGTTTTCCGGAATGAGGTAGGCTTTTGTAAAGCTCTCCGCCCTGCTTTCTATCATCATAAATATAACGGTAAATCGTGCTTTCACTCACCTGGATATTATGCTCACGTATAAGTTCCTGACTGATAACATCGGGGGATGTATGAGTGCTTAACCTTTGATGGATCAACATTTTTGCCTCTTTTGAAATTTGTCGAAAAGCTTGGCCTTGCTTAGCGTTAGCTCGTTTTTCTTGTGCGCAACGAGAAGTAAGCCGGTGACAATAAAGACCTTTAAAATCGACGTAAGCG
>LVCQ01000294.1 GCA_001644975.1 Piscirickettsiaceae bacterium NZ-RLO1
AAAAAATCACACAATTTCTTAGCAGTTTTTTCGATAATCATTCAAATAAAATTTTTTTAATTACAAAAAACTTTCAAACATTAACTACCCAAGAAAAAAAAGAAGCTTGCAACCATATTAATCAATTGAATAAAAAACAAAATTAAGTTTAGGGTTGAAATATGACATGCAATAAGATTACGTAAGCGTCGCTACCTCGGTAGGTATTTTGCACATCCAATGATGCAAAATCGCCGAGCAAAACGCGACGACTATAAACCCTCGGCTGCCCTCGTCACAGGGCATTACGTGCCTTGAATCGGCCACTACATACCCTGCTCTCAAATGGCGCTACGGCTCGTAAAGATTTTTAGACACTCGTTACGCTTGCTACAGACCTTACGCTCTTCCGCAACTCCGCTCTGCTAAAAATCCTCACCTACCTCGGCCTACTCACCCCGTGCTTTGCACTCCTTGGCTCGCAGCGTTTGATTAACTTTTTGAGGTCAGCCAACAACTCTTATTAATTATACCAAACATCACAAAGCTCTAGAAAATATTCAAAATTGGCTTGAATTAGAGTTAATAGGCCTTTCATATTATAACAGCAGTTCGAAGTATTATAGTGCCTCAGCACTAAAAAATCCTCCAAATTTTAATTAGGAAATCCACATGTAAACTACAAAGCAAACGACCAATTAATGACCAAAATCACAAACTATTGAAAAAAAACTTTTGGCATTGTTTTTAGATAAAGCTGCCCACTCTCTGTATTAAAGAATTTATCCACTCCCTGATGAATATTATCTTTCACACCTGCTAGCCAAATTTCTTTATGCTCAAAGTCTTTATAACTCATACAAAAATCATGCATGGCTTTAGTTGTAGTCAAAATAACAGTTTGACAAAACGATAGAAACACCTCATCACTAATCATTTTTGGTTCTAGTGAACGTAAAAAGGGCATCACTTCCTCGTTAACAATCACATCAGCTATTGTCTTAGCTTGTTTTTTATCCATAATATATCCTATGTTGGTGAGTATATTTTAAGTCTTTCTTATAAATATGACTAAAAATAGAAAAAAAGCTAATAGA
>LVCQ01000295.1 GCA_001644975.1 Piscirickettsiaceae bacterium NZ-RLO1
TTAAATAAAAAAGCTAACAAAACGCCTTGCTTTTAAACACTCGGCTTAAACAATGGCTCAATCTTCTCACGCTTACATGCTTTTTCTGCTTGCCAAAGATCAAACGCTTCTTGCATTCTCAACCAAGTTTCAGCAGACACCGAAAACGCCTTGCTAAGCTTTATAGCCATAGTCGCTGTAACTGATGCTTTACCATTGATTACGTTAGATAATGCGCCAGGGGTAACTTTTAAGTGCTTTGCAATAGCATTACGTGACAAGCCTTGCTCTTCTTTAATACCATCGCACATCTCAGCCAATAACAAACCAGGATGTGGAGGGTTATGCATTCTACTCATATCACTAACCTCAATGATAATCTTGATAATTAAGCAAGATCACGTCTTCATCTTCAAACTTAAACGTTAGCCGCCAATTTCCATTAACAACGATTGAAAAATGGTCCTTCAAAGTCCCCTTAAGCTGATGAAGCCCCCAGCCAGGAATATTTAAATCCTCAACTTTCGTGACTTGATCAAGCAAACCAAGTTGAATTCTAAGCTTATTTTTATGCTTGGACTGAATCCCTTTTGTACTTCCAGTCTCAAAGAAAACTTTCAGCCCTTTGTGCTTGAAGCTTTTAATCAATATTATAGACCAAAGTCATTTATTTTGTTTAGTATAACTAAACACTATATAGTCGTCAATACTAAAATTGGTTAGTGTTATCTAGGCTCCGTTGACATTTCCATATAACTCATGAGAATAAGTAGTATTTTGCTTGGAAGCAATCGTAAGCGTCGCTACCTCGGTAGGTATTTTGCACATCCAATGATGCAAAATCGCCGAGCAAAACGCGACGACTATAAACCCTCGGCTGCCCTCGTCACAGGGCATTACGTGCCTTGAATCGGCCACTACATACCCTGCTCTCAAATGGCGCTACGGCTCGTAAAGATTTTTAGACACTCGTTACGCTTGCTACAGACCTTACGCTCTTCCGCAACTCCGCTCTGCTAAAAATCCTCACCTACCTCGGCCTACTCACCCCGTGCTTTGCACTCCTTGGCTCGCAGCG
>LVCQ01000296.1 GCA_001644975.1 Piscirickettsiaceae bacterium NZ-RLO1
ATTATGTCAATTTATAAGGTTTTAGCTATATGTCACATGAAAATAATTAGCAATATATGGTATTGATGGCAAATAAATATCTGAGGATAATATTCCAATCATTGACATCATTACAACAGCAACAATAAACCAAATAAAATCTGCCCGAGTATTTATCGAAGTCTGAGTTTGTTTTTTCAATTCACTTTACTCTTTCAAGCTATACTTATAATAATTCTCCTTTACATTCTTTATAATTCAAAAATTTTATTCTACTATCTTTTTTATACACTAATGGTTTCACACATAAAGGATTAAAATCATTTGCATCAGACTTTATAGTGCTTTTAATGTAAGATATAGCTAAATCCTAAATGTATGGCATAATAATTTATTGAATAATTATAGAATTAAACAAGGAATGTGTCATGGGATATCCAGTTGAATTCAGACGGAAGGTCTTTAAGTTAAAAGAAAAGAAAGGGCTAACTTATGAGGAAGTTTCAGAGCTCTTTGGCGTTTCAATGAGGACGCTGTTTCGATGGAATACAAGAATAGAAATAAAAAAGAGAGCACCAAAACCTCGAGCGATTAACTTAGAAGAGCTAAAGAGTGATGTAAAAAATCATCCGGATAGTTATCAATGGGAACCTGCGCAACGTTTTGGTGTAAGTCAACACTGTATTCAGCATTGGTTGAATTTCCTTGGAATTAGCTGTAAAAAAAACACTAAAACATCCAAAAGCCAACGAAAATACACGTACAAGCTTCCAGAATAAAATCAAGCGCTACGCCGGCTATGGTCGACCCATTGTTTATTTAGATGAAAGTGGTTTTGCAACAGATATGCCAAGAAAGCGAGGCTACTCCCAGAAAGGAACACGCTGCTATGGTGTTCATAACTGGCATGAAAAGGGTCGTATTAATGTCATTGGTGCCCTCTTAGGGAAGTTATTATTAACAGCCTCTTTATTTACTGGGTCAATTAATTCTGATGTGTTTTATGCATGGCTAGTTAAAGACTTATTGCCT
>LVCQ01000297.1 GCA_001644975.1 Piscirickettsiaceae bacterium NZ-RLO1
ATTATAATTCCTCGATTTGCTAAAGTTGCAGCAGCACGTGTAAGTTGGTTAACATCCATATAAATCGAACAATTGGCTGTGTATATTTGTAGTAATGTTTCTGAGTTAACGTTCTCTGGAAGCAGCCTATGCTTTTTCATTTGCTCAATAAGCCGTCTATTATTTTCTGCTCCCTCAAGCTCAGAAATAAATGTTTGAAGGTCTGTGCAAATTTTGGCTTGACTTTCATGCTCCGTCTTTGCCATACATGATAGCAGATCAATAACAGGCTGGGCGAGCTGGTCAACGTCTTCTTGAGTTGCACTATAAGGATCTAATGGTGGTAGCTCAAGGACACTCGGGTCAGGTAGTGATGCATATACGGTTAGAATGGCTCCATAGTTTACTGATGGATTGGCAGCCTTATCAAAATAGGTATCATCTTTTAGCCAATAATCTAGCCGCCGATCAACATCCACAAAGCTTTTTAGCGCACTGCTGGCTTTATTAGGGTAATCACTTAAGAGTGGATTTTCTCTGTTTAAAGTACTAGATAGTCGACTGGCATGGGCATTAAACTCTAGATCTGTTTTTTCTCTTGCTACAAGCCGATCAAGTAACAGAGGGTTATTCTGGGATGCAAGAAGATCAGTAAAGCATTTAGAAACAGATTGAATGGTTACTTTAGCCATTTTATGCTGTTCACTACCGAAAATTCCGATCTCGTTATCGCCAAAAGTCACACCTACAGAAAAAATGCCTGGATCCTGATCAGCAAGCCTTGCTATGTATTTGGCATTTTCTGCTTTGCTTTCAACAAGGGTTTGTTTTTTTTATCGTGTATTTCTTGGAAGGATTCTTCAATCTTCTTGATTTTATCAATAAAAGGCATCTATTTTTCTCCAAAATTTATTTCAAATGGTGTTTTAAGTCCAATGAAATGAAAACTTTAATTATAGAGATAAAATTTAGCTATTTTTTATTGTCGGGTGC
>LVCQ01000298.1 GCA_001644975.1 Piscirickettsiaceae bacterium NZ-RLO1
ATTATGTCAATTTATAAGGTTTTAGCTATATTTCAATGATAAAAAGATTCTTTGACAAACTTTGTTTTTCCTAGACCTCTAGACCTGAACTGACTCAATCGCCATAATTGATCACTTTTTGAGCTAAGCAACAAAGCCACTCTCTACTGAGTGTTGCACTTCAGATGACGGAGGGCGTTGCGCAACCTTTATTAAAATTTGCAGTCTATACTATAGTAAGGTAGTATTACAGTATTACAGTATTACAGTATTACAGTATTACAGTATTACAGTATTACAGTAATGTTACCGTAATCGGCATTGAATAAAAGGAATAACGGAAATGCAAGTGACTAAGTTAACCACTAAAAACCAGGCCACCGTGCCCTCCGAGGTGCGAAAGCATTTAGGTGTAGGTGCAGGTGACACCATTGAATACGACATTTTGGATAATGGTGATGTGTTAGTGCGCAAAGCAGTGCTGCTTCCTTTTGATGCAGCCTACCATGCGGCCTTACAAGAAACATTATCAGAATGGCAAAGCCCCGAGGATGATGTTTATAATGATTTATGACCCTTACAGCGTCGTATTAACGCCGTTTCCTTTTACTGATAAGAGTGCTAGCAAAAAGCGACCCGCCCTTGTTATTTCTTGCGCTAGAAGCCAAGAGCATAACAGTATGGTGACTTGTTTAATGATTACATCCTTAAAAGGGGTAAATCAAGTAAGGTGGTGGGGCGATCAACCCATTAACGATCTTGAAAGTGCTGGGTTGCCTGTGCCTTCTATTGTTAGGCAAAAAGTTTTCACTATTGATTCTAGGTTAATTATAAAGCAATTAGGCTTGTTGAATGAAAACGATATGTTGGCTATAAGGGTTCAACTAGGAGAGCACCTGGTAGTTTAAAAAAGCGCCCTCCGTCATCTCACTCAGTAGAGAGTTCATATTCATACAGATAAACTGGCA
>LVCQ01000299.1 GCA_001644975.1 Piscirickettsiaceae bacterium NZ-RLO1
AAAAAAAGACCATCAACTCCCTAAAGATAATATAACCGCATTGATCAAGGATATGCCAAGACTGGTCGGCCGTGAATTAATAAAATTGCGCTACTCTATTATCCGTGTAATTATCCTAATGATCTTACTGTTTATCCCAGGCGTAAATCTCATTGTCAGTCTATTATGGTTTATCTTTAATTGCTGGATGCAAGCAATCCAGTATATAGATTATCCTATGGATGTATTTAAACACCCCTTTAAGCAAACTCTAAAAGCAACTCGCCAAACCCCATTAACCGCCATGAGTTTTGGACTCGTGTGCTTTATTTGCACAATGGTTCCTCTGTTAAACCTAATTGCTATTCCCGCGGCTGTGGCCGGCGGTACTTTATTATGGTCAGAACGCATTCAACCTCTACTCAAATAAACAGTTAAAGGGAGCACCCATGAGCTCCCTTTGTTAAGTTCATATTTAAGAAATCGCCCTCCGTCATCTGAAGTGCAACACTCAGTAGAGAGTTCATATTCATACAGATAAACTCTCTAGTTCGCCTTTTGACTTAGAGGGTAGAGATGGTTTATCGGCACTTAAATGAAAAAGATCGTTTTTTATATCGAACAACGATTATCAGAAGGAGACTCGCTCAGATCAATTGCTAGAGCACTTGACTTTTCTCCTAGCACGATTAGCCGCGAGATTAAAGGCATACCCCAAGCGATTTTAACGGTCTTTATTGCCATCGCTTGGCCTCGCGTTGTACAGAAGAAAAAGCGAGCTAACGCTAAGCAAGGACAAGCTTTTCAGCAAATCACAGAGAAAGCAAAATGTATTGATTCATGAGCGGTTAAGCACCCATACGTCACCCGATGTTATTAGTAAAGAGCTTATACAGGAGCATGATATCCAAGTGAGTGAGAGCACCATCTACCGTTATATTTATGA
>LVCQ01000300.1 GCA_001644975.1 Piscirickettsiaceae bacterium NZ-RLO1
AGCGGCCGAGGTAATCGACATTGTGCTGGTGATTTTCTTTGGGTTGAGCAAAGTGGACTTTCCAAAATTTCTGGTATTCACGATTTAAAAATCGATTGAAGGTTGTAAGGCCACTGATTTCACCCTGATATTCATCAGGAATAGTCAACTCCTTAGCTTTGTAGGTTTGCCTAAGCAAGTTGGTGACGGCATAGCGCCACATTGGCATAATAACTTTGCGAGTAAAATAAATCTCAGACCAAGAATCATTAGCTTCATCATAACCTCCACGTGTGACGGAGATATGAACATGTACATTCCATTTCAGATCTCGACCAAATGTATGTAAAGCGGCGAAAATACCAATGACAAGGCCTTTCTTCTTTGCGGTTTCTAGTAACGTATTGGCTGCGGTCCTAAAGATTATATTGAGTAATTCACGATTGAATAAGAAAAATGCCCAGAATTTTCTAGGCATAGTAAATGTGATGTGTTGCCATTTGCACTGTGGGAGAGTGGCGTTTTGCTCTTCGATCCATTGCTCTGTTGCTTTTTTGCCACAGGTTGAGCAAAAGCGGGACTTGCATGTGAAACAAACGACCTTGGTATGTTCGCAGTTTGGATTGGAACAACCGTAAACATCACACCCCATTAACTTGGTGCGACAACCGAGCACTTTGAGAACATTTTCATCAACGGCAGGTCGAATGGAATCAGCGTGTTTAGCGCGATAGTTCCACCAAGCACTTCGATATTGAAGTACGTGCTTCAGTGTGAATTGAATTTGATAGGTTTCACCTTTCTGCCGCTGGATAACCATTGAGAACAAATTACCATATTAAACAACGAATCAGGATAACAAGATTAGATCAGATCTAACAAGACTAATGTGAGTTAATAAGCGGTAAAGTGACGGGTGTTAGCACGGACATCCG
>LVCQ01000301.1 GCA_001644975.1 Piscirickettsiaceae bacterium NZ-RLO1
CGTAAGCGTCGCTACCTCGGTAGTATAATGCTCCCGAGTTTTCAGACAGAATAGTTTAACGATTTATTCCTGAAAGGTTAAAATGATGCTTAACATTTTAGGAGCTATGATATGAGTCAAAAAAGAAAGAAGCCAAGCGCTGAATTTAAAACTAAAGTTGTCTTAGAGGCCATCGAAGGAGATCAGACACTCAACCAAATATGCTCGAAATATGAGCTAGTCCCTAAAACTGTTCAAAACTGGAAAAAGGTGTTTTTAGCGAATGCAAGCCTGGCTTTTAATATCGATAGCGCTGTGGCGGAGTTTAAGGATGAAATTAAAACCAAAGAAAAAGAAGTGAATGAACTTCACCGTCAACTGGGCAAACGCACAGCAGAGTTGGAGTGGGCTGCAAAAAAGTTGAAGAGCTTGGACTATGAAAAAAGAAAGTGCCTTATTGAGTCTGAGCCGAAAAATATTCCAGTTACAAGGCAATGTGAATTAATAAATTTTAATCGCAGCAATTGTTATTATAAGTCTGTACAGTGTACCAAAGATAAAATGGAGCTGCTAAGGGCTATTGATCGAATTTATACCGAAACACCGTTCTATGGTTATCGCAAGGTTCATCAGCAGCTAATAGAGGGAGGTTATAGCGTAGGACTGAATCGTGTTAGAAATTACATGAATGAATTGGGACTTAAAGTCATTTATCCAACGAAGAAAGTTTACACTACTCTGGCTCACCCCGAGCATAAAAAATATCCGTATTTACTTAGAGACTTGGAGATTTACAAGCCAAATCAAGTGTGGAGCACAGATATTACCTATATTAGGCTGGATGATGGCTTTGTTTATCTAGCAGCTGTAATTGATTGGCATTCTAAGGCTATCCTATCACATAAGATTTCCACTACAATGGATTCCGCCC
>LVCQ01000302.1 GCA_001644975.1 Piscirickettsiaceae bacterium NZ-RLO1
ATTATACTTTCGCCAAATTATTAATATATAAATGACTGATTTTATTTTTAGCCGGCTTCGATGCTTGTCCTTCACACCAAGCAGCAAAAAGTGGACTGACTCGAGCACAACCCTCTTTTCTTTGTCCTTGTGTACCAAGTCGCAACTCAATCGGTTGACCTGCCTGTTGGTAAGAGTATTTGCGAACTGAAGGGATACCAGTGACATGCATCGGCTTAAAGTTCGCAGCCATCATCGCATAAAATCGACCTTCTTTTGATCCTGCATACGTCGGTGTTGTGCGGTTAATTCTCAGCGCTGGAGTCATCAAAGCATGAGTAATAGCACTTGCAAGCTCACTGGGCCGCTGGCGTCCGTGTACAATAGGGGCAATTACCCTTCCCGTGTGCTCAAGCACTTGATTCTCATTAAGGTAAATAGAGTCGATTAGTTCCTGAAACCCAACATCAGCAGGCAATCTACCAGAATTTTTACTGCTATAATCTTCGATATAGTCTTCTAATTCTTGTAGAAAATCAGTATAAAGATCACCATAACAAAAAGAGTCATAATACTTACCATGCTTTACTATTTCAGCAACACGTGCAGCAAAAGGAAAGCTCTCTGAACCTCTTACCATATAATCAGGAATGTTAACTTGGTTTAAATAATCATAACTATTTTTATTACGCAACTGATCACTGTTATATGGCATATCACAACTCCAGGACACATAACCTATGGATTTACAATGCTATTATACATTTATACCTTCTCTTAAACAGTAAATAAACTATCAACCTTTATTAATTTAAATATAAAGATAAAAAAATATTTTTTTACAGCGACTTTATAACCAATAAATTTTAAGTTTATAAAAATTAAAAATAAAATAAAGGCAGTTAAGATAAATAAGCGCCC
>LVCQ01000303.1 GCA_001644975.1 Piscirickettsiaceae bacterium NZ-RLO1
TGTCCAATTTTATTAGGCCAGAACATCAAGATCAATTGATGGGAATGGGATTTAATGAAGAGGGTAGTTTTTAAGTTACAGAATAGACTTTAACATTGGCAGCCCTTGGGGCTGCTCACAACCGTCAAGCCACCCGCTTTGCGGGTGTGTCATGACTCTTCAATAAAAATATCATTGTCAGTTTGATAAATTCTTTTATTTTTATCTGAATTATCAGAAATCACTATTATTTCTTTAATAAATCCTTCGACAAATTTAAATTCTTCTAAAATAACAAGCAATAATAATCGTCCAGTTCGAGATGCATCAAAAGCGTTCGCTGCGAGCCAAGGAGTGCAAAGCACGGGGTGAGTAGGCCGAGGTAGGTGAGGATTTTTAGCAGAGCGGAGTTGCGGAAGAGCGTAAGGTCTGTAGCAAGCGTAACGAGTGTCTAAAAATCTTTACGAGCCGTAGCGCCATTTGAGAGCAGGGTATGTAGTGGCCGATTCAAGGCACGTAATGCCCTGTGACGAGGGCAGCCGAGGGTTTATAGTCGTCGCGTTTTGCTCGGCGATTTTGCATCATTGGATGTGCAAAATACCTACCGAGGTAGCGACGCTTACGACCTTTAACGTCATATAAAGCATATACCCAGTGATCATACAAACTTTGTGGGAGAATTCTCTCCATTTCTAAGTAGTTATATTCACTAGGAATAACAAAATTTTTCTCTAAAATATTAACTAAGCTTGAAGCTGTAAAACGTTGACGTATATATTCAGCAAAACGAGCTAAATCTTCAGGAAGTAGCTCAGGAGCATTTCTATCTTGAATAACTTTCATATTATAGATAGGTGCCACATGATTATATAAACTATTTACAAAGTGGACATCACCATGTCCTATATCTGTTTCTATAAT
>LVCQ01000304.1 GCA_001644975.1 Piscirickettsiaceae bacterium NZ-RLO1
ATTATAGCTAAAGCCATTCGAAGAAAGTATCACTGTAGTATCGAAGATCTTTTTTTAGAACATCTACATTATGTCAATTTATAAGGTTTTAGCTATATTTATAATCTAGCTCTATATGGCAAAATTTTATAAAAATATTAGAGTACTAAAAATAAATAATATTTATGATAATAAAAAATATAAATTAAACATATAAAATAATAACTATTAAAAAAATTTATAAAGACCAAGATATGAAATTTAAATGTCCATTAACAAGAAGCCAATTATGCATCTCCTTAACCTTTGAAGAATATTTAATAAAAATCGCCATCAGGATTCAGAGTTTTCAGTAAAAGTTCTCTCTCAAGCTGAGTTTGAAGAAAAACTGCCAAATAAAACCCTATTACCCTTTAAAGCGTCACCCTTAACCTCAGCTATCCGCCACTTAAGAGCAGATCTAATAACATCAGAAAATGTACAATTTATAGCACAGCATGCTAGCAATGCCCTTAACTTAACAATCGCTATAAATCGATTAAAAACAAACTTAGCAATAGCAGAAAATATACAGCTACTCACACACAATATTCGTAAGCGTCGCTACCTCGGTAGGTATTTTGCACATCCAATGATGCAAAATCGCCGAGCAAAACGCGACGACTATAAACCCTCGGCTGTCCGCGTCACACAGCGTTGCGTGCCTTGAATCGGCACACTCCACCACTGTGCTCTCACATGACTCTACGGTTCGTATAGATTTTTAGACACTCGTTACGCTTGCTACAGACCTAACGGCCTTTCGCAACTCCGCTCTGCTAAAAAACCCGAACCTACCTCGGCCTACTCNCCCCGTGCCTTGCACTCCTTGGCTCGCAGCGGAAGACGCTTATGAATTAGCCTCAGCCATGAGTGA
>LVCQ01000305.1 GCA_001644975.1 Piscirickettsiaceae bacterium NZ-RLO1
CAAACAGTCCAAATACTGTTAAAGATGAAGTTAGTGATATGGCTGCTGAAATAAAACAGTTAAAAAAAGAGCTGGCTAGAGTGACACAGGAACGTGAAATACTAAAAAAAGCGGCGGCGTACTTTGCAAGCGAAACACAGTAAAGTATGCCTGGATCAAAGAAAATAAATGTGTTTTTCCAATAGATAGGGTGTGCTCAATCTTAGGTGTTAGCCGATCAGGTTATTACAGTTGGTTAAAGGTACAGCCTTCCAAGCGAATGATAGAGAACCAAAAATTAGCTAGGCGAATCAAGGAAATATTCATCGAAAGCCGTGCAACCTATGGTACTCGAAGAATTAGAAAACAGTTGGCAACACAGGAAATTTCTGTAAGCCGTAAGCGAGTTGGTCGTTTAATGAAGCAGAATCAGCTTTGCTGCAAGATAAAGCGTAAATTCAAAGTAACTACGGATTCTAAACATGGATTGCCAATTGCGAAAAACGTGTTGGACCGGAATTTTTCAGCAACAGGCCCTAACCAAAAATATGTTGGTGATATTACCTACATACGGACTCAGCAAGGCTGGTTGTACTTGGCTGTTGTGATTGACTTATTCTCACGAAAAGTTGTTGGCTGGGCCATGGAGGATCATATGGAAGCATCGTTAGTCAATGATGCTCTGTTGATGGCTTTATGGAAGAGAAAACCTAAAGCTGGGTTAATTTGGCATTCAGATCGCGGAAGCCAATATGCTTCAGAAAGTCACCGTGAGATTCTTAAAGATCATAAAATTAAGCAAAGTATGAGTCGTAAAGGAGATTGCTGGGATAACGCTGTTTCAGAGAGTTTCTTTCATACCTTAAAAACGGAGTTAGTTCATCACATGAA
>LVCQ01000306.1 GCA_001644975.1 Piscirickettsiaceae bacterium NZ-RLO1
TCGCTGCGAGCCAAGGAGTGCAAAGCACGTGGTGAGTAGGCCGAGGTAGGTGAGGATTTTTAGCAGAGAGGAGTTGCGGAAGACCGTAAGGTCTGTAGCAAGCGTAACGAGTGTCTAAAAATCTTTACGAGCCGTAACGCCATTTGAGAGCAGGGTATGGAGTGGCCGATTCAAGGCACGTAATGCCCTGTGACGAGGGCAGCCGAGGGTTTATAGTCGTCGCGTTTTGCTCGGCGATTTTGCATCATTGGATGTGCAAAATACCTACCGAGGTAGCGACGCTTACGGTGAATTAATAAATTTTAATCGCAGCAATTGTTATTATAAGTCTGTACAGTGTACCAAAGATAAAATGGAGCTGCTAAGGGCTATTGATCGAATTTATACCGAAACACCGTTCTATGGTTATCGCAAGGTTCATCAGCAGCTAATAGAGGGAGGTTATAGCGTAGGACTGAATCGTGTTAGAAATTACATGAATGAATTGGGACTTAAAGTCATTTATCCAACGAAGAAAGTTTACACTACTCTGGCTCACCCCGAGCATAAAAAATATCCGTATTTACTTAGAGACTTGGAGATTTACAAGCCAAATCAAGTGTGGAGCACAGATATTACCTATATTAGGCTGGATGGTGGCTTTGTTTATCTAGCAGCTGTAATTGATTGGCATTCTAAGGCTATCCTATCACATAAGATTTCCACTACAATGGATTCAAGTTTAGTCATTAATGTCCTCAAACAAGCATTAGAGCGATACGGGACACCAGAAATATTTAATACAGATCAGGGCAGCCAGTACACCTCTCATGACCACACGCAGCTATTAATTGATCGTGGTATCAAAATTTCTATGA
>LVCQ01000307.1 GCA_001644975.1 Piscirickettsiaceae bacterium NZ-RLO1
AAATTGTTATATCCTATCAATCTGACCTGTAAAGTGATGAAGGTCAGCCGTTCTGCCTTTTATGCTTGGGACAAACGGCCTGCTAAAATGATTTCAATTGAAGAGCTTCAGCTTTACCGGCGCTGCAAGGAGCTTTTTAAAGAAAGCCGTGGCAGCTTAGGGTCTCGAATGATGGCATGTAAACTTCAAGAAGAAGGCTTTCAAGTGGGCCGTTATCGGGCGAGAAGCCTAATGCAAAAACTTGGTTTAAAAGTGCTGCAACGTAAAGCTTATAAAGTGACAACTAAGCGTAAGCACCATCACGCTGTTGCAGATAACGTATTGAATCAGCAGTTTAATCCAGTCGTTGCAAATCGCTCCTGGGCAGGTGACATTACCTACCTTAGAACTGCTGAAGGCTGGTTATATCTTGCGGTCGTTATAGATTTATACTCTCGAAAAGTGATCAGCTGGGCGATGAATAAGAGAATGAGCGAAAATCTAGTTTGTCGTGCAATGGATATGGCGATTCACTTGCGGCAGCCGACAGAACGCTTGTTATTTCACAGTGATCGTGGTTCGCAGTATACCAGTAAAAAACATAGAAAATTGTTGAAGAAGCATAAGATCACCGCTTCTATGAGCAGTGTCGGTGCTTGCGTTGACAATGCAGTTGTCGAGCGTTTTTTTGGCAGCCTAAAGCACGAATGGTTGTTGAATGTGACTCACTTAACCCGTGATACTATGAAGGAGGATGTTGAGGCCTATATTCGATATTACAATCATGATCGGTTGCATACAGCCAATGGTAACCTATCCCCTATTAATTTTGAAAAGTCTCAATTAAAAGTGTTCAATATGACTTGACCAGAAC
>LVCQ01000308.1 GCA_001644975.1 Piscirickettsiaceae bacterium NZ-RLO1
TATAAAAACACTCAATTTTCAATTAAACCTACGTCAAAAATTATAATTTATTTTTGTGACAATGTGCTTTTACTTCCTAGTGAAAACTAATAATTTTAACTCAATTAAGTACAGCTGCTAAGTAGTAGCTGTATTCCAAAATTTATAAGGTGATGTTGTGGAAAAATTTACAATTAAACAGGCATTAAAAGTATTTGGTTTAAGTGAAGGTAAACATTCAGCAAAAGAGGTTAAGCTTATTTATCGTCGCTTATCTATGCGCTACCACCCTGACCGTGAAGACGGTAGCGCGGAGCTAATGAAAGCGATTAATCAAGCGTGGAATGTTTTAAATGCGGTAGGAGATATTCGTAAGCGTCGCTACCTCGGTAGGTATTTTGCACATCCAATGATGCAAAATCGCCGAGCAAAACGCGACGACTATAAACCCTCGGCTGCCCTCGTCACAGGGCATTACGTGCCTTGAATCGGCCACTACATACCCTGCTCTCAAATGGCGCTACGGCTCGTAAAGATTTTTAGACACTCGTTACGCTTGCTACAGACCTTACGGTCTTCCGCAACTCCGCTCTGCTAAAAATCCTCACCTACCTCGGCCTACTCACCCCGTGCTTTGCACTCCTTGGCTCGCAGCGAATGTAGTTTAACAATTTAAAAAAATATCATCAAATTTATATCAGAAAATTACTTTTAAAGTTTGACTCAAGCGCCGTTAATTTGATCAGGCTGAGCGTTAAAAATAAGCGCGGATTTTGAAAGTAGTAGCAGTATATTTTTAATAATTGAGATTACTAGGTACTTAAGATTAGCTCTACACATCACTTTTACCATTCCCAAAGAATTTCGTA
>LVCQ01000309.1 GCA_001644975.1 Piscirickettsiaceae bacterium NZ-RLO1
GGGCGTTCACTTTTCTGATGATTTTCTTGCAGAGTATAAAGAAGAAGTAAAACGTAGAAGTAATAAATACGGTTCAAACGATTTATACCATTGTCAATATAATTCATTGATCAATCGACAGAAACAAAAATGTTTAAGTGTGCGCAAAACAATTAATTAACTCAAATCAAGGACTAGTGATGAATCAAGAAGCAATTGCAGCAGCGTTTAATGCTAAAACGATTAACTTAGATGGTATGCCTTTTCATAAATCTAAAGGCGCAATGAGTAAACCAGAGCTAGGTGCCTCATTAGTTTTTGTTGACCGTATTGCATCGCTAGCGTTTCAAGTAAAACATTTAGATGACTATAGTCATATCCCTGAATTGAAAGAATTAATGCGCTTAGAAATACATAAGGTGCTTTCAATTAAAGAGGCTATAGTGAGTAAGTATGTTGATTTAGCGATTCATGAATTATGTATAAATACACAGTGTAACCACTGCCATGGGCGAGGATATACGCCAACCCGTTACAAGGTTAGGAAAATTGCAAAAGTAAAAAGCAAAGAGGATAAGTGGCGGACTATTGAAATTGCTTATAAAAAAGGCTTAAGTAAGTTAGAGAGTGGTGAAAAAAAACTAAACACATTTAGTCAAGAGATTGAAAAACTCGGTAAATCATTGGGTATAAGTGTTAATGAGATCATATCAAAAGCGGAGTCACTGGACTGGGATGATAAAAGAGCCAGGAATACACAGGAAAAAGACAATCATGAAGAGAGAAAGCCGCAAAGCGTAGCATACTCAAAGCTATGCACTAAATGCAATGGAACTGGTGAAGGTCGACTGCGCCC
>LVCQ01000310.1 GCA_001644975.1 Piscirickettsiaceae bacterium NZ-RLO1
CGGAGGGCGTAGTATAAGGGCTTACCCCTTTGAACTTACCCCTTTCCTTATCAAAATTATTGAAAATATTTTTATCCCTAGTACCTAACGGCTTTAAAGAGCCAAAAGTATAATTTGAAGCTTGCAAAAAAAGCTCTGCTACCCCCTCTAACCCCATGCTTTCGTCAGCTCTTAGAAAGTAATCCCTATCACGCTGACACCACTCTGATCTTGCAAAGCAACCTCTAACATTTTCCTCATTAAATATTTTTCTAATTGCGCTAATCAAATAATTAAGATCAGCACTCTCGCTGAAATCAGTAATTTCATCTAAAAATATTTGCTGATAAGATAATACTGGCATAATCTACTCCAACCATTAATATTTAAATGATATATATTTTTATAAATACTATTTATCTATAAGCTTTTATTTATTCATAACTTTTAATTAAAAAATAAACACTTGACAACTTAAGATAACATAAAAAAATCTATAAATAACCATATAATGTATATTTAAATATTATATTCTTTAGGTATTTTTACAAGAACCCGCCCTCCGTCATCTGAAGTGCAACACTACTCTATACTAAGCCGCCATCAAATACTCTAAAAAAACATGATTAGGTGAGCGATAATTCAAACTCGCTCTTCTTCTGGTGTTCAATGTATGCTCTATTTTTGCTATTTCTTTGTCACTAATTTCATTAAAATCCGTCCCTTTAGGTAGAAAACGCCTTATCAAACCATTTGTGTGTTCATTTAGACCTCTATCACAAGAACGATAAGGTCTAGCAAAGTAAAAGTTTGCTTCAGTGATCTTTGAAATGTCCTCATGACCCG
>LVCQ01000311.1 GCA_001644975.1 Piscirickettsiaceae bacterium NZ-RLO1
CGGAGGGCGAATTGCAAGCACTATCTTATGATTAAGGTGAAATGTCAACGGAGCCTAATTTAGACAGGAGGGAGATGATTGATTTATATCAAAAGGGGCGTATAGACCCCTTTAAATTAGCTCGACTAGCTTTTTTTTAGCCTCGCTGTCACCTTCAATATAATGTTGTGTTGTTTGTAGTGAGGAGTGGCCCACTAATTGTTGCACATCACGTAGACTCCCACCAGCACGGATTACATTTTTTGCAGCACGAGTAACAAAGGTGCGGCGGCCTGAATGACTGGAATGCCCATTAAATTCTAAATCAGTATATAAACGACTAAACCAATTGACGATCGTTTGTGGAGTAAACGCAGCTTTGCGTTGTGAAATGATGATAGGGACATTTTCATGATGGGGTGGATTAGATTTAAGTAATGCTATTAATGACTTTTTGAGTTGCTGATTAAGAGGGATGATGCGGCCACCTTGATCACCTTTACTCACATTGTTGGTTAGGTGGATGCAATCTCCTATTTGACCATCTGAGTTAAAAACCATTTTCCACTGGATGTGTGCAATTTCTTTCGCACGGAGTCCGGCTTTTATCGACAGCAAAAACAAAACGAGGTTTCGCTGCGGTGCGGTTGTGTTTTTGAGGTGAGTTATAACAATCCGTTCCTGTCGTTCAGATAAAATTCGCGCTTGCTTGCTTAAGCCCATTTTGACCTCAAACTCGTTATATTATTGATATATATAATTATAATATAACGAGTTACTAGAGATGTCTAGGCTGAAAGCCTTGATACTGTTAAAATTGTTATAGTTTGTATCATACGCCCTCCG
>LVCQ01000312.1 GCA_001644975.1 Piscirickettsiaceae bacterium NZ-RLO1
CGCCCTCCGTCATCTGAAGTGCAACACTACTCTATACTAAGCCGCCATCAAATACTCTAAAAAAACATGATTAGGTGAGCAATAATTCAAACTCGCTCTTCTTCTGGTGTTCAATGTATGCTCTATTTTTGCTATTTCTTTGTCACTAATTTCATTAAAATCTGTCCCTTTAGGTAGAAAACGCCTTATCAAACCATTTGTGTGCTCATTTAGACCTCTATCACAAGAACGATAAGGTCTAGCAAAGTAAAAGTCTGCTTCAGTGATCTTTGAAATGGCCTCATGACCCGCAAACTCTGTTCCATTGTCAGAGGTGATGGTTTTAAAATCAAAGAAAGTTGAGCCAACCACATTCATGAATGTATTGATAACAGTCTTGGCTTGTTTGTTAGGCATTTTCCTTATACAACACATTTTATTCGCCTTATCGACCAGTGTTAATAAATAAGATTGGTGATCGCGACCCACAACCGTATCAATTTCAAAATGACCAAACTCTGTCTTTTCATCAGCAATAGCAGGCCGGTGTTCAATACCAACGCGATTAGGTATTTTTATTTGATCACCACGATTCACCTTTTTCTTATAAGGTTTTCCCGAATGAGGCAGGTTTTTGTAAAGCTCTCCGCCCTGCTCTCTATCATCATAAATATAACGGTAAATCGTGCTTTCACTCACCTGGATATCATGCTCTCGTATAAGTTCCTGACTGATAACATCGGGGGATGTATGGGTGCTTAACCGTTGATGGATCAACATTTTTGCCTCCTCTGAAATTTGTCGAAAAGCTTGACCTTGCTTAGCGTTAGCTCGTTTTTCTT
>LVCQ01000313.1 GCA_001644975.1 Piscirickettsiaceae bacterium NZ-RLO1
GGTAGCGACGCTTACGTTACTTATTACTTATTACTTATTACTTATTACTTATTACTTATTACTTATTACTTATTACTTATTACTTATTACTTATTCGGGGTAGCTTGTGATTGCTATCTATCTATTTTTTGAGCCTTATCAATAATATTTTAGGAAGCAATGTTTGTTGTGCTTCCTGAAGCTAGTAATTACGTTAAGCTAACTGTTGGTTATCAAATAGTTGAGATAATGTTTGAAGGTAGCTATCAGCGTCTGGCGTGTTTTCAGCAGGAGCAAAATGCGCAATTTCATGAGGCTGTGGAGGATGATAGGGGCCTGCCTTACTTTCAAAAAAATGGTGCCAGAAGTTAAGGCAACGACGCTATGCAGCTGTCCATGAGGAATGGTAATGCCGATGGTCTCATGTGGACTTAATATAAATGTATCTGTCACTGTGCCACTGTTGTCAAAATAGATCAAACCTAAATGACCTTTGAGTACAAGCAGAGTTTCATCTTTTTCGTGGTTAGCATGGCAATGGGGGCGGATATAGCTATGGGGTTCTATAGCGATAAGTAGGCGATGGCATTGTGCATGACTGTCGGTATGGAAGTTAAGGTGGGTGCGTTTGCGTGGCAAAGCAGCTGCTTGTGCAGATAGAGTGTATAAAAGATCTTGATCTATAGCGGTGTTCATGGCGCTTGCTCCTTTCATGTTATGATTTACCATACTGTTTGAGTCGCTGTTATAAAGTAAGCTTTAGTTTAAATGAAATTAGGCCTGTTGAGCCTAGTATTTAGTTTAAATTTAGGTGTGTGGTAAAAAATCATAATTAACCC
>LVCQ01000314.1 GCA_001644975.1 Piscirickettsiaceae bacterium NZ-RLO1
ATTATGTCAATTTATAAGGTTTTAGCTATACATTTAACCTTTTAACATCACATCAATTAACTCCTGTACTTTCTCGAGTGATTTTTTATCTAGCTTATCAGCATGATTCCAGTTTCGAGCACGAAAATCTTTCGTTGTAAGCTGGTTAACTAGCACTGCGCCGTGAACAGTATTGTTTTTGGGTAGCTCAACTTCAAAAGGATGGCCTTTAATCTTTGAAGTAACCAGGCACCCCGTCACAAGTCCAACCTTTGAGTTATAAGGCTTAGATGTTAATACTAAAAAAGGCCGGTTTCCCCTTCGTTCACTACCTAACGTAGGGTCTAAACTAAGGAAAATAATGTCACCACGATCAGGCACCTTATTCAAAGCGCTCCCCCCCAACGTCTTCACCCCAATCCACCAAATCATGGCTGTTTTCAGGAGTAATTTCTGATAAAAGTAATTCTAGAGTCTGCGTATGAGTCAACGGTTTAATGCGAATCTCATCTCCAACTTTATCAATCGTCACATGACTACCATCATTAATATGAAGTTCACGTGCGATACTCAATGGCAATAATAAGCCCAAGCTATTACCCCACTTTCTAACAACTGCATCCATCGTACACACTCCTACTCTAGTTATACATTGTTTAAACTTGTTATAAATTATACAAACTATAACAACTTGAATAGTATCAATGCTTTCAGTCTGGACACCTCTACTCACTCGTTATATTATCATTATATAGATCAATAATATAATAAGTTTGAGGTCAAAATGGGCCTAAGTAAGCAAGCGCGAATTCGCCC
>LVCQ01000315.1 GCA_001644975.1 Piscirickettsiaceae bacterium NZ-RLO1
AAAAGATAGAGTTTGGTCATTTTGAAATTGATACGATTGTGGGTCGCGATCACCAATCTTATTTATTAACATTGGTCGATAAGGCGAATAAAATGTGTTGTATAAGGAAAATGCCTAACAAACAAGCCAAGACGGTTATCAATACATCGCCCTCCGTCATCTGAAGTGCAACACTCAGTAGAGAGTTCATATTCATACAGATAAACTCTCTAGTTCGCCTTTTGACTTAGAGGGTAGAGATGGTTTATCGGCACTTAAATGAAAAAGATCGTTTTTATATCGAACAACGATTATCAGAAGGAGACTCGCTCAGATCAATTGCTAGAGCACTTGACTTTTCTCCTAGCACGATTAGCCGCGAGATTAAACGGCATACCCCAAGCGATTTTAACGGTCTTTATTGCCATCGCTTGGCCTCGCGTTGTACAGAAGAAAAACGAGCTAACGTTAAGCAAGGACAAGCTTTTCAGCAAATCACAGAGAAAGCAAAAGTATTGATTCATGCGCTGCGAGCCAAGGAGTGCAAGGCACGGGGTGAGTAGGCCGAGGTAGGTTCGGGTTTTTAGCAGAGCGGAGTTGCGAAAGGCCGTTAGGTCTGTAGCAAGCGTAACGAGTGTCTAAAAATCTATACGAACCGTAGAGTCATGTGAGAGCACAGTGGTGGAGTGTGCCGATTCAAGGCACGCAACGCTGTGTGACGCGGACAGCCGAGGGTTTATAGTCGTCGCGTTTTGCTCGGCGATTTTGCATCATTGGATGTGCAAAATACCTACCGAGGTAGCGACGCTTAC
>LVCQ01000316.1 GCA_001644975.1 Piscirickettsiaceae bacterium NZ-RLO1
GCGGAGTATTTGATGGCGGCTTAGTATAGAGTAGTGTTGCACTTCAGATGACGGAGGGCGCACCTACTCAAATCTAAATTTTTTGCAACAGTGCCGATTAATCCGTCCAAAAACGATAAAATGCACCATATTTGATACTTTTTGCCAATAATTAAGAATGGTTTCTGTTCTTCAGGTCAAATCTCTCAAATTTTGCTTCACTAAAAAATGATCCATTAACCCGGCTGAAACTTTCAAATTCTTCAATATAAATGCACCATATTTGATACTTTTTGCCAATAATTAAGAATGGTTTCTGTTCTTCAGGTCAAATCTCTCAAATTTTGCTTCACTAAAAAATGATCCATTAACCCGGCTGAAACTTTCAAATTCTTCAATATTTAATAAACAAAGCGATAATCCAGAAAAACTATTGACTTCCTGTAGCAACAAGATTAGAATTATCAGCGTTTTATTGGGGCTATAGCTCAGCTGGGAGAGCGCTACAATGGCATTGTAGAGGTCAGCGGTTCGATCCCGCTTAGCTCCACCAAACACATATCTGTCCTGTCCCCTTCGTCTAGAGGCCTAGGACAGCGCCCTTTCACGGCGGTAACAGGGGTTCGAATCCCCTAGGGGACGCCAACACTATGTGAAGCCCCATGTGCAAGATTAAACTTCACTTAAATAAGCGAAATCGACTCACTAATCGGCACTGTTGCGAAAAATTATAGTGAGCTTCAGAAAGGTTATTTTCTTGTGCTCTCTGCTTAGAATTCGCCCTCCG
>LVCQ01000317.1 GCA_001644975.1 Piscirickettsiaceae bacterium NZ-RLO1
AATAATACCATGTATGCAAAAGAAATCAACCTAAAAAAACCTTTACTGAGTTTATGAGTGAGCTAAAACACTTCACAGGAACAGAAAAATATTACAAATCATTTTTAAGTACCTATTTACGTAAGCGTCGCTACCTCGGTAGGTATTTTGCACATCCAATGATGCAAAATCGCCGAGCAAAACGCGACGACTATAAACCCTCGGCTGCCCTCGTCACAGGGCATTACGTGCCTTGAATCGGCCACTACATACCCTGCTCTCAAATGGCGCTACGGCTCGTAAAGATTTTTAGACACTCGTTACGCTTGCTACAGACCTTACGCTCTTCCGCAACTCCGCTCTGCTAAAAATCCTCACCTACCTCGGCCTACTCACCCCGTGCTTTGCACTCCTTGGCTCGCAGCGACTGATGGGGTGAATTATTTAGCTGAAAATTTAGAGTGTTTTTGGTTAATGGATGACATTGCTATTTTTGCAAGACCTTATGCAAGACTAGGGTTACTTATTGTAGAATATTGCAACAATAAAAAAGAGCTTACCATTTCAGACAGTGATAAATTTTTAGTAAAAAACTCAGTATTATAATGCTCCCGAGTTTTCAGACAGAATAGTTTAACGATTTATTCCTGAAAGGTTAAAATGATGCTTAACATTTTAGGAGCTATGATATGAGTCAAAAAATGAAAGAAGCCAAGCGCTGAATTTAAAATCTAAAGTTGTCTTAGAGGTCATCGAAGGAGATCAGACGCTCAACC
>LVCQ01000318.1 GCA_001644975.1 Piscirickettsiaceae bacterium NZ-RLO1
GGGTTCTGTCGCAATTTGATTTGATGATATGATGCTGATTTTTGTTTAAGGTAAACCATGATTAACTTCAGCGGCCGTCATTTTAAGAAAGACCTGATTATGATGGCGATTCGTTGGTATGTTGCTTATACCCTCAGTTATCGTGATATCGAAGAACTCATGGCAGAACGTGGTTGATCACTCAACCATTCATCGCTGGGTTGTTAAATATGCACCTCAATTAGAAGAGCATTTCAACAAGTGTTATAAGCGCCAGCCTTGCACTAGTTGGCGTCTAGATGAAACCTACATTAAGATCAAAGGCCAGTGGTATTATTTATATCGAGCCATTGATAGGCATGTGGATACCGTAGACTTTGCCCTTTCAGAGCACAGAGATGAAAAAACCGCTTACACTTTTTTAAAAAAAGCAACGGGCTCAAGCAATGTGATTCCAGATAAGATTGTGATTGATCAAAGTGGTGCAAATACAGCGGGTATTACGATGTTTAATTATCTGTTTTTCACTTTAGGCTTATGGTTTTTGCTGATAGAAATCATCCAAATAAAATACCTTAACAACCTAATTGAGCAGGACCATCGATCGGTAAAAAAGAAGATGAAAGCCGCTTTGGGGTTTAAATCTACTCAAGGTGCCAAGGCTACGATCTCAGGTGTTGAGCTCTACCGCATGTTGAAGAAAAAACAGATGCACTGCCATCAAGATAAAGCAACTTACCAGCAATTTTA
>LVCQ01000319.1 GCA_001644975.1 Piscirickettsiaceae bacterium NZ-RLO1
TTTACTCATGATTTATATAAATTTTATTGTCATCAAAATTAAATTTGAATTTTTGTATGCTGCCTCCTTCTGTATTGTACTTCATATAACGTGAAATCGCTGATCCATGCGCCTCTGCTTTCATAACTGTATAAATATAAGGAGCAACAACTAAGGATGCTTTAAGTTTATACTCACTAGAGTTAGATCGAATAAAAAAACAGATTCCTGACGCTTTTGATTCTTCATGAACTTTAATGAAATTATTTGCTTTAATGATTGTATTATTTATTGAATCTATATCAACTCCATCAGAATCACTTAAATTTGTATACATGCAATTTACATCAAAAAAATGTAGGATAATGTCTTGAGATGTTTGGTTGTTTATCATAATTGTTCGACCACTTAGTGCATGTAAGTTTAAATTAAAAACTAATAGAAACAATAGACTATATCGTTTTATAAACACAATTATATCTCATAATTTATACATAAAATTTTAATAAATTTATTGTAATATTGCTAAATAAATAGATCAATATTTTTCTCAGGCGCTGCGAACCAGCGATGGTCCTGCTCAATCTCTGAGGGTCTGATTCCCCGAAAGTATAGTGCCACTGTTAGTCAAGACAAATCTTTTAACTGATTAATTCCTTTTATGCTGCCTCCAAAAATAAATGAGGCTGTAAATTACAGTAAACATCCATCGGTTTTTTGTAGTCAAGGGTTTGATGGAA
>LVCQ01000320.1 GCA_001644975.1 Piscirickettsiaceae bacterium NZ-RLO1
CTGCGAGCCAAGGAGTGCAAAGCACGGGGTGAGTAGGCCGAGGTAGGTGAGGATTTTTAGCAGAGCGGAGTTGCGGAAGAGCGTAAGGTCTGTAGCAAGCGTAACGAGTGTCTAAAAATCTTTACGAGCCGTAGCGCCATTTGAGAGCAGGGTATGTAGTGGCCGATTCAAGGCACGTAATGCCCTGTGACGAGGGCAGCCGAGGGTTTATAGTCGTCGCGTTTTGCTCGGCGATTTTGCATCATTGGATGTGCAAAATACCTACCGAGGTAGCGACGCTTACGCGGAGAGAAGTTTACAAACCAGTATTTTTGATATTCATTATTCAAAAGACGATTATAACTGGCGTAATCAGTGAATTGATCACGACATTCATCAGGCATGATAAAATCCTCATGATTGTAAGCTTCACGTAATAGAGAAATCACACGAAATCTCCACATTGGCATAATAACTTTATTTGCAAAATAAATACTTTCCCAGTTCTTACCATCCTTAGACAAGCCTCCACGAGTTACAGAGATATGAACATGTACGTTCCATTTGAGGTCGCGGCCAAAAGTATGTATGGCTGCAAAAATGCCAATTGTAATCCCTTTATCTTTTGCAGTTTTAAGCAGAGTTTCAGCCGCTTTCTTAACAAATTCATTTAACAGCCAACGGTTATAGAGGAAAAAAATACGAAATTCTTTGGGAATGGTAAAAGTGATGTGTTGATA
>LVCQ01000321.1 GCA_001644975.1 Piscirickettsiaceae bacterium NZ-RLO1
TTTTGAACAGTTTTAGGGACTAGCTCATATTTCGAGCATATTTGGTTGAGCGTCTGATCTCCTTCGATGACCTCTAAGACAACTTTAGTTTTAAATTCAGCGCTTGGCTTCTTTCTTTTTTGACTCATATCATAGCTCCTAAAATGTTAAGCATCATTTTAACCTTTCAGGAATAAATCGTTAAACTATTCTGTCTGAAAACTCGGGAGCATTATACTTTTTATTTAAAGCGCCACTAGGGCGATCATAAATATCATCAGGGACATTGTATTGCTCTGTTTTGAACTGATTTACGGAAGAAAAAATAAAGGAGCGAGAATAATCGTCATCCTTAACTTCGCGTGCAAAGTTCGCTTGAGCACTTGCTGAGAATGCACCCCAGCCACCATTCGCAGATACATTCACATGTAGGCTGTCTGTAAGTTCTGTGAATGATAAATCATCACTAAAATTTACTACATTATTGGATGCTCCTGAGTAAGTTATAGGGCCTAAGTCTAGGCAAATACCTTTAACTGCTTGACCCATATCGCTAGAAAAAGCACCACCTAAGATAATATCTTTAAATTCATTTGCCCCACTATTAGAAGATCCCTGTAAGAAGCCGTTGTAATGTGAGGAGTGAAGGGTCGGTGTAAATTGGTAAGTTTGAGAAGATGCCTGTGTTAAGTTAATAGAGATTAATGAGGCATAAACTGCATAGGAAACGCCC
>LVCQ01000322.1 GCA_001644975.1 Piscirickettsiaceae bacterium NZ-RLO1
CCTTGGCTCGCAGCGTTGGAAATTACTCTTTCTTTAAGAGAAGGCTCTTCATCAACCATATTTATAGAGTCTGATGATTTTGCTCTAACTTTAAAATCCTCAGGATCTAGAATATCCATATGATATAAATTCTCTGTAGAAGAGTGGCTAGAATCCTCACTAAATTCATCATCAGCATGGTTATCATTAATATAATAATCTAGTTTATCAGGTGATATCCCTTTAATAAGCTCATCTATTTTCAATAAAGCTTTCTGACTTGTATTAATATTATTAGCAATTTCATAAAATTTTTTAAACTTAGAAGAAATATCTAAGGCTCCTTTTTTCATTAATGGCATTGACTCACCTTCCTTTATTTTATTGTTTTTACCGGTGAATATGTTACAGACGTAGATGAAATTGCGTAATTGAAATTTATTCAGGTAATTTCAAGAATAAAAGCTTAAAGGCAGCAAATACAAGAGCGTCGTAAGCGTCGCTACCTCGGTAGGTATTTTGCACATCCAATGATGCAAAATCGCCGAGCAAAACGCGACGATTATAAACCCTCGGCTGCCCTCGTCACAGGGCATTACGTGTCTTGAATCGGCCACTACATACCCTGCTCTCAAATGGCGCTACGGCTCGTAAAGATTTTTAGACACTCGTTACGCTTGCTACAGACCTTACGGCACTGTTGCAAAAAATTTAGATTTCGCCCTCCG
>LVCQ01000323.1 GCA_001644975.1 Piscirickettsiaceae bacterium NZ-RLO1
ATTATAGTACGAGCGTATCCTTTAATCAAAGCATAGCTAAGTAAATAACTCTGAGTGAAATTTTCAATTAAAAGTGATTTTTTGGCCCTCTCCTGTAAACTCGAGTTGATGATACAATTAAAAAAAACTTCAACTGTTTTAAAACAACCATTTGCCATGGCCTGTGCCAAACCAGAATTGCCCTCTGAATTACAAACATGAAGAAGTTTGACTTTATCACTCTCATCGAAATTTGAATTTAAGATGCCTTCTGTATACACCTTAGCTACATCAAAATGCCCCGCTTTCATCACAAGATTAAAAACTGGGTTACCTGCAGAGTCTTCTGATATTAAAAGCTGCCTTGCAGCAGAATAAACTAAACCAGCATTAAGCACTTTTTTAATATAAACATCCACCACCTGAGCATGTTCATTTTGTGCAGCAATACTGAGCCCTGGCGTGCCATCAGCAGCTTTAGCAACTAATAATTGATACACATCAGTTTTATCTAAACCTGCTTCAAGAACCCCATCGATATAATCGGCTATGGCTTGGTGATGACCATTTTTCAATGCCATATGCAAACCAGGCACACCATTGCTGGTTTTAGCAGCAAGAAGCGATAATCTCTCGTTATTTCTCCTAGCAGCTAAAGCGCTATTAAGCATCAATCGATTAATATTATTAATAATTTCTTTGACTATTTGCTGATGCCCCCCGCCC
>LVCQ01000324.1 GCA_001644975.1 Piscirickettsiaceae bacterium NZ-RLO1
GGGCGGAGAAGTTAATATGTCAAAAAAAATATCTAACTAGTAGATCTAATTCATTAACAAATAATAGAAATTAATTAATATGTTGTAATTCATCTTAAACAGACAAATTGCACTTCAAACAGAAGTTGCTCACGAAGCAAAAGCTGAGTAATACATGAAAACTAAAATTTATCTGCATGGACGTTTGGGCCGCATTTGCGGCTCTTTTTTTGAGCTAAACATTCATCACGCCCGCGAAGCACTCTATGCCTTATCAACACAATTACCCGAGTTTAAAAAAATCATTCAAGCCGGTGAGTGGGCAATTTTTCGAAAGCGTCAATCACTGAACTTAGAACAGTTAGAATTAAATTGTGCCAGCGGTGAGTTGCATATCGTGCCCAAGCCGAAGGGCGCTAAAAATTCAGGGTTTGTCCAAGTTTTAATCGGTGCGGCTTTAATTACTGCCGGTTACTTTTCAGTCGGGACAGCATTAGCACCGATTGCTGGAGGGCTCAACGCCGCAGGTGCGGGTCTTGTGATCAGTGGGGCGCTGACCATGCTTTCACCGCAACCGAGTTATGATAATGATTACAGTACGACCGACCCGAATGCCTCCAGCTTATTTAGTGGCGTCGATAATGTCGCGGCGCCCGGGGCGCCGGTGCCACTCATTTATGGTGAGCACTTAGTGGGGAGCTCAGTGGTGTCGAGTCAGTAGAA
>LVCQ01000325.1 GCA_001644975.1 Piscirickettsiaceae bacterium NZ-RLO1
CGCTGCGAGCCAAGGAGTGCAAAGCACGGGGTGAGTAGGCCGAGGTAGGTGAGGATTTTTAGCAGAGCGGAGTTGCGGAAGAGCGTAAGGTCTGTAGCAAGCGTAACGAGTGTCTAAAAATCTTTACGAGCCGTAGCGCCATTTGAGAGCAGGGTATGTAGTGGCCGATTCAAGGCACGTAATGCCCTGTGACGAGGGCAGCCGAGGGTTTATAGTCGTCGCGTTTTGCTCGGCGATTTTGCATCATTGGATGTGCAAAATACCTACCGAGGTAGCGACGCTTACGAGACTTCATCGGTAGAATGGTGCAGCATATTCTGCCGAAAAACTTCCATAGAGTTCGTTATTATGGGTTACAGGCAACTACCCGCTTTAAAAAACACTTTGAGTTGATTGCTAAATCAGCAGGGGATATGGTCGATACGATGATACCGTACGTCATACGGTTAACCTATGCTCAGCTATTTGAGGAGGTTGCCAAGCGGAATCCTTTGCAATGTAGTTTTTGTGGATCACTTATGGAGTTATGGCAGCTTTATCACCCTTCAAAAGGGGTATTCTACGATATATTTGACCCACCCCGTAAAAAAAGTGAGGTGAGTGCCGAAGGCTATTGTTCTAATTTTCCTTAAAACTTAATTTTTAAAAAGGCTCTTAATATTCTAGGAGGAATAGACTC
>LVCQ01000326.1 GCA_001644975.1 Piscirickettsiaceae bacterium NZ-RLO1
ACATTCATGAATGTGGTTGGCTCAACTTTCTTTGATTTTAAGACCATCACCTCTGACAACGGAACAGAGTTTGCGGGTCATGAGGACATTTCAAAGATCACTGAAGCAAACTTTTACTTTGCTAGACCTTATCGTTCTTGTGATAGAGGTCTAAATGAACACACAAATGGTTTGATAAGGCGTTTTCTACCTAAAGGGACGGATTTTAATGAAATTAGTGACAAAGAAATAGCAAAAATAGAGCATACATTGAACACCAGAAGAAGAGCGAGTTTGAATTATCGCTCACCTAATCATGTTTTTTTAGAGTATTTGATGGCGGCTTAGTATAGAGTAGTGTTGCACTTCAGATGACGGAGGGCGTTATCAGAAGGAGACTCGCTCAGATCAATTGCTAGAGCACTTGACTTTTCTCCTAGCACGATTAGCCGCGAGATTAAACGGCACACTCCAATCGATTTTAAAGGTCTTTATTGTCACCGGCTTACTTCTCGTTGCGCACAAGAAAAACGAGCTAACGCTAAGCAAGGCCAAGCTTTTCGACAAATTTCAAAAGAGGCAAAAATGTTGATCCATCAAAGGTTAAGTACTCATACATCCCCCGATGTTATCAGTCAGGAACTTATACGTGAGCATAATATCCAGGTGAGTGAAAGCACGATTTACCA
>LVCQ01000327.1 GCA_001644975.1 Piscirickettsiaceae bacterium NZ-RLO1
CAATGTAGTTTTTGTGGATCACTTATGGAGTTATGGCAGCTTTATCACCCTTCAAAAGGGGTATTCTACGATATATTTGACCCACCCCGTAAAAAAGTGAGGTGAGTGCCGAAGGCTATTGTTCAGATTGAGCGTTCAACCATTTGTCGTTGGGTGCACGAGTATGGCTCGCAGATCGCCAAACGGCTGAGGCCCCACTTTCGTCAAACGTGTACCTCTTGGCGGTTAGATGAAACGTTGGTGAAAATTAAAGGTCGTTGGTATTACCTTTATCGAGCCATTGATAAATATGGCAATACTTTGGACTGGATGCTCAGCCGACAGCAAAATGCCAAAGCGGCGATGCGCTTTTTCAAACGTAAGCGTCGCTACCTCGGTAGGTATTTTGCACCTCCAATGATGCAAAATCGCCGAGCAAAACGCGACGACTATAAACCCTCGGCTGCCCTCGTCACAGGGCATTACGTGCCTTGAATCGGCCACTACATACCCTGCTCTCAAATGGCGCTACGGCTCGTAAAGATTTTTAGACACTCGTTACGCTTGCTACAGACCTTACGGTCTTCCGCAACTCCGCTCTGCTAAAAATCCTCACCTACCTCGGCCTACTCACCTCGTGCTTTGCACTCCTTGGCTCGCAGCGAA
>LVCQ01000328.1 GCA_001644975.1 Piscirickettsiaceae bacterium NZ-RLO1
AAATCACCCCTACAGTAATAGCCCAATTTTGCTGTGGAGCAGTGCCATTAAAGCATCTGATATTTGTTCTTATTTTATCATTGAATATATTTTTATTGAAAGTAAGCGCGAGTAATTTAACGGATGTAGTTATAAATTATCTAAGGTATAAACCGTTGTAACTACAGGTTCAACATTTGTTGAGCGAAATGTTGGCATAGCTTTAGGTAATAGAGTAAGTAATAACACTGCTGTAAATGATTCACTGAATAAAACGAACAGTTAGAGCCAGCAAAGAGAAGACTTTGCTAAGCTGAATTGAAATTGCTTTATTTACTTTTACTATAGAAAGGCTGGGTTCCAGCCTCTAAATTTTTATTACTTCTAGGAAAAACCCCTGGAATCGCGCATGACATCTAGCAAAATCATGTAAAGCGGCAAAAACATATAGTTCTCAGAATCAAAAACAATAAAGTTAGACAATTTACTATCGTTAGCTATGCTTTTCTTACTGGCACTAAATGGAAGTAGTACAGTGAAGTTAGCCATTCGCGTTAAACAAAAATTGCTCAGCTATAAATCGATTTTCTATGCATGCTGGACACTATTCACAAAGGTTTATCCTCGTTATGACACGGCTTATTATTTGGCTGAGGTTGA
>LVCQ01000329.1 GCA_001644975.1 Piscirickettsiaceae bacterium NZ-RLO1
GTTGATTCTTCTTAAATCGTTTACGTTTTACCACAGCAATTCACTCTTAACTTCCGTTGATTGCTACACCCTACTCAAATCTAAATTTTTTGCAACAGTGCCCTCAATAAGGCACTTTCTTTTTTCATAGTCCAAGCTCTTCAACTTTTTTGCAGCCCACTCCAACTCTGCTGTGCGTTTGCCCAGTTGACGGTGAAGTTCATTCACTTCTTTTTCTTTGGTTTTAATTTCATCCTTAAACTCCGCCACAGCGCTATCGATATTAAAAGCCAGGCTTGCATTCGCTAAAAACACCTTTTTCCAGTTTTGAACAGTTTTAGGGACTAGCTCATATTTCGAGCATATTTGGTTGAGCGTCTGATCTCCTTCGATGACCTCTAAGACAACTTTAGTTTTAAATTCAGCGCTTGGCTTCTTTCTTTTTTGACTCATATCATAGCTCCTAAAATGTTAAGCATCATTTTAACCTTTCAGGAATAAATCGTTAAACTATTCTGTCTGAAAACTCGGGAGCATTATAAATTTGATGATATTCACGAGTTGGAGGACTTGATTGCAGAATACATTCATCACTATAATCACGAACGACCTCATCAAGCGCTAGGAGATTTTGTTCCTGCCGAGGTT
>LVCQ01000330.1 GCA_001644975.1 Piscirickettsiaceae bacterium NZ-RLO1
GTGCCTTGAATCGGCCACTACATACCCTGCTCTCAAATGGCGCTACGGCTCGTAAAGATTTTTAGACACTCGTTACGCTTGCTACAGACCTTACGCTCTTCCGCAACTCCGCTCTGCTAAAAATCCTCACCTACCTCGGCCTACTCACCCCGTGCTTTGCACTCCTTGGCTCGCAGCGATTGAATTTTATTTTAATCATTATTTTAACGACACTGACCAACCTAACCAATCAGAACGTATTGCCGCCTCACCACTCTTGCAACCGATACCAGCCACTATCCCAAATATCTTAACTATCACGGCAGATTTAGACCCATTGCGGGATGAAGGCATACGTTATCATCAGCAACTACAAGAGCATAATATCCATTCGAAGCTAATCAATTTTCCCAAAATGATTCATGGCTTTATGAATCTATACAAAATTGCCCCAAAACCAGTTGAACAATTATTCACACTTATTTATCAATTTATTAATGATAATAACCATAATCATAATTATCATGAATAAAGATATTGCCTATATATTTTAAAAACATATAAAACAAAGGATTAAAGATATTTAACTTAGATTTTGTTAGAGTAGTAAGAGTCTAATTATAGAGCTGCAAAAAAGG
>LVCQ01000331.1 GCA_001644975.1 Piscirickettsiaceae bacterium NZ-RLO1
CGGATATGCAAATTAGCCAAAGCAATGATGATTTATCCTTTGATAATATGCAGAACGCGTGGAGTCATTACACGCTAGAAAATAACTGGTCATGGCTCGGATCACCAGAAGCCTGTGGCTTTGAAGTGCAATTTTCAACATCCAGAGATGGTGAGAGTTGGTCGGAATTTATGCCACTCAGTGCATCATTTTCACACTTTCGTTATGCCAAGTTTAAAGTCATTTTAACGCGCTTTGATGCCCAATATACCCCAGAATTGCAGCAGTTAAACTGCACCTTTGATGTGCCGGAAACTATTTATAACGTTGATAACTTTCCGGTAAGCTCAGCCGGTTCTGCCTATATTTTTCCAGAACCGATGCAGCAAAAAGTCATTGTGATTGCGACCATTCAAAGCGGCGCAGCGGGGGATCAAGTGCAGGTCAATAAAAGCTTAACTCAAGCGACGGTGAATATTTTTGATAAAGACGGCACAGCAAAAGTAGGTGAAGTCGATTTATATATAGGAGGGCATTAATGCAGGAGTTTAAAATTAATGAAGTGGTCGGTACTTCAAGTCCCGCGGTCAGTCGGGAAAAAATTGTCAATTCTATCTTAGCCAATCAAAGCGCCC
>LVCQ01000332.1 GCA_001644975.1 Piscirickettsiaceae bacterium NZ-RLO1
TTTTAAAATCCATTGTAGTGGAAACCTTATGTGATAGGATAGCCTTAGAATGCCAATCAATCGCTGCGAGCCAAGGAGTGCAAAGCACGGGGTGAGTAGGCCGAGGTAGGTGAGGATTTTTAGCAGAGCGGAGTTGCGGAAGAGCGTAAGGTCTGTAGCAAGCGTAACGAGTGTCTAAAAATCTTTACGAGCCGTAGCGCCATTTGAGAGCAGGGTATGTAGTGGCCGATTCAAGGCACGTAATGCCCTGTGACGAGGGCAGCCGAGGGTTTATAGTCGTCGCGTTTTGCTCGGCGATTTTGCATCATTGGATGTGCAAAATACCTACCGAGGTAGCGACGCTTACGTACAGCTGCTAGATAAACAAAGCCACCATCCAGCCTAATATAGGTAATATCTGTGCTCCACACTTGATTTGGCTTGTAAATCTCCAAGTCTCTAAGTAAATACGGATATTTTTTATGCTCGGGGTGAGCCAGAGTAGTGTAAACTTTCTTCGTTGGATAAATGACTTTAAGTCCCAATTCATTCATGTAATTTCTAACACGATTCAGTCCTACGCTATAACCTCCCTCT
>LVCQ01000333.1 GCA_001644975.1 Piscirickettsiaceae bacterium NZ-RLO1
GGGTCATAAGTAATCTCTTTGACATCAAATTCTTTATTCAATTGGTAAATATCATCTTTGATATAGTTGTAATCGATCACATTACCCTCAGTGAGCGTTAAATAACCTTCATCTGCCCATGTTTGATACGGCACCGGCGATTGCTTGGCTCGAGTCATCACAGTCTCTTTAGGTTTAAGAAAGCGGCTGAAACTCTGCTTAAAACTGCAAAAGATAAAGGGATTACAATTGGCATTTTTGCAGCCATACATACTTTTGGCCGCGACCTCAAATGGAACGTACATGTTCATATCTCTGTAACTCGTGGAGGCTTGTCTAAGGATGGTAAGAACTGGGAAAGTATTTATTTTGCAAATAAAGTTATTATGCCAATCGTAAGCGTCGCTACCTCGGTAGGTATTTTGCACATCCAATGATGCAAAATCGCCGAGCAAAACGCGACGACTATAAACCCTCGGCTGCCCTCGTCACAGGGCATTACGTGCCTTGAATCGGCCACTACATACCCTGCTCTCAAAATGGCGCTACGGCTCGTAAATGATTTTTAGACACTCGTTACGCTTGC
>LVCQ01000334.1 GCA_001644975.1 Piscirickettsiaceae bacterium NZ-RLO1
TTTTAAAGATTGTTTTTTGAAGATAATCCAGGCTTAATGCCGAGCAACGTCAGGCTGTCATTGTATCAGTCTAGTGGTAGTGCGCCTACTTCTGATGGTTGGCATTATCAAGTGCAAGGTCGGGGGCATCTGGATCAACTTTACAAGCGAACAGTGGCTAGCTTTGGCAAAAAAACACAACAGCTGCAATCGAAAGAGCTAGCATTGTCAAGCTTGCTTAGGGAAATTGCGCCTCAATTATCAGTGTTAAAAGGAACACAGTTAATCCACTGTAACACATTGCAGGATCTGTGTTTTCTAGTCTCAGTTCGTCAAAAGGGTGGGGTGCTTAATCTAAGCAATGCAACAAATTCAGCGGATGAATTAGTAAGTTTTTTAAATCTGCCGAGAAATTATTTTTTAAGGCGTGCAATCTGTCCTCAGGGTGAAAAAGTCCGGGTTAGGGATGTTCGGCATTTTGCTTTACATGGCCATGAGGTTGATTATGCGAGAGTGCAAAGTGGTTATTGTTTGAGTGATCAAGAACGGCAGGAGGAGAAGTACTTCGCCC
>LVCQ01000335.1 GCA_001644975.1 Piscirickettsiaceae bacterium NZ-RLO1
TCTAAATTTTTTGCAACAGTGCCACCAATGACATTAATACGACCCTTTTCATGCCAGTTATGAACACCATAACAGCGCGTTCCTTTCTGGGAGTAGCCTCGCTTTCTTGGCATATCTGTTGCAAAACCACTTTCATCTAAATAAACAATGGGTCGACCATAGCCGGCGTAGCGCTTGATTTTATTCTGGAAGCTTGTACGTGTATTTTCGTTGGCTTTTGGATGTTTTAGTGTTTTTTTTACAGCTGATTCCAAGGAAATTCAACCAATGCTGAATACAGTGTTGACTTACACCAAAACGTTGCGCACGTTCCCATTGATAACTATCCGGATGACTTTTTACATCATTCTTTAGTTCTTCTAAGTTAATCGCTCGAGGTTTTGGTGCCTTCTTTTTTATTTCTATTCTTGCGCCCTCCGTCATCTGAAGTGCAACACTACTCTATACTAAGCCGCCATCAAATACTCTAAAAAAATCATGATTAGGTGAGCGATAATTCAAACTCGCTCTTCTTCTGGTGTTCAATGTATGCTCTATTTTTT
>LVCQ01000336.1 GCA_001644975.1 Piscirickettsiaceae bacterium NZ-RLO1
AGTCTCTAAGTAAATACGGATATTTTTTATGCTCGGGGTGAGCCAGAGTAGTGTAAACTTTCTTCGTTGGATAAATGACTTTAAGTCCCAATTCATTCATGTAATTTCTAACACGATTCAGTCCTACACTATAACCTCCCTCTATTAGCTGCTGATGAACCTTGCGATAACCATAGAACGGTGTTTCGGTATAAATTCGATCAATAGCCCTTAGCAGCTCCATTTTATCTTTGGTACACTGTACAGACTTATAATAACAATTGCTGCGATTAAAATTTATTAATTCACATTGCCTTGTAACTGGAATATTTTTCGGCTCAGACTCAATAAGGCACTTTCTTTTTCATAGTCCAAGCTCTTCAACTTTTTGCAGCCCACTCCAACTCTGCTGTGCGTTTGCCCAGTTGACGGTGAAGTTCATTCACTTCTTTTTCTTTGGTTTTAATTTCATCCTTAAACTCCGCCACAGCGCTATCGATATTAAAAGCCAGGCTTGCATTCGCTAAAAACACCTTTTTCCAGTTTTGAACAGTTTTA
>LVCQ01000337.1 GCA_001644975.1 Piscirickettsiaceae bacterium NZ-RLO1
ATCGCTTGGCCTCGCGTTGTACAGAAGAAAAACGAGCTAACGCTAAGCAGGACAAGCTTTTCAGCAAACACAGAGAAAGCAAAAGTATTGATTCATGAGCGGTTAAGCACCCATACGTCACCCGATGTTATTAGTAAAGAGCTTATACAGGAGCATGATATCCAAGTGAGTGAGAGCACCATCTACCGTTATATTTATGACGATCGAGAGAAAGGAGGAGGGCTTTACAAAAGCCTACCTCCGCTGCGAGCCAAGGAGTGCAAAGCACGGGGTGAGTAGGCCGAGGTAGGTGAGGATTTTTAGCAGAGCGGAGTTGCGGAAGACCGTAAGGTCTGTAGCAAGCGTAACGAGTGTCTAAAAATCTTTACGAGCCGTAGCGCCATTTGAGAGCAGGGTATGTAGTGGCCGATTCAAGGCACGTAATGCCCTGTGACGAGGGCAGCCGAGGGTTTATAGTCGTCGCGTTTTGCTCGGCGATTTTGCATCATTGGAGGTGCAAAATACCTACCGAGGTAGCGACGCTTACG
>LVCQ01000338.1 GCA_001644975.1 Piscirickettsiaceae bacterium NZ-RLO1
AGTTGTTTAAATACTTCACTCACCTGAGTTTACACTGACTAGAAAAGACACCTTCATCTTTGGCTTTTTGGTGAGCGGGTGGAAATGAAGCGTGCTTGTCGACATTCACAACACGCGGTGATTTCACATAAGGTTGGGCGATTGCCTTTTTGAAAAAGCGCATCGCCGCTTTGGCATTTTGCTGTCGGCTGAGCATCCAGTCCAAAGTATTGCCATATTTATCAATGGCTCGATAAAGGTAATACCAACGACCTTTAATTTTCACCAACGTTTCATCTAACCGCCAAGAGGCACACGTTTGACGAAAGTGGGTCCTCAGCCGTTTGGCGATCTGCGAGCCATACTCGTGCACCCAACGACAAATGGTTGAACGCTCAATCTCAAGACCTCTTTCAGCTGCTATTTCTTTGAGATCACGGTAAGTATAATGCCACCAAAATTTCAGTCATAGTTTTCTGATAGCTAATTTATAAACTAGTTAATTTTAAAGGTAGCTTAGTTAAATACTAAGTGGCTTTAGTGCGCCCTCCG
>LVCQ01000339.1 GCA_001644975.1 Piscirickettsiaceae bacterium NZ-RLO1
GTAACTATCCGGATGACTTTTTACATCATTCTTTAGTTCTTCTAAGTTAATCGCTCGAGGTTTTGGTGCCTTCTTTTTTATTTCTATTCTTGCGCCCTCCGTCATCTGAAGTGCAACACTACTCTATACTAAGCCGCCATCAAATACTCTAAAAAAACATGATTAGGTGAGCGATAATTCAAACTCGCTCTTCTTCTGGTGTTCAATGTATGCTCTATTTTTGCTATTTCTTTGTCACTAATTTCATTAAAATCCGTCCCTTTAGGTAGAAAACGCCTTATCAAACCATTTGTGTGTTCATTTAGACCTCTATCACAAGAACGATAAGGTCTAGCAAAGTAAAAGTTTGCTTCAGTGATCTTTGAAATGTCCTCATGACCCGCAAACTCTGTTCCGTTGTCAGAGGTGATGGTCTTAAAATCAAAGAAAGTTGAGCCAACCACATTCATGAATGTATTGATAACCGTCTTGGCTTGTTTGTTAGGCATTTTCCTTATACAACACATTTTATTCGCCTTATCGACCAA
>LVCQ01000340.1 GCA_001644975.1 Piscirickettsiaceae bacterium NZ-RLO1
AAATAATTTATCAATGAGCTGATTTTGGGCACAGATATTCTGTTTTTTAATATAACGTAATTGACCTTTTTGAACCATGCGCATCGCTTCCATTATGTCAATGGTAGGCCGTGCTGTAGAAAGTGATTGGTACCATTGGCGGAAACGGGATTTGCGCTTTACCGCTTTGTGATCATTTTCAATGCAGTTGTTTAAATACTTCACTCGCCTGAGTTTACACTGACTAGAAAAGAGACCTTCATCTTTGGCTTTTTGGTGAGCGGGTGGAAATGAAGCGTGCTTGTCGACATTCACAACACGCGGTGATTTCACATAAGGTTGGGCGATTGCCTTCGCTGCGAGCCAAGGAGTGCAAAGCACGAGGTGAGTAGGCCGAGGTAGGTGAGGATTTTTAGCAGAGCGGAGTTGCGGAAGACCGTAAGGTCTGTAGCAAGCGTAACGAGTGTCTAAAAATCTTTACGAGCCGTAGCGCCATTTGAGAGCAGGGTATGTAGTGGCCGATTCAAGGCACGTAATGCCCT
>LVCQ01000341.1 GCA_001644975.1 Piscirickettsiaceae bacterium NZ-RLO1
GCGGTTGAGCCAACCACATTCATGAATGTATTGATAACCGTCTTGGCTTGTTTGTTAGGCATTTTCCTTATACAACACATTTTATTCGCCTTATCGACCAATGTTAATAAATAAGATTGGTGATCGCGACCCACAATCGTATCAATTTCAAAATGACCAAACTCTATCTTTTCATCAGCAATAGCAGGTCGTTGTTCAATACCAACGCGATTCGGTATTTTAGTTTTATCGCCACTTTTCACCTTCTTCTTATAAGGCTTTCCGGAGTGAGGTAGGCTTTTGTAAAGCCCTCCTCCTTTCTCTCGATCGTCATAAATATAACGGTAGATGGTGCTCTCACTCACTTGGATACGCCCTCCGTCATCTGAAGTGCAACACTACTCTATACTAAGCCGCCATCAAATACTCTGAAAAAACATGATTAGGTGAGCGATAATTCAAACTCGCTCTTCTTCTGGTGTTCAATGTATGCTCTATTTTTGCTATTTCTTTGTCACTAATTTCATTAAAAT
>LVCQ01000342.1 GCA_001644975.1 Piscirickettsiaceae bacterium NZ-RLO1
TCGCTGCGAGCCAAGGAGTGCAAAGCACGAGGTGAGTAGGCCGAGGTAGGTGAGGATTTTTAGCAGAGCGGAGTTGCGGAAGAGCGTAAGGTCTGTAGCAAGCGTAACGAGTGTCTAAAAATCTTTACGAGCCGTAGCGCCATTTGAGAGCAGGGTATGTAGTGGCCGATTCAAGGCACGTAATGCCCTGTGACGAGGGCAGCCGAGGGTTTATAGTCGTCGCGTTTTGCTCGGCGATTTTGCATCATTGGATGTGCAAAATACCTACCGAGGTAGCGACGCTTACGACTTCTTTTGGACTTAACTCATCAAGAGTAACTGGACATTCAAATATAATCATTTAAGAATTAATCATTAGAGAATGGAGTTAGTAAAATATTATGTCTTATTTTTGACTGTTATTATCTAGCTAGTGTGGCTATTTAATTAATAATTGTGTTTTTTTAATTGGCATTGCATGGTTAGAGTCTCAATTTTTTTGGTTGTTATTTATCTGTAAATTTAGAATAG
>LVCQ01000343.1 GCA_001644975.1 Piscirickettsiaceae bacterium NZ-RLO1
AGAGCAGGGTATGTAGTGGCCGATTCAAGGCACGTAATGCCCTGTGACGAGGGCAGCCGAGGGTTTATAGTCGTCGCGTTTTGCTCGGCGATTTTGCATCATTGGATGTGCAAAATACCTACCGAGGTAGCGACGCTTACGTTAAATCCATTCAAGGTGCCAAAGCTACGATCTCAGGTGTTGAGCTCTACCGCATACTAAAGAAAAAACAGATGCACGCTCATCAAGACAAACCAGCTTATGAGCAATTTTACTTGCTCGCAGCCTAACTGTGCCTGAAGAAAAACACTCTTTTATGAAAATTTCAAATTGCGACAGAACCGTTTTTCATGCTACTTCACTGATAAAAAGATTCTTTGACAAATTTTGTTTTTCCTAGACCTTTAAAAGCGTTAATCTCAATAATAGATAGAGAGCAATTTCATGATAAAAAAACTATCAAAAAAACATTTAAATATTTTGGTCTTGCTAAATAATATATATAGCTAAATCCTAAATGTATGG
>LVCQ01000344.1 GCA_001644975.1 Piscirickettsiaceae bacterium NZ-RLO1
GCGATTGCTTTATATCTATTATTAATATATTTAATGAATTAAATAAGTTAATAATAAGAAAGTTACAATTTATAATATTTCTTTTAGTAGTAGGAAAGTTGACATGATTAAAAATGAAAATATACTACGCTTTTATTTATCGATTAACTACATATGTCCAATGTCTGGTACGAATTGATGGGTACGGCTGTGTAAGTAGATAGTTAATTTTCTAGGTTATAAATATCATAAAATGCATTTTATATTGGCAGCCTGTAGAGAATCATAAATATTCACCTTGAGATATAGATAAAAATTGTTTCAAAAAAATCAATAAATAATATCTAACATCCTTTAAGGAGAAAACATGCTAATTAAAAATTTAATTATTGAATATGGTTTGCGTAATAAATTCTATTATATATCAATATCAAAAGAACTTGGAAAACTTAAACACAGAAATGAAATTGTCGAATTTTTAGATAAAAATCGACGTATCAACTTAGTTATTGCGCCCTCCG
>LVCQ01000345.1 GCA_001644975.1 Piscirickettsiaceae bacterium NZ-RLO1
TTTATCAGGTGATATCCCTTTAATAAGCTCATCTATTTTCAATAAAGCTTTCTGACTTGTATTAATATTATTAGCAATTTCATAAAATTTTTTAAACTTAGAAGAAATATCTAAGGCTCCTTTTTTCATTAATGGCATTGACTCACCTTCCTTTATTTTATTGTTTTTACCGGTGAATATGTTACAGACGTAGATGAAATTGCGTAATTGAAATTTATTCAGGTAATTTCAAGAATAAAAGCTTAAAGGCAGCAAATACAAGAGCGTCGTAAGCGTCGCTACCTCGGTAGGTATTTTGCACATCCAATGATGCAAAATCGCCGAGCAAAACGCGACGATTATAAACCCTCGGCTGCCCTCGTCACAGGGCATTACGTGTCTTGAATCGGCCACTACATACCCTGCTCTCAAATGGCGCTACGGCTCGTAAAGATTTTTAGACACTCGTTACGCTTGCTACAGACCTTACGGCACTGTTGCAAAAAATTTAGA
>LVCQ01000346.1 GCA_001644975.1 Piscirickettsiaceae bacterium NZ-RLO1
CATCCTGGGAACGACAAAAAAGTACCCACCAAAAATTACAGAGCATTAATTCGCTACTTGACAAAATACCTATCATCACCTCCAATTGGGTTATCACGGTTAGATGACTTTGATGGCCAGAAAGTTAGCTACCGCTTCAACTCCCACCATACTGGTCAGGTAGAAGGCGAGACAATCTTAGCTTTAGACTTCATCGGTAGAATGGTGCAGCATATTCTGCCGAAAAACTTCCATAGAGTTCGTTATTATGGGTTACAGACAACTACCCGCTTTAAAAAACACTTTGAGTTGATTGCTAAATCAGCAGGGGATATGGTCGATGCGATGATACCGTACGTCATACGGTTAACCTATGCTCAGCTATTTGAGGAGGTTGCCAAGCGGAATCCTTTGCAATGTAGTTTTTGTGGATCACTTATGGAGTTATGGCAGCTTTATTACCCTTCAAAAGGGGTATTCTACGATATATTTGACCCGCCCCGTAAAAAA
>LVCQ01000347.1 GCA_001644975.1 Piscirickettsiaceae bacterium NZ-RLO1
GGGCGTATTAATAACCCCGTGCTTAATTTTAAGCAATGTGCATCACAAAGGGATATTGTTATTGAACTTGAATTTGTTTTGACTCAATTACGAGAAGAAAAAAGGAAACACAATGATCAACTTTTAAACACTATTGATTTAACTGACTGGGCAAACAAAGAAAAGGAACTCAGAAGCGCACTTCTAGAAACACAAGAGGCGCTTGATGAGGCAAAAGCGATGAATACTGAGATTACCCTTAATAAGCCGTGTAACACTGAAGGTGTTACGCCTAACTTGAGTAATGACTTAGCTGTGCTTGAAGGTGTCCCTGTCGATATGGCTGTAGCGCATGGACCTGTGACAAACCAGCTAAGCCAAAATTTTTATAAGCAGCAAAAAAATTCAACTGGGCGAGAAGTGACGAATAAGCACATGCAGCGATTGAAACACTTTTCTAAACGCTTTGGTCACTCGATTGATGAAATCGTAAGCG
>LVCQ01000348.1 GCA_001644975.1 Piscirickettsiaceae bacterium NZ-RLO1
GGGCGATTTCTTAAATATGAACTTAACAAAGGGAGCTCATGGGTGCTCCCTTTAACTGTTTATTTGAGTAGAGGTTGAATGCGTTCTGACCATAATAAAGTACCGCCGGCCACAGCCGCGGGAATAGCAATTAGGTTTAACAGAGGAACCATTGTGCAAATAAAGCACACGAGTCCAAAACTCATGGCGGTTAATGGGGTTTGGCGAGTTGCTTTTAGAGTTTGCTTAAAGGGGTGTTTAAATACATCCATAGGATAATCTATATACTGGATTGCTTGCATCCAGCAATTAAAGATAAACCATAATAGACTGACAATGAGATTTACGCCTGGGATAAACAGTAAGATCATTAGGATAATTACACGGATAATAGAGTAGCGCAATTTTATTAATTCACGGCCGACCAGTCTTGGCATATCCTTGATCAATGCGGTTATATTATCTTTAGGGAGTTGATGGTCTTTTTTTT
>LVCQ01000349.1 GCA_001644975.1 Piscirickettsiaceae bacterium NZ-RLO1
GGAAAGCTTATAAGAAGAAGGTGAAAAGTGGCGATAAAAACTGAAAATACCGAATCGCGTTGGTATTGAACAACGACCTGCTATTGCTGATGAAAAGATAGAGTTTGGTCATTTTGAAATTGATACGATTGTGGGTCGCGATCACCAATCTTATTTATTAACATTGGTTGATAAGGCGAATAAAATGTGTTGTATAAGGAAAATGCCTAACAAACAAGCCAAGACGGTTATCAATACATTCATGAATGTGGTTGGCTCAACTTTCTTTGATTTTAAGACCATCACCTCTGACAACGGAACAGAGTTTGCGGGTCATGAGGACATTTCAAAGATCACTGAAGCAAACTTTTACTTTGCTAGACCTTATCGTTCTTGTGATAGAGGTCTAAATGAACACACAAATGGTTTGATAAGGCGTTTTCTACCTAAAGGGACGGATTTTAATGAAATTAGTGACAAAGAAAT
>LVCQ01000350.1 GCA_001644975.1 Piscirickettsiaceae bacterium NZ-RLO1
TCCGTCATCTGAAGTGCAACACTACTCTATACTAAGCCGCCATCAAATACTCTAAAAAAACATGATTAGGTGAGCGATAATTCAAACTCGCTCTTCTTCTGGTGTTCAATGTATGCTCTATTTTTGCTATTTCTTTGTCACTAATTTCATTAAAATCCGTCCCTTTAGGTAGAAAACGCCTTATCAAACCATTTGTGTGTTCATTTAGACCTCTATCACAAGAACGATAAGGTCTAGCAAAGTAAAAGTTTGCTTCAGTGATCTTTGAAATGTCCTCATGACCCGCAAACTCTGTTCCGTTGTCAGAGGTGATGGTCTTAAAAATCAAAGAAAGTTGAGCCAACCACATTCATGAATGTATTGATAACCGTCTTGGCTTGTTTGTTAGGCATTTTCCTTATACAACACATTTTATTCGCCTTATCGACCAATGTTAATAAATAAGATTGGTGATCGCGA
>LVCQ01000351.1 GCA_001644975.1 Piscirickettsiaceae bacterium NZ-RLO1
TAAGGAGTGCAAAGCACGGGGTGAGTAGGCCGAGGTAGGTGAGGATTTTTAGCAGAGCGGAGTTGCGGAAGAGCGTAAGGTCTGTAGCAAGCGTAACGAGTGTCTAAAAATCTTTACGAGCCGTAGCGCCATTTGAGAGCAGGGTATGTAGTGGCCGATTCAAGGCACGTAATGCCCTGTGACGAGGGCAGCCGAGGGTTTATAGTCGTCGCGTTTTGCTCGGCGATTTTGCATCATTGGATGTGCAAAATACCTACCGAGGTAGCGACGCTTACGACGAGGTTTCTCTGCGATGCGGCGATGTTTTTGAGGTGTGTTATGACGATTCGTTTCTGTCGTTCAGATAAAATTCGCGCTTGCTTTCTTAGACTCATTTTGACCTTAAACTCGTTATATTATTGATCTATATTAAGATAATATAACGAGTGTGTAGAGGGGTTCAGGCTGAAAGCCGCCCTCCG
>LVCQ01000352.1 GCA_001644975.1 Piscirickettsiaceae bacterium NZ-RLO1
GGCTTTTGTAAAGCCCTCCTCCTTTCTCTCGATCGTCATAAATATAACGGTAGATGGTGCTCTCACTCACTTGGATATCATGCTCCTGTATAAGCTCTTTACTAATAACATCGGGTGACGTATGGGTGCTTAACCGCTCATGAATCAATACTTTTGCTTTCTCTGTGATTTGCTGAAAAGCTTGTCCTTGCTTAGCGTTAGCTCGTTTTTCTTCTGTACAACGCGAGGCCAAGCGATGGCAATAAAGACCGTTAAAATCGCTTGGGGTATGCCGTTTAATCTCGCGGCTAATCGTGCTAGGAGAAAAGTCAAGTGCTCTAGCAATTGATCTGAGCGAGTCTCCTTCTGATAATCGTTGTTCGATATAAAAACGATCTTTTTCATTTAAGTGCCGATAAACCATCTCTACACTCTAAGTCAAAAGGCGAACTAGAGAGTTTATCTGTATGAACGTAAGCG
>LVCQ01000353.1 GCA_001644975.1 Piscirickettsiaceae bacterium NZ-RLO1
TAAAGACCGTTAAAATCGCTTGGGGGTATGCCGTTTAATCTCGCGGCTAATCGTGCTAGGAGAAAAGTCAAGTGCTCTAGCAATTGATCTGAGCGAGTCTCCTTCTGATAATCGTTGTTCGATATAAAAACGATCTTTTTCATTTAAGTGCCGATAAACCATCTCTACCCTCTAAGTCAAAAGGCGAACTAGAGAGTTTATCTGTATGAATATGAACTCTCTACTGAGTGTTGCACTTCAGATGACGGAGGGCGGTTTAATGCGTGACACAAAAATATTCATAGCTGTTTCTAAGGCGTTTCAATTTTTTAGGTTGTTGCAGAAAGATCTTTTTAGTGTTACAGGAATAGTTAACGATTTCGAAAATAAAGATGTAAAAATCAATTACCAAATTTATGGAAAACGAGATACTATTTTTACAAAATCGGCAAAAGAAATTGCTGAAGATTATAG
>LVCQ01000354.1 GCA_001644975.1 Piscirickettsiaceae bacterium NZ-RLO1
CTCGCTCAGATCAATTGCTAGAGCACTTGACTTTCTCCTAGCACGATTAGCCGCGAGATTAAACGGCATACCCCCAAGCGAATTTTAACGGTCTTTTAATTGCCATCGCTTGGCCTCGCGTGTACAGAAGAAAAACGAGCTAACGCTAAGCAAGGACAAGCTTTTCAGCAAATCACAGAGAAAGAAAAAGTATTGATTCATGAGCGGTTAAGCACCCATACGTCACCCGATGTTATTAGTAAAGAGCTTATACAGGAGCATGATATCCAAGTGAGTGAGAGCACCATCTACCGTTATATTTATGACGATCGAGAGAAAGGAGGAGGGCTTTACAAAAGCCTACCTCACTCCGGAAAGCCTTATAAGAAGAAGGTGAAAAGTGGCGATAAAACTAAAATACCGAATCGCGTTGGTATTGAACAACGACCTGCTATTGCTGATGAAAAGTATAAT
>LVCQ01000355.1 GCA_001644975.1 Piscirickettsiaceae bacterium NZ-RLO1
TCAAAGAGCTCTGAAACTTCCTCATAAGTTAGCCCTTTCTTTTCTTTTAACTTAAAGACCTTCCGTCTGAATTCAACTGGATACCCCATGGCACATTCCTTGTTTAATTCTACAATTATTCAATAAGTTATTATGCCATACATTTAGGATTTAGCTATATTTTATTACTTCTAGGAAAAACCCCTGGAATCGCGCATGACATCTAGCAAAATCATGTAAAGCGGCAAAAACATATAGTTCTCAGAATCAAAAACAATAAAGTTAGACAATTTACTATCGTTAGCTATGCTTTTCTTACTGGCACTAAATGGAAGTAGTACAGTGAAGTTAGCCATTCGTGTTAAACAAAAATTGCTTAGCTATAAATCGATTTTCTATGCATGCTGGACCTTATTCACAAAGGTTTATCCTCGTTATGACACGGCTTATTATTTGGCTGAGATTGAGATATAG
>LVCQ01000356.1 GCA_001644975.1 Piscirickettsiaceae bacterium NZ-RLO1
TCGTCGCGTTTTTGCTCGGCGATTTTGCATCATTGGATGTGCAAAATACCTACCGAGGTAGCGACGCTTACGAAAGACCGTTAAAATCGCTTGGGGTATGCCGTTTAATCTCGCGGCTAATCGTGCTAGGAGAAAAGTCAAGTGCTCTAGCAATTGATCTGAGCGAGTCTCCTTCTGATAATCGTTGTTCGATATAAAAACGATCTTTTTCATTTAAGTGCCGATAAACCATCTCTACCCTCTAAGTCAAAAGGCGAACTAGAGAGTTTATCTGTATGAATATGAACTCTCTACTGAGTGTTGCACTTCAGATGACGGAGGGCGTTTTTGTCGACAAAACAAAAAAATACTTTAAATTTAAAACAGTTAATTTATTTTTGTTTTTTTAACACTTTTTGAGTTTAAATATAATGAATATTAGTTTTAAAAAAAATTTTTTTTTTAAT
>LVCQ01000357.1 GCA_001644975.1 Piscirickettsiaceae bacterium NZ-RLO1
CGCCCTCCGTCATCTGAAGTGCAACACTCAGTAGAGAGTTCATATTCATACAGATAAACTCTCTAGTTCGCCTTTTGACTTAGAGGGTAGAGATGGTTTATCGGCACTTAAATGAAAAAGATCGTTTTTATATCGAACAACGATTATCAGAAGGAGACTCGCTCAGATCAATTGCTAGAGCACTTGACTTTTCTCCTAGCACGATTAGCCGCGAGATTAAACGGCACACTCCAATCGATTTTAAAGGTCTTTATTGTCACCGGCTTACTTCTCGTTGCGCACAAGAAAAACGAGCTAACGCTAAGCAAGGCCAAGCTTTTCGACAAATTTCAAAAGAGGCAAAAATGTTGATCCATCAAAGGTTAAGTACTCATACATCCCCCGATGTTATCAGTCAGGAACTTATACGTGAGCATAATATCCAGGTGAGTGAAAGCACGATTTACCG
>LVCQ01000358.1 GCA_001644975.1 Piscirickettsiaceae bacterium NZ-RLO1
GATTCAAGGCACGTAATGCCCTGTGACGAGGGCAGCCGAGGGTTTATAGTCGTCGCGTTTTGCTCGGCGATTTTGCATCATTGGATGTGCAAAATACCTACCGAGGTAGCGACGCTTACGGTTAATGGATCATTTTTTAGTGAAGCAAAATTTGAGAGATTTGACCTGAAGAACAGAAACCATTCTTAATTATTGGCAAAAAGTATCAAATATGGTGCATTTTATCGTTTTTGGACGGATTAATCCTATGCAGGCTGAATTAAAGTCGGACCTGCTTCATCTTCGCAAGCTTTTCATGATGTTGACGCAACTGCCATAAAGGGGTTGAGTTTGTGAATCCAGAGAGTCTCATTTCATTGCCACAAAGTATGAAAATGAGAGGATCTACTGCGTAATTGGCTTTCATCAGGCTGGAATAGGTAACAGACTGAGCAGCTTCAATGGTC
>LVCQ01000359.1 GCA_001644975.1 Piscirickettsiaceae bacterium NZ-RLO1
TTTTAACCTTATTCACAAAGGTTTATCCTCGTTATGACACGGCTTATTATTTGGCTGAGATTGAGAAGATGCTTAATTGCGGCACTGACCTGGGCGGCTTTGCTTTGTTTGGTTGCTGCCGTTGCGGCAAGGGCCGTCATAAAATTTTCTTCAGTTGTAAAAGCAACGCCTGTTTGAAATGCGCGAAACGTTACGGGCGCGAAGCAATGGAAAGGATCACATCAAAACTTTTTTTAGGCATCAGTTACCGTCAGGTGGTACTAACGCTGCCAGAGCAACTGCGTGGCCCATTCTATAACCACAGTAATAAAGATAAGCTTTACTCTGATTTCATGCACCTAGCTCACTACTGTTTGCAAGATGTCATCAGGCAAATGTTTCGCAACGACCAGTTGAATGTTGCAGTGATCGCCTTTATTCACACTAACAGTGGCA
>LVCQ01000360.1 GCA_001644975.1 Piscirickettsiaceae bacterium NZ-RLO1
CGCCCTCCGTCATCTGAAGTGCAACACCGAGTAGAGAGTTCATATCCATACAGATAAACTCTCTAGTTTGCCTTTTTGACTTATGAGGGTAGAGATGATTTATCGGCACTTAAATGAAAAAGATCGTTTTTATATCGAACAACGGTTATCAGAGGGAGATTCCCTCAGGTCCATTGCTACAAATCTTGGGTTTTCCCCTAGCACGATTAGTCGAGCGCCCTCCGTCATCTGAAGTGCAACACTACTCTATACTAAGCCGCCATCAAATACTCTAAAAAAACATGATTAGGTGAGCGATAATTCAAACTCGCTCTTCTTCTGGTATTCAATGTATGCTCTATTTTTGCTATTTCTTTGTCACTAATTTCATTAAAATCCGTCCCTTTAGGTAGAAAACGCCTTATCAAACCATTTGTGTGTTCAT
>LVCQ01000361.1 GCA_001644975.1 Piscirickettsiaceae bacterium NZ-RLO1
ATTATAATATAGCTAAAACCTTATAAATTGACATAATGTAGATGTTCTAAAAAAAGATCTTCGATACTACAGTGATACTTTCTTCGAATCGCCCTCCGTCATCTGAAGTGCAACACTCAGTAGAGAGTTCATATTCATACAGATAAACTCTCTAGTTCGCCTTTTGACTTAGAGTGTAGAGATGGTTTATCGGCACTTAAATGAAAAAGATCGTTTTTATATCGAACAACGGTTATCAGATGGAGACTCGCTCAGATCAATTGCTAGAGCACTTGGCTTTTCTCCTAGCACGATTAGCCGTGAGATTAAACGGCACACTCCAATCGATTTTAAAGGTCTTTATTGTCACCGGCTTACTTCTCGCTGCGCACAAGAAAAACGAGCTAACGCTAAGCAAGGCCAAGCTTTTCGACAAATTTCAAT
>LVCQ01000362.1 GCA_001644975.1 Piscirickettsiaceae bacterium NZ-RLO1
TCAAAAAGGCAATCGCCCAACCTTATGTGAAATCACCGCGTGTTGTGAATGTCGACAAGCACGCTTCATTTCCACCCGCTCACCAAAAAGCCAAAGATGAAGGTCTCTTTTCTAGTCAGTGTAAACTCAGGCGAGTGAAGTATTTAAACAACTGCATTGAAAATGATCACAAAGCGGTAAAGCGCAAATCCCGTTTCCACCAATGGTACCAATCACTTTCTACAGCACGGCCTACCATTGACATAATGGAAGCGATGCGCATGGTTCAAAAAGGTCAATTACGTTATATTAAAAAACAGAATATCTGTGCCCAAAAATCAGCTCATTGATAAATTATTTGGATTAGCTTCTTAATTCTAAGCAGAGAGCACAAGAAAATAACCTTTCTGAAGCTCACTATAATTTTTCGCAACAGTGCCCAT
>LVCQ01000363.1 GCA_001644975.1 Piscirickettsiaceae bacterium NZ-RLO1
TAAATCAGCAGGGGATATGGTCGATACGATGATACCGTACGTCATACGGTTAACCTATGCTCAGCTATTTGAGGAGGTTGCCAAGCGGAATCCTTTGCAATGTAGTTTTTGTGGATCACTTATGGAGTTATGGCAGCTTTATCACCCTTCAAAAGGGGTATTCTACGATATATTTGACCCACCCCGTAAAAAAGTGAGGTGAGTGCCGAAGGCTATTGTTCTAATTTTCCTTAAAACTTAATTTTTTAAAAGGCTCTTAATATTCTAGGAGGAATAGACTCATGCCTGATATTTATGAACTTGCCCAACAACGCGCTGAAGTCATTAACAAGCAACGCGCCATGCTGGACCATGCAGAAAGCGAAAGCCGTGGTTTTACCGATGAAGAAGACGGGCAATATAACGATTTACGTAAGCG
>LVCQ01000364.1 GCA_001644975.1 Piscirickettsiaceae bacterium NZ-RLO1
CCCCATGGCACACGCTGCGAGCCAAGGAGTGCAAAGCACGGGGTGAGTAGGCCGAGGTAGGTGAGGATTTTTAGCAGAGCGGAGTTGCGGAAGAGCGTAAGGTCTGTAGCAAGCGTAACGAGTGTCTAAAAATCTTTACGAGCCGTAGCGCCATTTGAGAGCAGGGTATGTAGTGGCCGATTCAAGGCACGTAATGCCCTGTGACGAGGGCAGCCGAGGGTTTATAGTCGTCGCGTTTTGCTCGGCGATTTTGCATCATTGGATGTGCAAAATACCTACCGAGGTAGCGACGCTTACGTTTCTTGTTTAATTCTACAATTATTCAATAAGTTATTATGCCATACATTTAGGATTTAGCTATAGCATGAAAAACTGATTTCCCACTTTTTGCAAAGGTGTTTCTCGAGTGAAGCTGTGA
>LVCQ01000365.1 GCA_001644975.1 Piscirickettsiaceae bacterium NZ-RLO1
TTTTCTTCTGTACAACGCGAGGCCAAGCGATGGCAATAAAGACCGTTAAAATCGCTTGGGGTATGCCGTTTAATCTCGCGGCTAATCGTGCTAGGAGAAAAGTCAAGTGCTCTAGCAATTGATCTGAGCGAGTCTCCTTCTGATAATCGTTGTTCGATATAAAAACGATCTTTTTCATTTAAGTGCCGATAAACCATCTCTACCCTCTAAGTCAAAAGGCGAACTAGAGAGTTTATCTGTATGAATATGAACTCTCTACTGAGTGTTGCACTTCAGATGACGGAGGGCGTAAACCCTCGGCTGCCCTCGTCACAGGGCATTACGTGCCTTGAATCGGCCACTACATACCCTGCTCTCAAATGGCGCTACGGCTCGTAAAGATTTTTAGACACTCGTTACGCTT
>LVCQ01000366.1 GCA_001644975.1 Piscirickettsiaceae bacterium NZ-RLO1
TGCCGAACACCAGAAGAAGAGCGAGTTTGAATTATCGCTCACCCGCTGCGAGCCAAGGAGTGCAAAGCACGGGGTGAGTAGGCCGAGGTAGGTGAGGATTTTTAGCAGAGCGGAGTTGCGGAAGAGCGTAAGGTCTGTAGCAAGCGTAACGAGTGTCTAAAAATCTTTACGAGCCGTAGCGCCATTTGAGAGCAGGGTATGTAGTGGCCGATTCAAGGCACGTAATGCCCTGTGACGAGGGCAGCCGAGGGTTTATAGTCGTCGCGTTTTGCTCGGCGATTTTGCATCATTGGATGTGCAAAATACCTACCGAGGTAGCGACGCTTACGTAATCATGTTTTTTTAGAGTATTTGATGGCGGCTTAGTATAGAGTAGTGTTGCACTTCAGATGACGGAGGGCG
>LVCQ01000367.1 GCA_001644975.1 Piscirickettsiaceae bacterium NZ-RLO1
TGGTGTTCAATGTATGCTCTATTTTTGCTATTTCTTTGTCACTAATTTCATTAAAATCCGTCCCTTTAGGTAGAAAACGCCTTATCAAACCATTTGTGTGTTCATTTAGACCTCTATCACAAGAACGATAAGGTCTAGCAAAGTAAAAGTTTGCTTCAGTGATCTTTGAAATGTCCTCATGACCCGCAAACTCTGTTCCGTTGTCAGAAGTGATGGTTTTAAAATCAAAGAAAGTTGAACTAACCACATTCATGAATGTATTGATAACAGTCTTGGCTTGTTTGTTAGGCATTTTCCTTATACAACACATTTTATTCGCCTTATCCACCAGTGTTAATAAATAAGATTGGTGATCGCGACCCACAACCGTATCAATTTCAAAATGACCAAACTCCGTC
>LVCQ01000368.1 GCA_001644975.1 Piscirickettsiaceae bacterium NZ-RLO1
ATTTAGTTAATGAAGAACGATTTGAAGGCCTGTAGCTCAGCTGGTTAGAGCGCACCCCTGATAAGGGTGAGGTCGGTGGTTCAAGTCCACTCAGGCCTACCAGTTTTGGTAGATAGATCATGGGGCTATAGCTCAGCTGGGAGAGCGCCTGCTTTGCACGCAGGAGGTCTGCGGTTCGACCCCGCATAGCTCCACCATATCTTCACTCTAAACGATATTTTTATAAGATTTTAGAATGCCGTGAAATGATTATTAGATGATTATTTCACGTTGTTTTGACTTGGTTAAAATAATGTATTTTTGTTCTTTAACAATGTGGTAAAAAGTATAAGTAAAGATTCCTTGATTAATTTAAGGTTATTTTTAGTTTTGATTAAGATGTATTTTTATA
>LVCQ01000369.1 GCA_001644975.1 Piscirickettsiaceae bacterium NZ-RLO1
CGCTGCGAGCCAAGGAGTGCAAAGCACGGGGTGAGTAGGCCGAGGTAGGTGAGGATTTTTAGCAGAGCGGAGTTGCGGAAGACCGTAAGGTCTGTAGTAAGCGTAACGAGTGTCTAAAAATATTTACGAGCCGTAGCGCCATTTGAGAGCAGGGTATGTAGTGGCCGATTCAAGGCACGTAATGCCCTGTGACGAGGGCAGCCGAGGGTTTATAGTCGTCGCGTTTTGCTCGGCGATTTTGCATCATTGGATGTGCAAAATACCTACCGAGGTAGCGACGCTTACGTACGTTTTACCACAGCAATTCACTCTTAACTTCCGTTGATTGCTACACCCTACTCAAATCTAAATTTTTGCAACAGTGCCGGCCGCCCGGCAANCGGCCGCTGCG
>LVCQ01000370.1 GCA_001644975.1 Piscirickettsiaceae bacterium NZ-RLO1
TCGCTGCGAGCCAAGGAGTGCAAAGCACGGGGTGAGTAGGCCGAGGTAGGTGAGGATTTTTAGCAGAGCGGAGTTGCGGAAGACCGTAAGGTCTGTAGCAAGCGTAACGAGTGTCTAAAAATCTTTACGAGCCGTAGCGCCATTTGAGAGCAGGGTATGTAGTGGCCGATTCAAGGCACGTAATGCCCTGTGACGAGGGCAGCCGAGGGTTTATAGTCGTCGCGTTTTGCTCGGCGATTTTGCATCATTGGATGTGCAAAATACCTACCGAGGTAGCGACGCTTACGTGGCATTTTTGCAGCCATACATACTTTTGGCCGCGACCTCAAATGGAACGTACATGTTCATATCTCTGTAACTCGTGGAGGCTTGTCTAAGGATGGTAAGAACT
>LVCQ01000371.1 GCA_001644975.1 Piscirickettsiaceae bacterium NZ-RLO1
AGATAAACTCTCTAGTTCGCCTTTTGACTTAGAGGGTAGAGATGGTTTATCGGCACTTAAATGAAAAAGATCGTTTTTATATCGAACAACGATTATCAGAAGGAGACTCGCTCAGATCAATTGCTAGAGCACTTGACTTTTCTCCTAGCACGATTAGCCGCGAGATTAAACGGCATACCCCAAGCGATTTTAACGGTCTTTATTGCCATCGCTTGGCCTCGCGTTGTACAGAAGAAAAACGAGCTAACGCTAAGCAAGGACAAGCTTTTCAGCAAATCACAGAGAAAGCAAAAGTATTGATTCATGAGCGGTTAAGCACCCATACGTCACCCGATGTTATTAGTAAAGAGCTTATACAGGAGCATGATATCCAAGTGAGTGAGAGCACCAT
>LVCQ01000372.1 GCA_001644975.1 Piscirickettsiaceae bacterium NZ-RLO1
GGTAACATGACTACTTGCTAGTTGATGACGAGTGGCGGACGGGTGAGTAACGCGTGGGAATTTACCTTTTAGTGGGGGATAACTTTAGGAAACTGAAGCTAATACCGCATAAGACCTGAGGGTTAAAGGGGGCCTCTATTTATAAGCTCTTGCTAGGAGATGAGCCCGCGTTGGATTAGCTAGTTGGTAGGGTAAAGGCTTACCAAGGCGACGATCCATAGCTGGTTTGAGAGAATGGCCAGCCACACTGGGACTGAGACACGGCCCAGACTCCTACGGGAGGCAGCAGTGGGGAATATTGGACAATGGGGGGAACCCTGATCCAGCAATGCCACGTGTGTGAAGAAGGCCTTAGGGTTGTAAAGCACTTTCAGCGGGGAGGAA
>LVCQ01000373.1 GCA_001644975.1 Piscirickettsiaceae bacterium NZ-RLO1
GGTAGCGACGCTTACGAAACGCATGAGTATCAAAGTTAATGGCAATGGGGTGAGTGCCTCCAATAGCCATTACTTTTTCTATAAATTCATCAGCATAAGTTTTTCCACCTTCTTGTTCAATATAGCAAGTCATATAGCTAGTAGATAGGAAAAATAGGGCTATTTCTTTTGCTGACAGGAAAATAATATTGGCGAATACTTCACGCTGAATATGATGTAGGTGTGAACAATGACTCATTAATTCAGCTGTATTGTCATATGCTATTAATCGAAAATCACGATATTTTGCCCAGCGTATAACCAGCTCTTTTTCTATGAAGTCACGCAATGGCCCGTATACGATGGGGAAGTCATATTTATATGCACAAAAGGGCACTGTTGC
>LVCQ01000374.1 GCA_001644975.1 Piscirickettsiaceae bacterium NZ-RLO1
CCCACTGCCGCTGCGAGCCAAGGAGTGCAAAGCACGGGGTGAGTAGGCCGAGGTAGGTGAGGATTTTTAGCAGAGCGGAGTTGCGGAAGAGCGTAAGGTCTGTAGCAAGCGTAACGAGTGTCTAAAAATCTTTACGAGCCGTAGCGCCATTTGAGAGCAGGGTATGTAGTGGCCGATTCAAGGCACGTAATGCCCTGTGACGAGGGCAGCCGAGGGTTTATAGTCGTCGCGTTTTGCTCGGCGATTTTGCATCATTGGATGTGCAAAATACCTACCGAGGTAGCGACGCTTACGTTTTGTTCTAATAATTTTGGCATCATTGCTTCCAAGCAAAATACTACTTATTCTCATGAGTTATATGGAAATGTCAACGGAGCC
>LVCQ01000375.1 GCA_001644975.1 Piscirickettsiaceae bacterium NZ-RLO1
CTGAAAGCGATTATAAAATTAACTGCAATCACAGCACTTTTAATTTCAGCATCTACTCTATAGCTAAAACCTTATAAATTGACATAATGTAGATGTTCTAAAAAAAGATCTTCGATACTACAGTGATACTTTCTTCGAATGGCTTTAGCTTCTGCCCATTTTCTCTCAATCGGGTTAAGGTCAGGGCTATAAGATGGTAAATACTCAAGTGTATGCCCTTGCTCTTCAATTGCTTCAATCATATCAGAGCGTTTGTGAAAACGCGCATTATCCATAACAATTACTGAATGTGCTGGCAATTTAGGCAATAAATCTTTAACTAGCCATGCATAAAACACATCAGAATTAATTGACCCAGTAAATAAAGAGTATAG
>LVCQ01000376.1 GCA_001644975.1 Piscirickettsiaceae bacterium NZ-RLO1
AACAAGCCAAGACGGTTATCAATACATTCATGAATGTGGTTGGCTCAACTTTCTTTGATTTTAAGACCATCACCTCTGACAACGGAACAGAGTTTGCGGGTCATGAGGACATTTCAAAGATCACTGAAGCAAACTTTTACTTTGCTAGACCTTATCGTTCTTGTGATAGAGGTCTAAATGAACACACAAATGGTTTGATAAGGCGTTTTCTACCTAAAGGGACGGATTTTAATGAAATTAGTGACAAAGAAATAGCAAAAATAGAGCATACATTGAACACCAGAAGAAGAGCGAGTTTGAATTATCGCTCACCTAATCATGTTTTTTTAGAGTATTTGATGGCGGCTTAGTATAGAGTAGTGTTGC
>LVCQ01000377.1 GCA_001644975.1 Piscirickettsiaceae bacterium NZ-RLO1
TTGCCATATTTATCAATGGCTCGATAAAGGTAATACCAACGACCTTTAATTTTCACCAACGTTTCATCTAACCGCCAAGAGGTACACGTTTGACGAAAGTGGGGCCTCAGCCGTTTGGCGATCTGCGAGCCATACTCGTGCACCCAACGACAAATGGTTGAACGCTCAATCTCAAGACCTCTTTCAGCTGCTATTTCTTTGAGATCACGGTAAGATAAGGGGCACTGTTGCAAAAAATTTAGATTTGAGTAGGGTGTAGCAATCAACGGAAGTTAAGAGTGAATTGCTGTGGTAAAACGTAAACGATTTAAGAAGAATCAACCCTTTAAATGGAAGCATTATTCCGGTGAGATCATT
>LVCQ01000378.1 GCA_001644975.1 Piscirickettsiaceae bacterium NZ-RLO1
ATCGGGTGACGTATGGGTGCTTAACCGCTCATGAATCAATACTTTTGCTTTCTCTGTGATTTGCTGAAAAGCTTGTCCTTGCTTAGCGTTAGCTCGTTTTTCTTCTGTACAACGCGAGGCCAAGCGATGGCAATAAAGACCGTTAAAATCGCTTGGGGTATGCCGTTTAATCTCGCGGCTAATCGTGCTAGGAGAAAAGTCAAGTGCTCTAGCAATTGATCTGAGCGAGTCTCCTTCTGATAATCGTTGTTCGATATAAAAACGATCTTTTTCATTTAAGTGCCGATAAACCATCTCTACCCTCTAAGTCAAAAGGCGAACTAGAGAGTTTATCTGTATGAATATGAACTCTCTACT
>LVCQ01000379.1 GCA_001644975.1 Piscirickettsiaceae bacterium NZ-RLO1
GTTCTTCCGAATAAAATTAAATTTTACTTCATTTCTTTCGCGAAGAAGGCACTCGCCTTTTTTAAAATTTCTTTCTCCATCTGCAGTTGCTTTACTTTCTTGCGCAGGGATTGAAGCTCAGCCTTTTCATCAGGAGTCAGAGTGGAGTTTGCCTCTTTATCATGTTGATCTTTCCAGCGATAAATCATATTCGTCCTAACACCAACCGCATCGGCTGCTTGTTGAGCACTGTAGCCTTGTTCCGTGACCAAGGCCACAGCTTCTTCTTTAAACGCCGTCGAATAACGCTTGTATTGCTTTTTATCTTTCATAAACACCTCGTCTGAGAATCATATTTATCTCATTGCGAA
>LVCQ01000380.1 GCA_001644975.1 Piscirickettsiaceae bacterium NZ-RLO1
GTAATTGGCTTTGAACAATTATTTTCTAAGTAAAGGTTAATACCTGCTTTGCTGTGCGAAATCACTGGTGATAGCAGAGTAAATAATAAAATAAATTTAAATTCTTTAATCATAATATTCCATATATTCCATTTAAAAGTATTTTTAATAAAATAATTGAAATTAATTTTTAATTTGATCTATGGTTTTGGCGCTATACTGTTTAGTAGTAAAAAGGTTCTTCAATAGTAGAGCTTGATTTGTTTTGAGTCAATACGTATTGTGAATTTTTATTTACAAATATGCATAATCAATAAGAGTAAAAGAGTGCTATTGTGGTGATGGTGAGATGGACGAGCCGGAATCACT
>LVCQ01000381.1 GCA_001644975.1 Piscirickettsiaceae bacterium NZ-RLO1
GCGCTAGACATTATATAATGCAAGGATTACCAGCCACTTATCTCATGCTTTGAATTTCATAACTCGCAGCAGCAGGTTCTCTTGTGTGTTGCCCATAAAATGGGAAAGCCATATTTTTAGGGAAAGCGCTAACAATATAAACTCCAGAGTTGAATGGGTCTTGAGTAAATTCTATTCCTTGAGATTCAGAATAAGATATAAATTTCTCTTTTACAGTACTCAGATTATCTTTTGAGTGCAGACCTTTGCCAGTAATTATTTTTAGCGGCGTTTTCGCTTCTTTTTCTATTAAATATTCTAAGATTAGCTCTACAGAGCTTTCATTCTCATTATGAAAGCGCCCTCCG
>LVCQ01000382.1 GCA_001644975.1 Piscirickettsiaceae bacterium NZ-RLO1
TATTATTTCATTTTTATTATTTAATATTGAAGAATTTGAAAGTTTCAGCCGGGTTAATGGATCATTTTTTAGTGAAGCAAAATTTGAGAGATTTGACCTGAAGAACAGAAACCATTCTTAATTATTGGCAAAAAGTATCAAATATGGTGCATTTTATCGTTTTTGGACGGATTAATCCTATGCAGGCTGAATTAAAGTCGGACCTGCTTCATCTTCGCAAGCTTTTCATGATGTTGACGCAACTGCCATAAAGGGGTTGAGTTTGTGAATCCAGAGAGTCTCATTTCATTGCCACAAAGTATGCAAATGAGAGGATCTACTGCGTAATGGCTTTCATCAGGC
>LVCQ01000383.1 GCA_001644975.1 Piscirickettsiaceae bacterium NZ-RLO1
CCTTGGCTCGCAGCGAGTGAATTGCTGTGGTAAAACGTAAACGATTTAAGAAGAATCAACCCTTTAAATGAAAGCATTATTCCGGTGAGATCATTCTTTGGCTGGTGCGTTGGTATGGCCGCTATGCCTTATCTTACCGTGATCTCAAAGAAATAGCAGCTGAAAGAGGTCTTGAGATTGAGCGTTCAACCATTTGTCGTTGGGTGCACGAGTATGGCTCGCAGATCGCCAAACGGCTGAGGCCCCACTTTCATCAAACGTGTACCTCTTGGCGGTTAGATGAAACGTTGGTGAAAATTAAAGGTCGTTGGTATTACCTTTATCGAGCCATTGATAAATATGG
>LVCQ01000384.1 GCA_001644975.1 Piscirickettsiaceae bacterium NZ-RLO1
CTTTCTCTGTGATTTGCTGAAAAGCTTGTCCTTGCTTAGCGTTAGCTCGTTTTTCTTCTGTACAACGCGAGGCCAAGCGATGGCAATCGCTGCGAGCCAAGGAGTGCAAAGCACGAGGTGAGTAGGCCGAGGTAGGTGAGGATTTTTAGCAGAGCGGAGTTGCGGAAGACCGTAAGGTCTGTAGCAAGCGTAACGAGTGTCTAAAAATCTTTACGAGCCGTAGCGCCATTTGAGAGCAGGGTATGTAGTGGCCGATTCAAGGCACGTAATGCCCTGTGACGAGGGCAGCCGAGGGTTTATAGTCGTCGCGTTTTGCTCGGCGATTTTGCATCATTGGAGG
>LVCQ01000385.1 GCA_001644975.1 Piscirickettsiaceae bacterium NZ-RLO1
TGTTGTGAATGTCGACAAGCACGCTTCATTTCCACCCGCTCACCAAAAAGCCAAAGATGAAGGTCTCTTTTCTAGTCAGTGTAAACTCAGGCGAGTGAAGTATTTAAACAACTGCATTGAAAATGATCACAAAGCGGTAAAGCGCAAATCCCGTTTCCACCAATGGTACCAATCACTTTCTACAGCACGGCCTACCATTGACATAATGGAAGCGATGCGCATGGTTCAAAAAGGTCAATTACGTTATATTAAAAAACAGAATATCTGTGCCCAAAATCAGCTCATTGATAAATTATTTGGATTAGCTTCTTAATTCTAAGCAGAGAGCACAAGAAAATAA
>LVCQ01000386.1 GCA_001644975.1 Piscirickettsiaceae bacterium NZ-RLO1
AAAAGTATTGATTCATGAGCGGTTAAGCACCCATACGTCACCCGATGTTATTAGTAAAGAGCTTATACAGGAGCATGATATCCAAGTGAGTGAGAGCACCATCTACCGTTATATTTATGACGATCGAGAGAAAGGAGGAGGGCTTTACAAAAGCCTACCTCACTCCGGAAAGCCTTATAAGAAGAAGGTGAAAAGTGGCGATAAAACTAAAATACCGAATCGCGTTGGTATTGAACAACGACCTGCTATTGCTGATGAAAAGATAGAGTTTGGTCATTTTGAAATTGATACGATTGTGGGTCGCGATCACCAATCTTATTTATTAACATTGGTCGAT
>LVCQ01000387.1 GCA_001644975.1 Piscirickettsiaceae bacterium NZ-RLO1
CGGAGGGCGCAATTTACTATCGTTAGCTATGCTTTTCTTACTGGCACTAAATGGAAGTAGTACAGTGAAGTTAGCCATTCGTGTTAAACAAAAATTGCTTAGCTATAAATCGATTTTCTATGCATGCTGGACCTTATTCACAAAGGTTTATCCTCGTTATGACACGGCTTATTATTTGGCTGAGATTGAGAAGATGCTTAATTGCGGCACTGACCTGGGCGGCTTTGCTTTGTTTGGTTGCTGCCGTTGCGGCAAGGGCCGTCATAAAATTTTCTTCAGTTGTAAAGCAACGCCTGTTTGAAATGCGCGAAACGTTACGGGCGCTGAAGCAATGG
>LVCQ01000388.1 GCA_001644975.1 Piscirickettsiaceae bacterium NZ-RLO1
TGCCCCAAGACTGTTATCAATACATTCATGAATGTGGTTAGTTCAACTTTCTTTGATTTTAAAACCATCACTTCTGACAACGGAACAGAGTTTGCGGGTCATGAGGCCATTTCAAAGATCACTGAAGCAAACTTTTACTTTGCTAGACCTTATCGTTCTTGTGATAGAGGTCTAAATGAACACACAAATGGTTTGATAAGGCGTTTTCTAACTAAAGGGACGGATTTTAATGAAATTAGTGACAAAGAAATAGCAAAAATAGAGCATACATTGAACACCAGAAGAAGAGCGAGTTTGAATTATCGCTCACCTAATCATGTTTTTTAGAGTATTT
>LVCQ01000389.1 GCA_001644975.1 Piscirickettsiaceae bacterium NZ-RLO1
CAGATCTACGCAGTAAAATCACAAAAAGATGACGGCAAAAATAGCAGCCTATACTCTATCCGCGGCATCGAAAGAACAGCCTTTAACCAACTAAAATTTTGTCCAATAACACGGGTAAAAACATTTATTCCTTTAACCCTGGATGAGTATTTAACAATTGCTGACGACAACCAAAAGAGCCAGCTCGCTATTGGAGTCACTGTTGTTTCTGAAAGAAAATTTAAAGAGAAGCTTCCCAATAAAAATGAAATCAACTTTTTAACTCATGCTAAATATACCAAAGATTTAGCAGCTGCTTTAAATATAGCTAAAACCTTATAAATTGACATAAT
>LVCQ01000390.1 GCA_001644975.1 Piscirickettsiaceae bacterium NZ-RLO1
ACCTATTCCAGCCTGATGAAAGCCAATTACGCAGTAGATCCTCTCATTTGCATACTTTGTGGCAATGAAATGAGACTCTCTGGATTCACAAACTCAACCCCTTTATGGCAGTTGCGTCAACATCATGAAAAGCTTGCGAAGATGAAGCAGGTCCGACTTTAATTCAGCCTGCATAGGATTAATCCGTCCAAAAACGATAAAATGCACCATATTTGATACTTTTTGCCAATAATTAAGAATGGTTTCTGTTCTTCAGGTCAAATCTCTCAAATTTTGCTTCACTAAAAAATGATCCATTAACCCGGCTGAAACTTTCAAATTCTTCAATA
>LVCQ01000391.1 GCA_001644975.1 Piscirickettsiaceae bacterium NZ-RLO1
ATTTATTTTATTAAATTCTATTCACTTTAATATACAAGTGCCATATCTTACCGTCACTGGAGCAGATCCTGGAATTATCTTTGATAAAGATAATAACCGAGGGTTTATCGTTAAATTTATGTCATCTTATTCTAATGGTAATATCTTTGGTATTGCTGTATTAATGTGGTTTCCTTTGGTTGCTTTTTCATTGATAGGGAGTAAGAAATCTATATGGCTATATCGACTGTGTGTATTTCTCTCTTTTTCTAGAACTGCCTGGTTCATGATGTTCATTGTTGAAACGCTGTTAATGATCAAGCGGAAGAAAGGAATTTATTT
>LVCQ01000392.1 GCA_001644975.1 Piscirickettsiaceae bacterium NZ-RLO1
CTAACAGTCGTAATGGTACTTACAATCCTCATTTGCACGTTATTCTTGGAGAAGGCGCGTTTAACCCGCTAACAAGTGAGTGGCTGAGTTTCTCTAAGCTTCCGTTGCAGCTCCTACGGAAGAAGTGGCAGTACTACTTATTGACTATGGTGAAAGGCAATTTCCCCGAGCGTAAAGCATTAGTGGATCAGCTTTGGAATGATTACCCTAATGGCTTCTACACTCATCCTGGGAACGACAAAAAAGTACCCACCAAAAATTACAGAGCATTAATTCGCTACCTGACAAAATACCTATCATCACCTCCAATTGGGTTATCAC
>LVCQ01000393.1 GCA_001644975.1 Piscirickettsiaceae bacterium NZ-RLO1
CGAGCTAACGCTAAGCAAGGACAAGCTTTTCAGCAAATCACAGAGAAAGCAAAAGTATTGATTCATGAGCGGTTAAGCACCCATACGTCACCCGATGTTATTAGTAAAGAGCTTATACAGGAGCATGATATCCAAGTGAGTGAGAGCACCATCTACCGTTATATTTATGACGATCGAGAGAAAGGAGGAGGGCTTTACAAAAGCCTACCTCACTCCGGAAAGCCTTATAAGAAGAAGGTGAAAAGTGGCGATAAAACTAAAATACCGAATCGCATTGGTATTGAACAACGACCTGCTATTGCTGATGAAAAGATAG
>LVCQ01000394.1 GCA_001644975.1 Piscirickettsiaceae bacterium NZ-RLO1
ATTTCTTTGTCACTAATTTCATTAAAATCCGTCCCTTTAGGTAGAAAACGCCTTATCAAACCATTTGTGTGTTCATTTAGACCTCTATCACAAGAACGATAAGGTCTAGCAAAGTAAAAGTTTGCTTCAGTGATCTTTGAAATGTCCTCATGACCCGCAAACTCTGTTCCGTTGTCAGAGGTGATGGTCTTAAAATCAAAGAAAGTTGAGCCAACCACATTCATGAATGTATTGATAACCGTCTTGGCTTGTTTGTTAGGCATTTTCCTTATACAACACATTTTATTCGCCTTATCGACCAATGTTAACGCCC
>LVCQ01000395.1 GCA_001644975.1 Piscirickettsiaceae bacterium NZ-RLO1
TCCGTCATCTGAAGTGCAACACTCAGTAGAGAGTTCATATTCATACAGATAAACTCTCTAGTTCGCCTTTTGACTTAGAGGGTAGAGATGGTTTATCGGCACTTAAATGAAAAATGATCGTTTTTATATCGAACAACGATTATCAGAAGGAGACTCGCTCAGATCAAATTGCTAGAGCACTTGACTTTTCTCCTAGCACGATTAGCCGCGAGATTAAACGGCATACCCCAAGCGATTTTAACGGTCTTTATTGCCATCGCTTGGCCTCGCGTTGTACAGAAAGAAAAAACCGAGCTTAACGCTAAGCAAGG
>LVCQ01000396.1 GCA_001644975.1 Piscirickettsiaceae bacterium NZ-RLO1
CGCTGCGAGCCAAGGAGTGCAAAGCACGGGGTGAGTAGGCCGAGGTAGGTGAGGATTTTTAGCAGAGCGGAGTTGCGGAAGAGCGTAAGGTCTGTAGCAAGCGTAACGAGTGTCTAAAAATCTTTACGAGCCGTAGCGCCATTTGAGAGCAGGGTATGTAGTGGCCGATTCAAGGCACGTAATGCCCTGTGACGAGGGCAGCCGAGGGTTTATAGTCGTCGCGTTTTGCTCGGCGATTTTGCATCATTGGATGTGCAAAATACCTACCGAGGTAGCGACGCTTACGTTGTTCTTCCGAATAAAATTAAATT
>LVCQ01000397.1 GCA_001644975.1 Piscirickettsiaceae bacterium NZ-RLO1
AATGTGGTTGGCTCAACTTTCTTTGATTTTAAGACCATCACCTCTGACAACGGAACAGAGTTTGCGGGTCATGAGGACATTTCAAAGATCACTGAAGCAAACTTTTACTTTGCTAGACCTTATCGTTCTTGTGATAGAGGTCTAAATGAACACACAAATGGTTTGATAAGGCGTTTTCTACCTAAAGGGACGGATTTTAATGAAATTAGTGACAAAGAAATAGCAAAAATAGAGCATACATTGAACACCAGAAGAAGAGCGAGTTTGAATTATCGCTCACCTAATCATGTTTTTTTAGAGTATTTGATGG
>LVCQ01000398.1 GCA_001644975.1 Piscirickettsiaceae bacterium NZ-RLO1
GAGTGCCGAAGGCTATTGTTCTCATTTTTTTGATAACACCTGGATTGTCGATTGATGCAAATTTATGGGAATTACGCCCAGGCAAACCATTTGAGTGCTGTACGCATGCCAGCAAAGGCCGAAACAACGACATCAGTAACATCTTCAATGCTAATTAAATTATTTAGCTGCTCTTGGTATTCAAGCTCGCGCAAATTACTTTGTGCATCTAAGTTTCGTATCCTCGCCTCTTTGAGGTCACTGCTCTCAGCTTCGCCCTCTGCATTTTCATCTTTTTTTATGTTATAGCGAGTCCATGCCTTCGCCC
>LVCQ01000399.1 GCA_001644975.1 Piscirickettsiaceae bacterium NZ-RLO1
CCCTCTATTAGCTGCTGATGAACCTTGCGATAACCATAGAACGGTGTTTCGGTATAAATTCGATCAATAGCCCTTAGCAGCTCCATTTTATCTTTGGTACACTGTACAGACTTATAATAACAATTGCTGCGATTAAAATTTATTAATTCACATTGCCTTGTAACTGGAATATTTTTCGGCTCAGACTCAATAAGGCACTTTCTTTTTTCATAGTCCAAGCTCTTCAACTTTTTTGCAGCCCACTCCAACTCTGCTGTGCGTTTGCCCAGTTGACGGTGAAGTTCATTCACTTCTTTTTCTATAG
>LVCQ01000400.1 GCA_001644975.1 Piscirickettsiaceae bacterium NZ-RLO1
AAAAACGTGACTTACAGGTATAAGGTACAACTTTGGTATGAGAGCATTCAGAGTTGCTACAACAGTATTTTGAGTGACCCATCACGGTTGTGCCGCATGCAAGTACTTTAATCACGTTTTCCACAACGACATCACGGTGCTTGTCCATGTTAGCTATGAAGTCACGCCACCAATTGTCGGCAGTTTGAAGAAGATGTTTGACTGTGTTGAGCAATTGTTTTCCTCTTAAAAACAATACTCTATAGTAGCGATTACGTTGAGTTTAGCAAGGCCCTCCTAAAGCTGCCGACGCAGGAGGCCTC
>LVCQ01000401.1 GCA_001644975.1 Piscirickettsiaceae bacterium NZ-RLO1
TAAGGCGAATAAAATGTGTTGTATAAGGAAAATGCCTAACAAACAAGCCAAGACGATTATCAATACATTCATGAATGTGGTTGGCTCAACTTTCTTTGATTTTAAGACCATCACCTCTGACAACGGAACAGAGTTTGCGGGTCATGAGGACATTTCAAAGATCACTGAAGCAAACTTTTACTTTGCTAGACCTTATCGTTCTTGTGATAGAGGTCTAAATGAACACAAAAATGGTTTGATAAGGCGTTTTCTACCTAAAGGGACGGATTTTAATGAAATTAGTGACAAAGAAATAGCAAAAAT
>LVCQ01000402.1 GCA_001644975.1 Piscirickettsiaceae bacterium NZ-RLO1
TATTTATCCAATAGAAAATTTTATTTATAAAAATATGTTACATAAAAAAACACTGAAGAGTATATATAGCTAAAACCTTATAAATTGACATAATGTAGATGTTCTAAAAAAGATCTTCGATACTACAGTGATACTTTCTTCGAATGGCTTTAGCTTCTGCCCATTTTCTCTCAATCGGGTTAAGGTCAGGGCTATAAGATGGTAAATACTCAAGTGTATGCCCTTGCTCTTCAATTGCTTCAATCATATCAGAGCGTTTGTGAAAACGCGCATTATCCATAACAATTACTGAATGT
>LVCQ01000403.1 GCA_001644975.1 Piscirickettsiaceae bacterium NZ-RLO1
CTGTACAACGCGAGGCCAAGCGATGGCAATAAAGACCGTTAAAATCGCTTGGGGTATGCCGTTTAATCTCGCGGCTAATCGTGCTAGGAGAAAAGTCAAGTGCTCTAGCAATTGATCTGAGCGAGTCTCCTTCTGATAATCGTTGTTCGATATAAAAACGATCTTTTTCATTTAAGTGCCGATAAACCATCTCTACCCTCTAAGTCAAAAGGCGAACTAGAGAGTTTATCTGTATGAATATGAACTCTCTACTGAGTGTTGAACTTCAGATGACGGAGGGCGATGTGCCATGGGG
>LVCQ01000404.1 GCA_001644975.1 Piscirickettsiaceae bacterium NZ-RLO1
CGTCACAGGGCATTACGTGCCTTGAATCGGCACACTCCACCACTGTGCTCTCACATGACTCTACGGTTCGTATAGATTTTTAGACACTCGTTACGCTTGCTACAGACCTAACGGCCTTTCGCAACTCCGCTCTGCTAAAAACCCGAACCTACCTCGGCCTACTCACCCCGTGCCTTGCACTCCTTGGCTCGCAGCGATGGAGTGGCCGATTCAAGGCACGTAATGCCCTGTGACGAGGGCAGCCGAGGGTTTATAGTCGTCGCGTTTTGCTCGGCGATTTTGCATCATTGGATG
>LVCQ01000405.1 GCA_001644975.1 Piscirickettsiaceae bacterium NZ-RLO1
GGGCGTAATAGATAAAAAAAATAAAAAGTTTATGAATTTCATAGCGCCAAGATAATCAAAACTTATTTATCAAAGTATAGTCAAAATTAATAGTGCTAAAATGAGACAGCGAGACTACGAACCTTCATAATCTCTAGTCAATTTAACAACTATAGGTGCTAACAGTATTAAAGCAATCAGATTAGGAATAGCCATCAACGCATTTAAAATATCTGCAACCAACCACAATAAATTTAAATTAGCGACAGCACCTAAAACAATAACAATTACCCATAAAATTCGATAGGGATATAG
>LVCQ01000406.1 GCA_001644975.1 Piscirickettsiaceae bacterium NZ-RLO1
AAAATGGACGTAAGCGTCGCTACCTCGGTAGGTATTTTGCACATCCAATGATGCAAAATCGCCGAGCAAAACGCGACGACTATAAACCCTCGGCTGCCCTCGTCACAGGGCATTACGTGCCTTGAATCGGCCACTACATACCCTGCTCTCAAATGGCGCTACGGCTCGTAAAGATTTTTAGACACTCGTTACGCTTGCTACAGACCTTACGCTCTTCCGCAACTCCGCTCTGCTAAAAATCCTCACCTACCTCGGCCTACTCACCCCGTGCTTTGCACTCCTTGGCTCGCAGC
>LVCQ01000407.1 GCA_001644975.1 Piscirickettsiaceae bacterium NZ-RLO1
TGAGCGATAATTCAAACTCGCTCTTCTTCTGGTGTTCGGCACTGTTGCGAAAAATTATAGTGAGCTTCAGAAAGGTTATTTTCTTGTGCTCTCTGCTTAGAATTAAGAAGCTAATCCAAATAATTTATCAATGAGCTGATTTTGGGCACAGATATTCTGTTTTTAATATAACGTAATTGACCTTTTGAACCATGCGCATCGCTTCCATTATGTCAATGGTAGGCCGTGCTGTAGAAAGTGATTGGTACCATTGGCGGAAACGGGATTTGCGCTTTACCGCTTTGTGATCA
>LVCQ01000408.1 GCA_001644975.1 Piscirickettsiaceae bacterium NZ-RLO1
CGTTGGCTTTTGGATGTTTTAGTGTTTTTTTTACAGCTGATTCCAAGGAAATTCAACCAATGCTGAATACAGTGTTGACTTACACCAAAACGTTGCGCACGTTCCCATTGATAACTATCCGGATGACTTTTTACATCATTCTTTAGTTCTTCTAAGTTAATCGCTCGAGGTTTTGGTGCCTTCTTTTTTATTTCTATTCTTGTATTCCATCGAAACAGCGTCCTCATTGAAACGCCAAAGAGCTCTGAAACTTCCTCATAAGTTAGCCCTTTCTTTTCTTTTAACTTAAAG
>LVCQ01000409.1 GCA_001644975.1 Piscirickettsiaceae bacterium NZ-RLO1
CCGTAAGCGTCGCTACCTCGGTAGGTATTTTGCACATCCAATGATGCAAAATCGCCGAGCAAACGCGACGACTATAAACCCTCGGCTGCCCTCGTCACAGGGCATTACGTGCCTTGAATCGGCCACTACATACCCTGCTCTCAAATGGCGCTACGGCTCGTAAAGATTTTTAGACACTCGTTACGCTTGCTACAGACCTTACGCTCTTCCGCAACTCCGCTCTGCTAAAAATCCTCACCTACCTCGGCCTACTCACCCCGTGCTTTGCACTCCTTGGCTCGCAGCGAC
>LVCQ01000410.1 GCA_001644975.1 Piscirickettsiaceae bacterium NZ-RLO1
CGTAAGCGTCGCTACCTCGGTAGGTATTTTGCACATCCAATGATGCAAAATCGCCGAGCAAAACGCGACGACTATAAACCCTCGGCTGCCCTCGTCACAGGGCATTACGTGCCTTGAATCGGCCACTACATACCCTGCTCTCAAATGGCGCTACGGCTCGTAAAGATTTTTAGACACTCGTTACGCTTGCTACAGACCTTACGGTCTTCCGCAACTCCGCTCTGCTAAAAATCCTCACCTACCTCGGCCTACTCACCCCGTGCTTTGCACTCCTTGGCTCGCAGCGAAA
>LVCQ01000411.1 GCA_001644975.1 Piscirickettsiaceae bacterium NZ-RLO1
TTTCATTAAAATCCGTCCCTTTAGGTAGAAAACGCCTTATCAAACCATTTGTGTGTTCATTTAGACCTCTATCACAAGAACGATAAGGTCTAGCAAAGTAAAAGTTTGCTTCAGTGATCTTTGAAATGTCCTCATGACCCGCAAACTCTGTTCCGTTGTCAGAGGTGATGGTCTTAAAATCAAAGAAAGTTGAGCCAACCACATTCATGAATGTATTGATAACCGTCTTGGCTTGTTTGTTAGGCATTTTCCTTATACAACACATTTTATTCGCCTTATCGACCAATGT
>LVCQ01000412.1 GCA_001644975.1 Piscirickettsiaceae bacterium NZ-RLO1
TCCGCTGCGAGCCAAGGAGTGCAAAGCACGGGGTGAGTAGGCCGAGGTAGGTGAGGATTTTTAGCAGAGCGGAGTTGCGGAAGAGCGTAAGGTCTGTAGCAAGCGTAACGAGTGTCTAAAAATCTTTACGAGCCGTAGCGCCATTTGAGAGCAGGGTATGTAGTGGCCGATTCAAGGCACGTAATGCCCTGTGACGAGGGCAGCCGAGGGTTTATAGTCGTCGCGTTTTGCTCGGCGATTTTGCATCATTGGATGTGCAAAATACCTACCGAGGTAGCGACGCTTACG
>LVCQ01000413.1 GCA_001644975.1 Piscirickettsiaceae bacterium NZ-RLO1
GGGCGAAGGCATGGACTCGCTATAACATAAAAAAAGATGAAAATGCAGAGGGCGAAGCTGAGAGCAGTGACCTCAAAGAGGCGAGGATACGAAACTTAGATGCACAAAGTAATTTGCGCGAGCTTGAATACCAAGAGCAGCTAAATAATTTAATTAGCATTGAAGATGTTACTGATGTCGTTGTTTCGGCCTTTGCTGGCATGCGTACAGCACTCAATGGTTTGCCTGGGCGTAATTCCCATAAATTTGCATCAATCGACAATCCAGGTGTTATCAAAAAAATGAGAA
>LVCQ01000414.1 GCA_001644975.1 Piscirickettsiaceae bacterium NZ-RLO1
CGTAAGCGTCGCTACCTCGGTAGGTATTTTGCACATCCAATGATGCAAAATCGCCGAGCAAAACGCGACGACTATAAACCCTCGGCTGCCCTCGTCACAGGGCATTACGTGCCTTGAATCGGCCACTACATACCCTGCTCTCAAATGGCGCTACGGCTCGTAAAGATTTTTAGACACTCGTTACGCTTGCTACAGACCTTACGCTCTTCCGCAACTCCGCTCTGCTAAAAATCCTCACCTACCTCGGCCTACTCACCCCGTGCTTTGCACTCCTTGGCTCGCAGCGTT
>LVCQ01000415.1 GCA_001644975.1 Piscirickettsiaceae bacterium NZ-RLO1
TTTTAAAAGGTCAATATGTGATACCGAAGCGATTGCTTGATATTGGCTTTCAATTCCAATATGGCGACTTAGCGCGAGCCTTACAAGATATTTATAGTGAATAGAGCTGTTCGTACTGCAATAGGAAAAATAATAAATAGTTTCTATACTTTACTTTAAATAAGGCTAGTTTTTTTATAAGGCCTTATTTTACAGGGCACGGTGAAACCTTAAATGTATAGACTTTCAGCAGCAGCTGTTATTTTTACTCTATCTTCTGTTTTATTCACAATGGCAGTGCCTTGTATAAT
>LVCQ01000416.1 GCA_001644975.1 Piscirickettsiaceae bacterium NZ-RLO1
AAACTATTCTGTCTGAAAACTCGGGAGCATTATATCAGGCAAATGTTTCGCAACGACCAGTTGAATGTTGCAGTGATCGCCTTTATTCACACTAACAGTCGTAATGGTACTTACAATCCTCATTTGCACGTTATTCTTGGAGAAGGCGCGTTTAACCCGCTAACAAGTGAGTGGCTGAGTTTCTCTAAGCTTCCGTTGCAGCTCCTACGGAAGAAGTGGCAGTACTACTTATTGACTATGGTGAAAGGCAATTTCCCCGAGCGTAAAGCATTAGTGGATCAGCTTT
>LVCQ01000417.1 GCA_001644975.1 Piscirickettsiaceae bacterium NZ-RLO1
TGCGCCCTCCGTCATCTGAAGTGCAACACTCAGTAGAGAGTTCATATTCATACAGATAAGCTCTCTAGTTCGCCTTTTGACTTAGAGGGTAGAGATGGTTTATCGGCACTTAAATGAAAAAGATCGTTTTTATATCGAACAACGATTATCAGAAGGAGACTCGCTCAGATCAATTGCTAGAGCACTTGACTTTTCTCCTAGCACGATTAGCCGCGAGATTAAACGGCATACCCCAAGCGATTTTAACGGTCTTTATTGCCATCGCTTGGCCTCGCGTTGTACAG
>LVCQ01000418.1 GCA_001644975.1 Piscirickettsiaceae bacterium NZ-RLO1
CTATAAGGACATTTCAAAGATCACTGAAGCAAACTTTTACTTTGCTAGACCTTATCGTTCTTGTGATAGAGGTCTAAATGAACACACAAATGGTTTGATAAGGCGTTTTCTACCTAAAGGGACGGATTTTAATGAAATTAGTGACAAAGAAATAGCAAAAATAGAGCATACATTGAACACCAGAAGAAGAGCGAGTTTGAATTATCGCTCACCTAATCATGTTTTTTTAGAGTATTTGATGGCGGCTTAGTATAGAGTAGTGTTGCACTTCAGATGACGGAGGGC
>LVCQ01000419.1 GCA_001644975.1 Piscirickettsiaceae bacterium NZ-RLO1
AACTGGAATATTTTTCGGCTCAGACTCAATAAGGCACTTTCTTTTTTCATAGTCCAAGCTCTTCAACTTTTTTGCAGCCCACTCCAACTCTGCTGTGCGTTTGCCCAGTTGACGGTGAAGTTCATTCACTTCTTTTTCTTTGGTTTTAATTTCATCCTTAAACTCCGCCACAGCGCTATCGATATTAAAAGCCAGGCTTGCATTCGCTAAAAACACCTTTTTCCAGTTTTGAACAGTTTTAGGGACTAGCTCATATTTCGAGCATATTTGGTTGAGCGTCTGA
>LVCQ01000420.1 GCA_001644975.1 Piscirickettsiaceae bacterium NZ-RLO1
AGTAGAGAGTTCATATTCATACAGATAAACTCTCTAGTTCGCCTTTTGACTTAGAGGGTAGAGATGGTTTATCGGCACTTAAATGAAAAAGGATCGTTTTTATATCGAACAACGATTATCAGAAGGAGACTCGCTCAGATCAATTGCTAGAGCACTTGACTTTTCTCCTAGCACGATTAGCCGCGAGATTAAATCGGCATACCCCAAGCGATTTTAACGGTCTTTATTGCCATCGCTTGGCCTCGCGTTGTACAGAGAAAAACGAGCTAACGCTAAGCAGG
>LVCQ01000421.1 GCA_001644975.1 Piscirickettsiaceae bacterium NZ-RLO1
TCGCTGCGAGCCAAGGAGTGCAAAGCACGGGGTGAGTAGGCCGAGGTAGGTGAGGATTTTTAGCAGAGCGGAGTTGCGGAAGAGCGTAAGGTCTGTAGCAAGCGTAACGAGTGTCTAAAAATCTTTACGAGCCGTAGCGCCATTTGAGAGCAGGGTATGTAGTGGCCGATTCAAGGCACGTAATGCCCTGTGACGAGGGCAGCCGAGGGTTTATAGTCGTCGCGTTTTGCTCGGCGATTTTGCATCATTGGATGTGCAAAATACCTACCGAGGTAGCGACG
>LVCQ01000422.1 GCA_001644975.1 Piscirickettsiaceae bacterium NZ-RLO1
CGGAGGGCGGGTTCTTGTAAAAATACCTAAAGAATATAATATTTAAATATACATTATATGGTTATTTATAGTTTTTTTATGTTATCTTAAGTTGTCAAGTGTTTATTTTTTAATTAAAAGTTATGAATAAATAAAAGCTTATAGATAAATAGTATTTATAAAAATATATATCATTTAAATATTAATGGTTGGAGTAGATTATGCCAGTATTATCTTATCAGCAAATATTTTTAGATGAAATTACTGATTTCAGCGAGAGTGCTGATCTTAATTATTTGATT
>LVCQ01000423.1 GCA_001644975.1 Piscirickettsiaceae bacterium NZ-RLO1
GCTCTTCCGCAACTCCGCTCTGCTAAAAATTCCTCACCTACCTCGGCCTACTCACCCCGTGCTTTGCACTCCTTGGCTCGCAGCGAATGTATGCTCTATTTTTAGCTATTTCTTTGTCACTAATTTCATTAAAATCCGTCCCTTTAGGTAGAAAACGCCTTATCAAACCATTTGTGTGTTCATTTAGACCTCTACACAAGAACGATAAGGTCTAGCAAAGTAAAAGTTTGCTTCAGTATCTTTGAAATGTCCTCATGACCCGCAAACTCTG
>LVCQ01000424.1 GCA_001644975.1 Piscirickettsiaceae bacterium NZ-RLO1
ATTCCTGAAAGGTTAAAATGATGCTTAACATTTTAGGAGCTATGATATGAGTCAAAAAGAAAGAAGCCAAGCGCTGAATTTAAAACTAAAGTTGTCTTAGAGGTCATCGAAGGAGATCAGACGCTCAACCAAATATGCTCGAAATATGAGCTAGTCCCTAAAACTGTTCAAAACTGGAAAAAGGTGTTTTTAGCGAATGCAAGCCTGGCTTTTAATATCGATAGCGCTGTGGCGGAGTTTAAGGATGAAATTAAAACCAAAGAAAAAGAAGTG
>LVCQ01000425.1 GCA_001644975.1 Piscirickettsiaceae bacterium NZ-RLO1
TAAGCTTTATCAGCAATAATTTGATCAAACCTTATTGAAGTGAGTAATCCCAATGCCTGAGGAGCATCATGTGCTTGCCCTCGTGTCAGTACAAAATCTATAGGATAACCCAATCCCTCAGTTAAAACATGGACTTTTGTACTGAAGCCTCCACAACTACGATCTAAAGCTTGGTTAATCCCTTTATCTTTTTTTATATCCTGCAGAACAAGCATGAGCTCGAACCACTGTTGAATCAATCATGCCTGAATCTAGTTCAGGTGTTTGCACAGA
>LVCQ01000426.1 GCA_001644975.1 Piscirickettsiaceae bacterium NZ-RLO1
TCAAAGCCGGTGGCTCTTTGCGTGACGTTCAACAACTGGCTGGCCATACCACACTACAAACTACCCAGCGCTATATTGAGGGTGATAGTGAAGCTAAAAAGAGGATTGTAGATTTAATCTGATTTAATTGACTAAAAGGGGGGCTGTAAACCCCTTTTATGTACTTCTCTTAAAAGGGGGCTATAAACCCCTTTTGTGTGCTTCTCTTAAAAGGGGGCTATAAACCCCTTTTGTGTGCTTCTCTTAAAAGGGGGCTATAAACCCCTTTTGTGT
>LVCQ01000427.1 GCA_001644975.1 Piscirickettsiaceae bacterium NZ-RLO1
GCTGCGAGCCAAGGAGTGCAAAGCACGGGGTGAGTAGGCCGAGGTAGGTGAGGATTTTTAGCAGAGCGGAGTTGCGGAAGAGCGTAAGGTCTGTAGCAAGCGTAACGAGTGTCTAAAAATCTTTACGAGCCGTAGCGCCATTTGAGAGCAGGGTATGTAGTGGCCGATTCAAGGCACGTAATGCCCTGTGACGAGGGCAGCCGAGGGTTTATAGTCGTCGCGTTTTGCATCATTGGATGTGCAAAATACCTACCGAGGTAGCGACGCTTACG
>LVCQ01000428.1 GCA_001644975.1 Piscirickettsiaceae bacterium NZ-RLO1
CTATAAGCTTCTGCCCATTTTCTCTCAATCGGGTTAAGGTCAGGGCTATAAGATGGTAAATACTCAAGTGTATGCCCTTGCTCTTCAATTGCTTCAATCATATCAGAGCGTTTGTGAAAACGCGCATTATCCATAACAATTACTGAATGTGCTGGCAATTTAGGCAATAAATCTTTAACTAGCCATGCATAAAACACATCAGAATTAATTGACCCAGTAAATAAAGAGGCTGTTAATAATAACTTCCCTAATAGGGCACCAATGAGGCA
>LVCQ01000429.1 GCA_001644975.1 Piscirickettsiaceae bacterium NZ-RLO1
TAAAGGTAATACCAACGACCTTTAATTTTCACCAACGTTTCATCTAACCGCCAAGAGGTACACGTTTGACGAAAGTGGGGCCTCAGCCGTTTGGCGATCTGCGAGCCATACTCGTGCACCCAACGACAAATGGTTGAACGCTCAATCTCAAGACCTCTTTCAGCTGCTATTTCTTTGAGATCACGGTAAGATAAGGCATAGCGGCCATACCAACGCACCAGCCAAAGAATGATCTCACCGGAATAATGCTTCCATTTAAAGGG
>LVCQ01000430.1 GCA_001644975.1 Piscirickettsiaceae bacterium NZ-RLO1
CTATACATTTAGGATTTAGCTATAAGCTTCACGTAATAGAGAAATCACACGAAATCTCCACATTGGCATAATAACTTCGCCCTCCGTCATCTGAAGTGCAACACTCAGTAGAGAGTTCATATTCATACAGATAAACTCTCTAGTTCGCCTTTTGACTTAGAGGGTAGAGATGGTTTATCGGCACTTAAATGAAAAAGATCGTTTTTATATCGAACAACGATTATCAGAAGGAGACTCGCTCAGATCAATCGCTGCGAGCCAAGG
>LVCQ01000431.1 GCA_001644975.1 Piscirickettsiaceae bacterium NZ-RLO1
ATAATGCTCCCGAGTTTTCAGACAGAATAGTTTAACGATTTATTCCTGAAAGGTTAAAATGATGCTTAACATTTTAGGAGCTATGATATGAGTCAAAAAAGAAAGAAGCCAAGCGCTGAATTTAAAACTAAAGTTGTCTTAGAGGTCATCGAAGGAGATCAGACGCTCAACCAAATATGCTCGAAATATGAGCTAGTCCCTAAAACTGTTCAAAACTGGAAAAAGGTGTTTTTAGCGAATGCAAGCCTGGCTTTTAAT
>LVCQ01000432.1 GCA_001644975.1 Piscirickettsiaceae bacterium NZ-RLO1
GCCCTCCGTCATCTGAAGTGCAACACTCAGTAGAGAGTTCATATTCATACAGATAAACTCTCTAGTTCGCCTTTTGACTTAGAGGGTAGAGATGGTTTATCGGCACTTAAATGAAAAAGATCGTTTTTATATCGAACAACGATTATCAGAAGGAGACTCGCTCAGATCAATTGCTAGAGCACTTGACTTTTCTCCTAGCACGATTAGCCGCGAGATTAAACGGCATACCCCAAGCGATTTTAACGGTCTTTCGTAAGCGT
>LVCQ01000433.1 GCA_001644975.1 Piscirickettsiaceae bacterium NZ-RLO1
CTGCGAGCCAAGGAGTGCAAAGCACGAGGTGAGTAGGCCGAGGTAGGTGAGGATTTTTAGCAGAGCGGAGTTGCGGAAGACCGTAAGGTCTGTAGCAAGCGTAACGAGTGTCTAAAAATCTTTACGAGCCGTAGCGCCATTTGAGAGCAGGGTATGTAGTGGCCGATTCAAGGCACGTAATGCCCTGTGACGAGGGCAGCCGAGGGTTTATAGTCGTCGCGTTTTGCTCGGCGATTTTGCATCATTGGAGGTGCAAAAA
>LVCQ01000434.1 GCA_001644975.1 Piscirickettsiaceae bacterium NZ-RLO1
TCTTTAAGTTAAAAGAAAAGAAAGGGCTAACTTATGAGGAAGTTTCAGAGCTCTTTGGCGTTTCAATGAGGACGCTGTTTCGATGGAATACAAGAATAGAAATAAAAAAGAAGGCACCAAAACCTCGAGCGATTAACTTAGAAGAACTAAAGAATGATGTAAAAAGTCATCCGGATAGTTATCAATGGGAACGTGCGCAACGTTTTGGTGTAAGTCAACACTGTATTCAGCATTGGTTGAATTTCCTTGGAATCAGC
>LVCQ01000435.1 GCA_001644975.1 Piscirickettsiaceae bacterium NZ-RLO1
ATCTCTGTAACTCGTGGAGGCTTGTCTAAGGATGGTAAGAACTGGGAAAGTATTTATTTTGCAAATAAAGTTATTATGCCAATGTGGAGATTTCGTGTGATTTCTCTATTACGTGAAGCTTACAATCATGAGGATTTTATCATGCCTGATGAATGTCGTGATCAATTCACTGATTACGCCAGTTATAATCGTCTTTTGAATAATGAATATCAAAAATACTGGCGTAAGCGTCGCTACCTCGGTAGTATAAT
>LVCQ01000436.1 GCA_001644975.1 Piscirickettsiaceae bacterium NZ-RLO1
GCTGCGAGCCAAGGAGTGCAAGGCACGGGGTGAGTAGGCCGAGGTAGGTTCGGGTCTGTAGCAAGCGTAACGAGTGTCTAAAAATCTATACGAACCGTAGAGTCATGTGAGAGCACAGTGGTGGAGTGTGCCGATTCAAGGCACGCAACGCTGTGTGACGCGGACAGCCGAGGGTTTATAGTCGTCGCGTTTTGCTCGGCGATTTTGCATCATTGGATGTGCAAAATACCTACCGAGGTAGCGACGCTTACGC
>LVCQ01000437.1 GCA_001644975.1 Piscirickettsiaceae bacterium NZ-RLO1
AGTAGAGAGTTCATATTCATACAGATAAACTCTCTAGTTCGCCTTTTGACTTAGAGGGTAGAGATGGTTTATCGGCACTTAAATGAAAAAGATCGTTTTTATATCGAACAACGATTATCAGAAGGAGACTCGCTCAGATCAATTGCTAGAGCACTTGACTTTTCTCCTAGCACGATTAGCCGCGAGATTAAACGGCATACCCCAAGCGATTTTAACGGTCTTTATTGCCATCGCTTGGCCTCGCGTTGTAC
>LVCQ01000438.1 GCA_001644975.1 Piscirickettsiaceae bacterium NZ-RLO1
CGGAGGGCGCAAGAATAGAAATAAAAAAGAAGGCACCAAAACCTCGAGCGATTAACTTAGAAGAACTAAAGAATGATGTAAAAAGTCATCCGGATAGTTACCAATGGGAACGTGCGCAACGTTTTGGTGTAAGTCAACACTGTATTCAGCATTGGTTGAATTTCCTTGGAATCAGCTGTAAAAAAAACACTAAAACATCCAAAAGCCAACGAAAATACACGTACAAGCTTCCAGAATAAAATCAAGCGCTAC
>LVCQ01000439.1 GCA_001644975.1 Piscirickettsiaceae bacterium NZ-RLO1
CGGAGGGCGTAACTATCCGGATGACTTTTTACATCATTCTTTAGTTCTTCTAAGTTAATCGCTCGAGGTTTTGGTGCCTTCTTTTTTATTTCTATTCTTGTATTCCATCGAAACAGCGTCCTCATTGAAACGCCAAAGAGCTCTGAAACTTCCTCATAAGTTAGCCCTTTCTTTTCTTTTAACTTAAAGACCTTCCGTCTGAATTCAACTGGATACCCCATGGCACATTCCTTGTTTAATTCTACAATT
>LVCQ01000440.1 GCA_001644975.1 Piscirickettsiaceae bacterium NZ-RLO1
AGTAGAGAGTTCATATTCATACAGATAAACTCTCTAGTTCGCCTTTTGACTTAGAGGGTAGAGATGGTTTATCGGCACTTAAATGAAAAAGATCGTTTTTATATCGAACAACGATTATCAGAAGGAGACTCGCTCAGATCAATTGCTAGAGCACTTGACTTTTCTCCTAGCACGATTAGCCGCGAGATTAAACGGCATACCCCAAGCGATTTTCAACGGTCTTTATTGCCATCGCTTGGCCTCGCGTTGT
>LVCQ01000441.1 GCA_001644975.1 Piscirickettsiaceae bacterium NZ-RLO1
GGAGGCAGCATAAAAGGAATTAATCAGTTAAAAGATTTGTCTTGACTAACAGTGGCACTATACTTATCTACATAAATAAATTTATAAACAGTGGCAATTAATTCGTTAAGTCGCTTGATAAAGGCATGTATTACACAATAAAAAACCATAAGATTTAATAAAGCACTCCCACCATTGCCATAGCAAAGATGAAAGAATTAGGCTGCCACCTAAGTGTTGAACCTTGTTCGATACTCGTAAGCGTCGCTACC
>LVCQ01000442.1 GCA_001644975.1 Piscirickettsiaceae bacterium NZ-RLO1
AAGAGAGCTGATTACTAATAAGGGCTCTAAATGTGTTATTCCTTCTAAATCAAATAGGGCTAATAAATTTTACCATGATCAGCATGTTTACAAAGAAAGGCACTTGGTAGAGTGTTGCATTGGCAAGTTAAAGCAATTTAGAAGGGTTTTTTCACGTTTTGTAAAAAGAAGCTTGCAGATATTTATCCTTTTTGAAAATTGCAAGCACCATCTTATGGCTAAGGTGAAATGTCAACGGGGCC
>LVCQ01000443.1 GCA_001644975.1 Piscirickettsiaceae bacterium NZ-RLO1
AGGCCAAGCGATGGCAATAAAGACCGTTAAAATCGCTTGGGGTATGCCGTTTAATCTCGCGGCTAATCGTGCTAGGAGAAAAGTCAAGTGCTCTAGCAATTGATCTGAGCGAGTCTCCTTCTGATAATCGTTGTTCGATATAAAAACGATCTTTTTCATTTAAGTGCCGATAAACCATCTCTACCCTCTAAGTCAAAAGGCGAACTAGAGAGTTTATCTGTATGAATATGAACTCTCTACTGGGACA
>LVCQ01000444.1 GCA_001644975.1 Piscirickettsiaceae bacterium NZ-RLO1
CTATGATATGAGTCAAAAAGAAAGAAGCCAAGCGCTGAATTTAAAACTAAAGTTGTCTTAGAGGTCATCGAAGGAGATCAGACGCTCAACCAAATATGCTCGAAATATGAGCTAGTCCCTAAAACTGTTCAAAACTGGAAAAAGGTGTTTTTAGCGAATGCAAGCCTGGCTTTTAATATCGATAGCGCTGTGGCGGAGTTTAAGGATGAAATTAAAACCAAAGAAAAAGAAGTGCGTAAGCG
>LVCQ01000445.1 GCA_001644975.1 Piscirickettsiaceae bacterium NZ-RLO1
TTTGGCACTGTTGCGAAAAATTATAGTGAGCTTCAGAAAGGTTATTTTCTTGTGCTCTCTGCTTAGAATTAAGAAGCTAATCCAAATAATTTATCAATGAGCTGATTTTGGGCACAGATATTCTGTTTTTAATATAACGTAATTGACCTTTTTGAACCATGCGCATCGCTTCCATTATGTCAATGGTAGGCCGTGCTGTAGAAAGTGATTGGTACCATTGGCGGAAACGGGATTTGCGCTTT
>LVCQ01000446.1 GCA_001644975.1 Piscirickettsiaceae bacterium NZ-RLO1
AGGCATCAGTTACCGTCAGGTGGTACTAACGCTGCCAGAGCAACTGCGTGGCCCATTCTATAACCACAGTAATAAAGATAAGCTTTACTCTGATTTCATGCACCTAGCTCACTACTGTTTGCAAGATGTCATCAGGCAAATGTTTCGCAACGACCAGTTGAATGTTGCAGTGATCGCCTTTATTCACACTAACAGTCGTAATGGTACTTACAATCCTCATTTGCACGTTATTCTTGGAGAAG
>LVCQ01000447.1 GCA_001644975.1 Piscirickettsiaceae bacterium NZ-RLO1
CGCTTACGATTTACTGGGTCAATTAATTCTGATGTGTTTTATGCATGGCTAGTTAAAGATTTATTGCCTAAATTGCCAGCACATTCAGTAATTGTTATGGATAATGCGCGTTTTCACAAACGCTCTGATATGATTGAAGCAATTGAAGAGCAAGGGCATACACTTGAGTATTTACCATCTTATAGCCCTGACCTTAACCCGATTGAGAGAAAATGGGCAGAAGCTAAACGCCCTCCG
>LVCQ01000448.1 GCA_001644975.1 Piscirickettsiaceae bacterium NZ-RLO1
GCTTCTCTTAAAAGGGGGCTATAAACCCCTTTTGTGTGCTTCTCTTAAAAGGGGGCTATAAACCCCTTTTGTGTGCTTCTCTTAAAAGGGGGCTATAAACCCCTTTTGTGTGCTTCTCTTAAAAGGGGGCTATAAACCCCTTTTGTGTGCTTCTCTTAAAAGGGGGCTATAAACCCCTTTTGTATGCTTCTCTTAAAAGGGGGCTATAAACCCCTTTTGTATGCTTCTCTT
>LVCQ01000449.1 GCA_001644975.1 Piscirickettsiaceae bacterium NZ-RLO1
TGGCAATAAAGACCGTTAAAATCGCTTAGGGTATGCCGTTTAATCTCGCGGCTAATCGTGCTAGGAGAAAAGTCAAGTGCTCTAGCAATTGATCTGAGCGAGTCTCCTTCTGATAATCGTTGTTCGATATAAAAACGATCATTTTTCATTTAAGTGCCGATAAACCATCTCTACCCTCTAAGTCAAAAGGCGAACTAGAGAGTTTATCTGTATGAATATGAACTCTCTACT
>LVCQ01000450.1 GCA_001644975.1 Piscirickettsiaceae bacterium NZ-RLO1
ATTTTTGCTATTTCTTTGTCACTAATTTCATTAAAATCAGTCCCTTTAGGTAGAAAACGCCTTATCAAACCATTTGTGTGTTCATTTAGACCTCTATCACAAGAACGATAAGGTCTAGTAAAGTAAAAGTTTGCTTCAGTGATCTTTGAAATGTCCTCATGACCCGCAAACTCTGTTCCGTTGTCAGAGGTGATGGTCTTAAAATCAAAGAAAGTTGAGCCAACCACATT
>LVCQ01000451.1 GCA_001644975.1 Piscirickettsiaceae bacterium NZ-RLO1
TTTCCACCCGCTCACCAAAAAGCCAAAGATGAAGGTGTCTTTTCTAGTCAGTGTAAACTCAGGCGAGTGAAGTATTTAAACAACTGCATTGAAAATGATCACAAAGCGGTAAAGCGCAAATCCCGTTTCCGCCAATGGTACCAATCACTTTCTACAGCACGGCCTACCATTGACATAATGGAAGCGATGCGCATGGTTCAAAAAGGTCAATTACGTTATATT
>LVCQ01000452.1 GCA_001644975.1 Piscirickettsiaceae bacterium NZ-RLO1
GTATGATATACAAACATTTCGCCCTCCGTCATCTGAAGTGCAACACTACTCTATACTAAGCCGCCATCAAATACTCTAAAAAACATGGTTAGGTGAGCGATAATTCAAATTCGCTCTTCTTCTTGCGTTCAATGTATGCTCTATTTTTGCTATTTCTTTGTCACTAATTTCATTACTTCTAGGAAAAACCCCTGGAATCGCGCATGACATCTAGCAAACGC
>LVCQ01000453.1 GCA_001644975.1 Piscirickettsiaceae bacterium NZ-RLO1
ATTATAGGTCTAGGAAAAACAAAGTTTGTCAAAAAATGTTTTTAGTAAGTAAATTTCATCATAAGCTGGTTGGCTACTTTCTGTGAAAGCATTTTTCAGTTGAAGTTGTTAAAAGATGATCTAACTTCATAGCATAATTGAAAAAAGACGGAATTATCCTATTAGAAGTTGATTTTCTGTAGAGTGGTGAACGCTTTATTGCCTAGTTTTTAACGCCC
>LVCQ01000454.1 GCA_001644975.1 Piscirickettsiaceae bacterium NZ-RLO1
AACACACCTTCAAAAGGAAATGGGCACCCTTCCGACCCCTACTCCTAGTACAGCATCTACTCTTAATGTAACCCCACCAGCACCTCTAGTTTCAAATACTGCAACGACTCCAGCTCCAGCTCCAGCTCCAGCTCCAGCTCCAGCTCCAGCTCCAGCTCCAGCTCCAGCTAAGAGTACAGGCTCTAACACACCTTACAAAGGTAAATATCGTAAGCG
>LVCQ01000455.1 GCA_001644975.1 Piscirickettsiaceae bacterium NZ-RLO1
TCATCTAACCGCCAAGAGGTACACGTTTGACGAAAGTGGGGCCTCAGCCGTTTGGCGATCTGCGAGCCATACTCGTGCACCCAACGACAAATGGTTGAACGCTCAATCTCAAGACCTCTTTCAGCTGCTATTTCTTTGAGATCACGGTAAGATAAGGCATAGCGGCCATACCAACGCACCAGCCAAAGAATGATCTCACCGGAATAATGCTTCC
>LVCQ01000456.1 GCA_001644975.1 Piscirickettsiaceae bacterium NZ-RLO1
ACGGGCGCGAAGCAATGGAAAGGATCACATCAAAACTTTTTTTAGGCATCAGTTACCGTCAGGTGGTACTAACGCTGCCAGAGCAACTGCGTGGCCCATTCTATAACCACAGTAATAAAGATAAGCTTTACTCTGATTTCATGCACCTAGCTCACTACTGTTTGCAAGATGTCATCAGGCAAATGTTTCGCAACGACCAGTTGAATGTTGCAGT
>LVCQ01000457.1 GCA_001644975.1 Piscirickettsiaceae bacterium NZ-RLO1
CTTGCTCGCAGCCTAACTATGCCTGAAGAAAAGTGCCTCTCTGTGAAAATTTCAAATTGCGACAGAACCGGATTTTTAGCAGAGCGGAGTTGCGGAAGAGCGTAAGGTCTGTAGCAAGCGTAACGAGTGTCTAAAAATCTTTACGAGCCGTAGCGCCATTTGAGAGCAGGGTATGTAGTGGCCGATTCAAGGCACGTAATGCGGCACTGTTGC
>LVCQ01000458.1 GCA_001644975.1 Piscirickettsiaceae bacterium NZ-RLO1
AATAAAATCAAGCGCTACGCCGGCTATGGTCGACCCATTGTTTATTTAGATGAAAGTGGTTTTGCAACAGATATGCCAAGAAAGCGAGGCTACTCCCAGAAAGGAACGCGCTGTTATGGTGTTCATAACTGGCATGAAAAGGGTCGTATTAATGTCATTGGTGCCCTATTAGGGAAGTTATTATTAACAGCCTCTTTATTTACTGGGTCAA
>LVCQ01000459.1 GCA_001644975.1 Piscirickettsiaceae bacterium NZ-RLO1
CGGAGGGCGAATTAATTAACTGGAGAAAGCCTGAAGGTGTACGAAAAAATATGCGTTGTGGTGTGAGTTTGCTGTGTTGTAAAAATAGGGCTACGTACTGTTATAAAGAAGCGTAAATGGCTGTACGCAGCGCTTTAATATGTTTAAATGATTATTTTCTTTAAATTTATTCACTGCAGAGGCGACGCTTTCAGCACCGGTATAAAA
>LVCQ01000460.1 GCA_001644975.1 Piscirickettsiaceae bacterium NZ-RLO1
GATAATATTTATTGACCCAACCATGCAGTGTACTTGAGTGAATACCCAATTCCTGTGCTGTATGACTAATTGCTTGATTTGAATCGACTGCAAGCTTGGCAGATGATTTTTTAAATTCTTCGGTGTACTTGGTGACGTGACGCTTTCCCATTGTGATTCCTCCGGCTCGGATTATTGTAATTTATTTGTCCGGAATAGGGTAGCCTGATC
>LVCQ01000461.1 GCA_001644975.1 Piscirickettsiaceae bacterium NZ-RLO1
ATATAACGGTAGATGGTGCTCTCACTCACTTGGATATCATGCTCCTGTATAAGCTCTTTACTAATAACATCGGGTGACGTATGGGTGCTTAACCGCTCATGAATCAATACTTTTTCTTTCTCTGTGATTTGCTGAAAAGCTTGTCCTTGCTTAGCGTTAGCTCGTTTTTCTTCTGTACAACGCGAGGCCAAGCGATGGCAATCGC
>LVCQ01000462.1 GCA_001644975.1 Piscirickettsiaceae bacterium NZ-RLO1
GGGCGTTGTATTCCATCGAAACAGCGTCCTCATTGAAACGCCAAAGAGCTCTGAAACTTCCTCATAAGTTAGCCCTTTCTTTTCTTTTAACTTAAAAACCTTCCGTCTGAATTCAACTGGATACCCCATGGCACATTCCTTGTTTAATTCTACAATTATTCAATAAGTTATTATGCCATACATTTAGGATTTAGCTATATTATAAAA
>LVCQ01000463.1 GCA_001644975.1 Piscirickettsiaceae bacterium NZ-RLO1
CGGAGGGCGTTGCTATAGTAATTTGTTGACCCGATTCTACGCAATAGAAAACAAAAGATAGCGTTAAAATTACATTTCAGTAAACAAAAATTTACATTTTTTTAGAGGCTAAACTAAGAGGATTGCCGTATTTAGTCCATTACAAGATCTGTGCTGTTATCGTTAATATAGATAAGCAGTTTTTGAGGGATGTGATTAAAC